>CAKOIM010000001.1 GCA_934086815.1 uncultured Bacilli bacterium
TCAATCATAATAAAAAGAAGTGTAACAATCAACTACATTTCTGTAATTAATTATTACACTTTTATAGTACCAAAAAGTATATTAAATTAATTCTTCAATATACTTTTTTAATTGTTTAGCATTTTTATCAAATATTATTTTTAATTGGTTATCTATCTCTACAATACCTTTAGCACCTAGTTTTTGGATAGCATCTTTATCTGCTAGGGAAACATCTTTTAATATTACTTTTAATCTGCTCATATTACACTCAGCATTAATAATATTTTCTTTCCCACCTAAATATTGAATTAACTTGTTGGCTTCAACATTAAAATTCTTTTTAGAAAGTTTTACTATAACTAAAGATATAATAGCTAAAAAACAAGCAATTATAATATATTGTAACCATGTTTGCATTAATATCACCATAATAATTATAGCATTGTTTTTTAAAAAGGGAAAGAAAATATGTTGTGAAAATATAAAATAGTATAATGTGATAAGCTTAAAAGTAATGAGTAAAGTTTATCTTTTAAACTTGTTTTGTTAAAATTAACAAAGAAAAAAGCATACACTAAATTAAATATTAATCATAAATTATTAGTGAATTACATGAAAGGGTGAAAGTTTATGAATAATCAATGTAAAACAACTGAAGGTAATTGCATAAATGAAATACTATGTGTCATACTAGTGTTACAAGAAAACGCATGTCCGGACAATTGTTTACAAACATGTGATAGACCTGTGTTAGGTGGGGGAAGTAACTGTTTAATTTGTAATACAAGACCTGTTATGCTTTACTGTTGTTCAGGAAATGGAACTCCTTGGAGTATGCCAATTACAAAGGATTCTACGGCTAGTTGTGCAGAAGGTGGTTTGACATCTACATGTTCTAATGTCTTTAGAGTAGAAAAAATTGAAGGAAATTGTTGTACATTTAGAGTACTTGCTGATAATACTGATGATACTAGTTTATATCCATATGTTGCTACTAATGTTTTCTTTACAATGGATTGTGACTGTTTATGTTGTATAAGATGTTTATCAGATACCTATGTTGATTGCTTATGCTAAATAAAAAAAACCAATTAAGGTTTTTTTTATTTGCTTTCATTTGTATTTGTTTTTGTGTTATTATTTTGGATACTTGCTAATGCATTTTGAATATAATTAGAATATTGTTTTTGCATTTCTTTATCTTGAATTTCCATTCCGTATTCTTTACGGTAATGTTGAAGTGCTGTTAAGCCAATACTATTTTGGTTATTCTTAACATATCTTTCACCAAGAGTTTCTTTAATTTTATCTTTTACATTATCAAACGTATCTTTTTCATATGTTTTTGTTTTTAATATTACATGATATCCAAGTTCAGTTGTAATAATACTTGTTGAATATTCACCATCTTTTAACTTTTTAGCCGCATCAATTAATTCATCATAATCATCGCTTAAATCACCATAATTAATTTTGCCTAAAGCCCCACCTTTATCTTTTGTAGCATCATCCTTAGAATATTCTTTAGCTAGTGATTTAAATGTTTCGTTAATATCTTTTCCTTCTTTTTTAGCATTATTTAATTTTTCAATAACTTCATTTGCTTTATCTTTAGCTTTCTTTTCAGCTTCTTTTTGTTCATCACTTGTTGCTTTTTCTTTAGTATCCGAAGTAATTAATATATGACTTATTTCCATATCTCCGATAGCTTCATTTTTATAGTAATCTTCCATTTCTTTATCAGTTATTTTATCTTTAGCATATTCTTCGATAGCATGACTTTGTAAATTAGCTAAATATAAATAATTTTTATAAGCTTCAATAGTTTGATAACTAGTTTGACTTCTTAAAGTTTCCAAGAATTTTTCTTCACTTCCATATTGTTCTATAAATGCATCAACGTAAGCTTTAGCATTTTTAGAGGCTGTATCTTTATAATCTGCAAATTCTGTTTCACAAATATAAGTATCAATCATTGATATTAAAGTTTCTAGCCCGTATGTATCTTTTATTTTATTATAAAAGTCATCTACGCTTATTTTATTATCATCTTTAAAACTGACAATTGCTTCTTCACCATTTTTTAATGTTGGTACTTTACCACATCCTCCGGCAAGTAACATAATAACACATAAACCAATTATTTTTTTCTTCATAATCTTCTCCTTACTTAGTCATTATATCAGCATTTTTTCGTTATTACAAGGAATACACCCTCACATTTATAAAAAGTTTCCATAGAATATAAGTGAAAAGACAAAATAAAGGAGGAATGTTTTATGAATCAATGTGGAAATGGCCTAGGAGCTGCAATTATTTTAGTATTATTCATTTTATTAATAATCATAGTAGGGGCTTTTATTTAATAAATAAGGGGGAAAATTATGAGTTGTTGTAAAAAATCATGTGACTCAAATAGTGGAACTAATTTTACTGCAAGTTACGCATTTATAGTATTAATATTATTTATATTATTGGCCATTATTTGGGGCGGATCATTTTATTAAAAGAGGATTTCCTCTTTTTTTTAGAAAAAAATTATAATATAATGAAGTTAAGAAACGAGGATAAAATGTTAAGTGTAAAAAATGTTTTAAAAAAGTACGGTGAATTAACCGCGGTTAATGATTTATCATTTACTGTAAATGATGGGAAAATATTTGGTTTGCTTGGTGAAAATGGAGCTGGTAAAACTACTACTTTTAGAATGATTATGGGACTTTTAGAACCTGATGAAGGAACTATTTTATTAAATGGGGAAAAGATAACTTATAAAAATACGGATCTTATTGGTTTTGTAACGGAAGAAAGAAGTTTACTTACTAAATTGAAAGTTTCAGAAATGATCGAATACTATGGAACATTAAAAGGAATGAAGAAAGAAATTATTAATGAACGTTTAGATTATTGGCTACAAAAATTTCGAATAACAGAATATAAAAATAAGCTTATAAAAGAACTTTCTAAAGGAAATCAACAAAAGATACAATTTATTTCCGCGGTTATTAATGATCCTAAACTTCTTATATTAGATGAACCATTTACTGGTTTAGATCCAATAAATGTAGGACTATTAAAAAGTGCTATAAAGGAACTTCAAAGTAAGGGGTGTTCTATTATTTTTTCATCGCATCAAATGGAATACATCGAAGACTTTTGTGAGGAATTAATTATCTTAGTAAAAGGTAAAGCTATTTTAACTGGTAATTTAAAAGAAATAAAAGAAAATTATGCTAAGAAAGTAATTCAAGTATCCGGGGATATTCCTCTTGAAAAAATTAAAAAAGTAAAAGGGGTATTAGATATTGAAATAAAACCTCAAGAATATGTTATACATATTACGGATAATGATGTTGCAAATAAAGTTTTTGATATTATAAAGTTTTGTAAAATAACTAAATATATAGTTTCATATGCATCACTAAATGAAATATTTATAGATTATGTAGGAGGTTATCATGAATAAGAAGTTTTGGTATTTAACAAAAATGAGTCTTAAGAAAAAGATTGGTTCTAAATGGTTTTTAGTTACTAATATAATACTTGCTCTTATAATCGTTGGTATTATAAATATAAAATCAATTATTAAGTTTTTTGGTGGTGATTTTTCAGATAATAAAATTATTTATGTTATCGATAATGCCGGAGTATATGATTATTTTAGTGAAACTTTAAAACAGTTAGATGAAGATAAACTTTTAGAAATTAATAAAAGTAGTAAAAGTAAAGATGAATTAACGAAGAATCTCGAAAACAAAGAAATAGTTATAGTTTTAAATAGTGATAATAAAGAGTATTTAACTAGTGAAATTATTAGTAATGAAAAAATAGATAATACGATATATCAGGAAATAACAAATGCTTTAAATATATCTAAGAGTACTAAAGGGATGATTGAGGCAAATATAAATCCTAATGTACTTACAAATATTACAAGTCCGACAAATGTAGAAAGAACAATATTAAGTGCTAAAAATAGCGTTGATGAAAATATGGATTTAATTATGAATAGTGTTTTTCCTACGGTTATCTTACCGTTTTTTATGCTAGTTGTATTTTTAGTTCAAATGGTAGGTGGTGAAATATGTGAAGAAAAAACCACAAGAAGTATGGAAATAATTATTTCTAATGTTAGTCCTAAAGTTCATTTGTTTTCTAAAGTTTTAGCTAGTAATTTATTTGTTATAATGCAAGGATTATTATTAGTTTTATACTCCACAATAGGTTTAATTATTAATAAAATTGTAACGGGAGTATCTTCCTTAAATCTTCTTACATCTTTAGTAGGTAATATTGATTTATCAATTATTACAACTAAATTACTTGTTCTTATTCCAATTACTTTAATACTTATGCTTTTATCATTTATTGCTTATGCTATTTTATCTGGAATACTTGCATCAATGACGGTTAATATAGAAGATTTTAATCAATTGCAAACACCAGTTATGTTAATATCCGTGGTAGGTTATTATTTAGCTGTGTCTGCTTCATTATTTAATGGTTCAACTATTATTCATATTTTATCATATATACCATTTCTGTCGGCATTTTTAAGCCCAACATTATATATTATTGGGGAAATATCTATATTTGAAATGCTCATATCAATTGCACTTATGCTTTTATTTATCTATATATTATTAAATAAAGGTTTAAAAATATATAAAAATGGTATATTAAATTATTCTAAAGATAAAGTATGGGATAGAGTATTTAAGTCTTTAAAAAATTAATTTTAAAGACTTTTTTGCTTAAAATACCAAGAAAAATTTGCATTTTTTAAGAATCTATTGTTATAATGGTCTAGGAGTTGATAATATGGCAAACTATGATGAATCATCAATTAAAATTTTAGAAGGTTTAGAAGCAGTTAGAAAAAGACCTGGTATGTATATAGGCTCAACTGATAAAAGAGGGATGCATCATTTAGTCTGGGAAATAGTAGATAATGCTATTGATGAAGTAATTAATGGATATGGAAATCATATAAAAGTTATTATAAATAAAGATAAAAGTATAACGGTTGCTGATAATGGCCGTGGTGTGCCAATTGGAATGCATTCATCTGGTAAATCAACACCGGAAGTTATTTATACTATTTTACATGCCGGAGGAAAATTTAGTGAAGCTGGTTATAAAGTTTCCGGAGGACTTCATGGCGTAGGTGCAAGTGTTGTTAATGCATTATCTAAAGAGATGCAAGTTGTTATTTATCGTGATGGCTTAATATCAGAAATAGATTTTGAAGATGGGGGAAAAGTAAAAACTCCACTTCATACAGTTGGTAAAAGTAATAAAACGGGTACTATTGTTAAGTTTTTACCAGACGATGAAATATTTAAAAATTGTAATTTTTCTTATACAACTATTTGTGAAAGAATGCAAGAATCAGCATTTTTATTAAGTGGTCTTACAATCGAAGTTATTGATGAAGAAGATAAACATCATGCTAAATTTTATTATGAAAATGGTTTAACAAGTTTTATTGAATATATGAATGAAGGTAAAACTACATTAAATAAAGTAATTAACTTTAGTAATACTAAAGGAAAAATAGAAGTAAATATTGCTATGCAATATACGGATACTTACAATGAAAATATCTTATCTTTTGTAAATAATGTTAAAACAAGTGATGGAGGAACTCATGAAGTAGGGTTTAAAACTGGTATTACTAAAGCTTTTAATGATTATGCTAAAAGCAATAATATATTTAAACCTAAGGATGGTTCATTAGATGGTAGTGATGTAAGGGAAGGATTATCCGCGGTTATTAGTTTAAAAATTCCGGAAGAACTATTACAATTTGAAGGTCAAACCAAAGGGAAACTTGGAACACCGGAGGCAAGAAGTGTAACAGAAAGTATTACTTATGAAGCTTTAAAATTTTTCTTAGAAGAAAATAAAGAAGTTGCTAAAAATATTTTAGATAAGGCTATGAAAAGTAAAGTAGCAAGGGATGCGGCTAGAAAAGCACGTGAAGAAGCGAGAAATGGGAAAAATAAAAATAAAATCGAAAAGAATTTATCGATGAAGTTAGCCCCGGCTCAAAGTAAGAATCCAAAAATAAATGAATTATTCATAGTCGAAGGAGATAGTGCCGGAGGATCTGCAAAACAAGGTAGAGAGCGTAAATTTCAAGCTATATTACCATTAAGAGGAAAAGTTATTAATAGTGAAAAAGCAACATTTTCAGACCTTATTAAAAATGAAGAAATAAATACTCTTATTCATACAATAGGTGCCGGAGTTGGCCAAGATTTTGATGCTTTAGAATCTAATTATGATAAAGTTATAATTATGACAGATGCCGATGTTGATGGGGCTCACATTCAAATACTTTTATTAACATTTTTTTATCGTTATATGCGTGGTTTAATTGAAAATAATAAACTTTACATTGCTATGCCACCTTTATATAAATTAGATTTTGGTAAGAAAAGTTTATATGCTTATACAGACCAAGAACTTGAAGACTTAAAAAAAGAAATAAATAGTAAATATAGTATTCAAAGATATAAAGGTCTTGGGGAAATGAATGCTGATCAACTTTGGGAAACCACAATGAATCCGGATACTCGTAGTTTAATAAGAGTTAAAATTACTGATGCTGCCTTAGCGGAAAAAAGAGTTCAAGTTTTAATGGGTGATAAAGTAGAACCAAGAAAAGAATGGATAAATGAAAATGTTGAGTTTACTTTAGAAGATAACTATAGGAAGGAGTAAAATTATGGATATAATAAAAAGAATTGAAGATTATTCTTTAGAAGAAATAATGTCTTTAAGATTTGCAGCATATGCTAAAGAAATAATTCAAGATCGTGCTATTCCTGATGTTCGTGATGGTCTCAAACCAGTACAAAGAAGAATTCTTTATGCAATGCATAAAGCTGGTAATACATCAGAAAAAGGATATATTAAATGTGCCGCAACAGTTGGAGATGTATTAGGAAAATTCCATCCTCATGGTGATTCATCAGTTTATGATGCTATGGTAAGAATGTCTCAATGGTGGAAACAAAATCATATATTAATAGATATTCATGGTAATAATGGTTCAATGGATGGTGATTCTGCCGCAGCATATCGTTATACAGAAGCTAGACTTGCTAAAATTAGTAATGAATTATTAAAAGATTTAGATAAAAACACTATTGCATGGGCACCAAACTTTGATGATAGATTTTTAGAACCTACGGTATTACCTGCAAAGTTTCCTAATCTTTTAGTTAATGGAACAAATGGTATTTCCGCGGGATATGCAACAAATATTCCACCTCATAATCTTGGAGAAATAATTGATGCGACTATAAAAAGAATTGATTCACCTAATTGTTATTTAGATACTATTTTAGAAATAGTAAAAGGACCAGATTTTCCAACCGGAGGAATTGTTTATGGTAAACAAGGGATAATTGATGCTTTTAAAACGGGAAAAGGAAAAATAATAGTTCAAGCAAAATATGAATTTGTAAAAGAAAAGAATAAAGAACAAATAATTATTACGGAAGTTCCATTTGATATAAATAAACAAGCTTGTGTTGCTAAAATAGAAACCCTTAGATTAGATAAAAAAATAGAAGGTATAGCCGAAGCTCGAGATGAAACTGATAGAACGGGAATAAGAATTGCTATTGATTTAAAAGCTAATGCAAATAAAGAGTTAATAATGAAGTATTTGTTTAAAAATACAGATTTACAAGTATCATATAATTATAATGCCGTAGCTATTGTAAATAGGACGCCTAAAACATTAGGTATTTTAGAAATACTTGATGCGTATATTCTTCATCAAAAAGAAGTAGTTTTAAAAAGAACACAATTTGATTTAGCTTATTACACAAAAAACTATAATATTGCTACCGGATTAATAAAAGCAATTTCTATTTTAGATGAAGTTATTGCATTAATTAGAGCAAGTAAAAATAAAAGTGATGCTAAAGTAAATTTAGTAAAAGAATATGGTTTTACTGAAGAACAATCCGAGGCAATAGTAACATTACAACTTTATAAGTTAACTAATACGGATATTTTAGTATTACAAGAAGAATGTGAAAAGTTAAAAGAATTAATAAAAGAATGTAATGAAATATTAAATGATGAAAACAAACTTAAAAATGTAATGAAAAGTGAACTTAGAGAAGTTAAGAAAAATTATGCAGTTCCAAGAAAAACAGAAATAAGAGATGAACTTGTAGATACAAAAATAGATTTAAAAGAAATGATACCTGATGAAAAAGTCATCATCGTAGTTACTCATGATGGATATGTAAAAAAAGTAAGTTTAAAAAGTTATAATTCATCAAGTGAAGAAACTACTTTAAAACCAGGTGATTATGTAACTAATAAGTTTATGGCTTCGACGAAAGATGCGTTATTACTATTTACTAATTTAGGAAATTATTTATATGTACCAATTCATACTATTTTAGAAACTAAGTGGAAAGATTTAGGTAAACATATAAGTAATACGGTAGTTATTAAAGAAGAAGAAAAAATTATTGCATCATTAATTTTAAAAGATAAAAGTAAAAATGTAGTATTATTTACAAAGAATGGTTTAACAAAACAAGTGGCTTTAAAAGATTTTGAAGTTACTAGATATTCTAAACCTCTAACAGCTATAAAACTAAAAGAAAATGATGAATTAATTAATGTATCAATATCTAAAGAAGAAGTTATATTTGTAACTAATAATGGTTTTTATTTAAAGTATAATACTTCGGAAATACCAGTCGTAGGGCCTAAGGCAAGTGGTGTAAAAGGTATTAATTTAAAAGACGATTACGTTATTAATGCCCAATGTATTGATTTAGAAGAATATTTAAATATATATACTAATTTTAAAACAATGAAAAGAGTAAAGTTAAGTGATTTAGTAAGTATAAGTAGAGCTAAAAAAGGAAATATGTTATTTAAGAAAGCTAAGACTAAAGATTATAAAATACTTTATGCTTATTTAACTGATAGTAAAGATATTAATATTTACAAAATTGATGTGGATATAAAAGAACTTAAAAATAGTGATATTCCAATTATGGATTTATTATCAACGGGTAGTCAATTTAAGGAAAATTATGAAATATTTAGTTTAAAAAAAGAACTTATTGACTTAACTAAAAAGGTAAAAGAAATTAAAGAAGAAGATGTAACTAAAATTCAAAAAGAAGAACAATTGTCTTTTGCATCATTTATTGATGATTTTAAAATATAGAACAATTTGTTCTTTTTTTAATGATTTTAAAAGTATTAGCATAAAATAAAAGTGGAGGTAGATATGAAAATAGATGAATTTAAAAGCTTTGTAAAAACTAAACCAGAATTAATTAAATTTGTAAAAAATGGTGAAACGACATGGCAAAAACTTTATGAAATATATGATTTATATGGTGAAAAAAATGAAGTCTGGGATAAATATTTAATTGATGATAGAAATATAGAAGAGGGTATATCTAAAATAACTAATATGGTAAAAAATGTTGATGTAGATTCCATTAAAAATCATATAAATACGGCTCAAAAAGCAATTGATTTTGTAACTGATTTAACTACTAAAAAAGAAACTCCATCAATTGGTAATTTAAATAAGGGGCCGGTAGCACCAAGGCCTTTAAATAAATTTTTTGAGGATTAATGAGACTAAACGATCAAATAAATTTTAAAGAAAATAATAATAATTATCTTTTGTTAAAAGAAAATTCTTATTATATTAAAGCTTTAAATAGGCAAGAAATAGATTATAAAACATTTGTTAATGAGATGAAAATCAAGTATAAAAATAGAACAACAGACAAGATAAATAAAGTAATAGATAATATGGATTTAATTTCATCTGTCCTTGATATATTAAAGTAAAAGCCATTGACTATTAATTTTATTTATAGTATTATTAAAACATAGAGAGGTGTTCATTTTTATGAATAGTAGCAAAAAAAATAATATGGGTTTTACTTTAATTGAATTACTTGCTGTAATTGTTGTTTTAGCAATAGTAATGTTAGTAGCGGCGAATGCCGTTTTACCAAGAATGGCTGATGCACGTAAACAAGTTTTTTCTATTGAAGCTAATGCAGCAATACAATCAGCTCAAACATATTATATTAATGGTAATATTACTAGTAATGGTGATGTTTTACCAGTAGGTGATGCAGTTAAATGTGTTACTATTAAAGCTTTAAGAGAAAAAGGTTTTTATACTGGAGATGCTGATTATAAAGGATATGTTTTAGTTAAAAAAGTAGGGGAAGTTTATCAATATGCAGTTACTATGACTAATGGAAATTTACAAGTTTCAAATGCTGGTTTAGGTGATGATGTAACATCAAATGAAGTAAATGATGGAAGTGCAGCAACGGATACATGTCCTGCTCAGTTAACATGGCCAGGGTCAACAAGTTAAACTCTAATGGGAGTTTTTTTTCTAGGGTGAAATATGAAATTGTTTTTAAGATTTGGTCATATAATAGTTTTAATTTTAATAATATTACTTGCTATAATATCTTTATATCAAACTGATGCTTTAAGTAATATTTTAGATAAAAGTAAACAAGTAGAAGTTATAAAAAGTGATATAGATTATGATAAAGATGGGATAGATGATTATACGGACATTTTAAATGGTGCTAAAGAATTTGTTTCGAAAAAGCCTAAATATAAAAGTGAATACTTTGAAGGCGGATATCCAACCGGATATTATGTATGTACAGATGTAATTTGGTATGCTTTAAAAAATGCTGGTTATGATTTAAAAAGTTTAATAGATGAAGATATAAAAGAAAATAAAAATGATTATGGTAGCGATGTAGGGGATACTAATATTGATTTTCGTAGAGTTAGAAATATAAAGGTGTATTTAGATAAGTATATGGAAAGTTTAGATTTAGAAGATATAAATACATATAATGCCGGAGATATTGTTGTATATGATAAACATATAGCTATTGTTAGTGATACTAAAAACAAAGATGGAGAAAATTATATTATTCACCATGATGGGATTCACAAGTATATTGATAATGGTTTATTTAGAAAAAAAGTAGTGGGTCATTATAGATGGCACTATAAAAATATGTAAAGAAATAAAAAAGTGTTCACATATTTTTTTAAGTAGTGATATAATTAAGTAGTGGTGTGAAAATGAAAATAAAAAAACAAGTAGAATTTAATAATATAATTAATGATATTTTGAAAAATGAAGAATTTATTACTCTAAGATATGAAATACATCATGGAATAACAAGGCTGGATCATTCATTAAAAGTGGCTAAGTTAACTTATAATATAACAAAGTTTTTTAAAATGAAACATTATGTTGAAGTTACTAGGGCTTCATTATTACATGATTTTTTTAGAAGTTGTGAAGTAACAAATAATAGTTTTGTAAATCATCCGGATATAGCTCTTTTAAATGCTAAGAGAAATTTTGAATTAAATAAGATGCAAGAAAATATTATAGCTTCTCACATGTTTCCAGTTTCTCACGTTATGCCTAAGTATAAAGAATCTTTAATTGTTTCTTTAATGGATAAAATAGTAGCAGTAGAAGAATGTGCATGTTATAAAATACCTTTAACAATTGGAGCTTCATTCTTATTCTTTATTAATTTTTTAATTATACAAAGATAACACGCAAGAGATGCGTGTTATTTTATTATGGATTTTGGATAGGGTTTGCGTTCATCGGTTACATATAATATGTAGTCTATCGAAGTGTTATAAAAATCGGCTAGTTTTATTAATTGACAATAACTCATTTCATTTTCTTTAAGTTCATATCTTGCGTATTGCTGTTGTGAAACATTTAATATTTTTGCAACATCTTTTTGTTTTAAATCATGGTCTTCTCGTAATTCTTTTATTCTGTTCATTTTATCACCTAAAAACATTTTAGCTTACTCGTTTTATTTGTATTGCTTTTTACTCACAAAATGCGTATAATTGTTTATATACTCACAAACTGAGTAGGAGGTTCTAGTGAAAAAGAAAGTAATATTAGCATTAATTTTGGTAGTTATATTCATTTTTGTAAATAATAAAGAAAAAGAACTTAATGTTTTAGAGACAAAAGAATTAAACAATAACACATTAAGTATGATGTTAGAAACGAGTGCAGGAACTGGTGAGTACCAAG
Source organism: uncultured Bacilli bacterium (assembly GCA_934086815.1). GTDB lineage: Bacteria > Bacillota_I > Bacilli_A > RF39 > UBA660 > Onthocola_B. The sequence goes on from CAKOIM010000001.1 coordinate 12,116, forward strand.
AGGTTACGGCAAGTTCATGGCCGGCGGAAGGTTATACTTTTAATGAAAATTTATCTAAATGTGAGAATGGAAGTAGTTTAAACTGGGATAACATTAAGAAAATAGTTGTAATGTCAGGAAATTTATCAGATAAATGCTATGTATATTTTGATAAAGAACCAGATACTTTAGCTAATTATATCAAATCACAATACACAGGAACACAAGGTGAAAACAACTTATATTTACATGATAGTACATTAGAAAATGGTGCAAGAGATAATTCTTATCGTTTTGCAGGCCCAAGTGAAACAACCAATAACTTTGTTTGTTTTGGTTATGATTCAAAAGATGGAAGTTGCCCAACAGACTATTTGTATAGAATAATTGGCGTATTTGGTGATGAAGTAAAACTAATTAAGTATGATTATGCAAAATCAACTTTATTAGGAACAGATGGAGATTATTTGTATACCTATAAAGATTATGAAGGCTATTCAAATTATGGAACAAATAAGGGCCAAAATTCGAAAGAAGAAATAGGTGCATATTATTGGAATAGAAAAGGACCGATTATATGGAGTGGAAGTCAACTAAATACAGTTAATTTAAACAAAAATTATATAAATGAAATTGATAAAAATGTAACAAAATGGTCAGGCAAAATATCAGACCATGAATGGAAATTTGGGGGAAATACTTATGCTAATATAATTACACAAACAGCTCCAAATGTATACCAAAATGAAATAAATAATTCAGACCAAAGTAAAACAGTAAATGCAAAAGTAGGATTAATGTATGTTAGTGACTACATGTATGCCGTTCCTCAAAATAAGTGGACTTTATATGGATATAATAATAACGATTCGATGGATTATAGAGCGGCTGTAGCAGTTAATTGGATGTATATGGGTCTTTTTGAATGGACTTTGGCGCCTCGTACGGACAACCGTAGCGAAGCTTTAAAAGCTTTCTATATTAGAGATTTTGGCGTTGTGAATGACTGCTGTGTTAGTCAGAACGAGCTTGCTGTTCGCCCTGTTTTTTACCTTAAGCCTGAAATAACATATACTGGGGGATCCGGCACTATTTCATCACCATACATACTGGAATAAGCTTATAATAATATAAAATAATAACACATATAATTAATAAGGTGATTTAAGTGAATATTAAAGATACCCTTGTTAATTTTTTATATGATAAAGAATATTTTATTACAATATATGAAAATTATATACATGTTTTTAATTATAAAAAGTTAATTAGTTTAACGAGTAAATTGATTGTTTTAGAAATGAATAAATTTAACTTAGAAATAAAGGGAAGTGGACTTTTTATTACAAAGATGAGTAAAAATGAACTCTTAATAAAAGGTTATATAACTAAAGTAGGTCTAAATTATGTATAGAGATATTGTTTGTGTTAAAGCAAAGTGTTCAGATTACTATAAGTTAATTAAAAAAATTGAATCTATTAATGTTATTTTGTATGAAATAAAGTATGATGAAAATTATTTGTATATAAAGGTGAGTCGAAAAGATTATGATAAATTATGCAAATATATTGTAAGTTATAAATTTGAAATTATTGATAATACAGGGATTAAAAAATTAAAAGATGTAATAATAAATAACAAAATATTTATTATATGCTTAATAATTGGTTTGGTTGTTTTTTTCGCTTTAAAAAATATGATATTTAAAATTAATGTTATTCATGAAAATAGTGAGATTAGAGAAATAATTGAAGACGAATTAGATAATTATGGTATTAAAATATTAAGATTTAAAAAAAGTTATAAAAACTTAGATAAAATTAGAAAAGAAATACTAGATAAATATCCGGATAAACTTGACTGGATGGAATTTGACTTAAAGGGAATGGTCTTAAATGTCCGAATTGAAGAAAGAATTATAACAGATATTAAAAAAGAAAATAGAGTATGTAATTTAGTTGCGACATCATCCGGTATAATAACAGATATTAACGTAAGTAATGGGGAAGTTAAGGTAATGATTAATGATTACGTTAGAAAAGGTGATATTTTAGTAAGTGGGGTTGTAACATATAACGAAGAGGATAAAAGATATACATGTGCAAGTGGAACTATATATGCGACTATTTTTTATAGTGTTAATGTAAGTATGCCATTTAAATATAGTGAATACACTGAAACGGGAAAAAGTAAATATAATCTAGTTTATGAAACTAAAGGTGGTAAAAAATCTATTTTAAGAAGTCAATTTAAAAATCATAATAGTAATTTAAAACCTATATTAAGTGTTTTTGACTTTAATTTATATTTAAATAAAGAAAAAGAAGTAGTAAAAAAAGAAAAAAAATATACTAAAGAAGAGGCACTGGATATGGCTATAAATAAGGCTTTAGAAAATGTAGAAAAGAAATTGAATGAAAAAGATGAGATAATTGATAAAAAAGTTTTGAAAAAAAACATAAATGATAGTAAAATGGATATAGATGTATTTGTAGTTGTGAAAAAAATAATAAGTACACAAGAAGAAATAACAATAGAAAAAGGAATTGATTAGATATGTTTTTAAATACAATTAAAGCCGTTTTAAATGATAATTGGCCAATACTAGTGATATTTATTGTAACCATTGTATGTTTGCGTTTCTTTTATATAAGAGCAAATAGGGAAAAGACTTGTTTTTATAAAGAGTTTTTACAAATATTATCCATTGTATACATATTTTTATTGTTTCAACTTTTAACTAAAGTAGAATTAAATCAAGGAAGTGGTTATAACTTAGTGCCATTTACGGAAATGTTTAGGTATGAAGTTGGTAGTAAATTATTTGTATTTAATGTTGGAGGTAATATTTTAGCTTTCGTAATATTTGGTTTAATTGTATCTGCCTATATAAAGCCTAAGACTATTTTAGCTCCATTTTTAATTTCTTTGATTACATCATCGACAGTGGAATTTGTTCAACTAAATATTGGCCGAAGTTTTGATGTTGATGACATTATTTTAAATGTCGTAGGTTGTATTTTAGGATATTTACTATATATTGGAGGTAGTGCTATTCATAATCATTTACCAAAAGCCTTGCAAAAAGAAGGAATTCTTAATATAATATGTTTAATTATTTTTATTTTGTTAGTTGTATATGTTTTACAATTAATGGGGGTGTTAAATATTTAATGAATGATTATGAAATAATTAATGAATATAGTGCTTTTAATTATGATTATTTGCCTAAAATAATAGATAAAACATTAGAAATGGAAAATGTAGTTAATGCTGTATTTAGTATAATTTTTATAGATGATGAAAAGATGCATGAATTAAATAAAAGTTATCGGGGAATTGATCGTACGACGGATGTGTTATCATTTGCTTATGAAGATAATCAAGAGTACGAAACTAATTTACGTATTTTAGGTGAAATATTTGTAAGTATTCCGAAAATGAAAGAGCAAGCGTTAGTTTATGGTCATAGTGAAACTAGAGAATTATCTTTTTTAGTGGTTCATGGAATATTACATTTACTAGGTTACGATCATACACTAGGTAAAAAAGAGGAAGAGGATATGTTTAGACGTCAGGAGTTGGTATTAAATGAGTTCGAAGAAACAAAAAGAAACTAAAAAAATGAGCTTTAAAAGATTTTTAAATAGTATAAAATATTCAATAGAAGGACTAGCACATGCTTATAAAAATGAACAAAGTTTATGGTTACATGCTATGTGTACAGTACTTGCTATTATATTAGGTATTATCTTGAGAATATCTTTTATACAATGGACAATTATATTAATTGCTTTAGTAGTAGTACTTGCAGTAGAATTAGTAAATACCGCAATTGAAGCAACGGTTGATTTAATTACAGAAGATATTCATCCCCTTGCTAAGGTAGCTAAGGATTGTGGGAGTGCTGCGGCATTTGTAAGTAGTATAGTAGCTTTAATTATATCTTTATTTATTTTTATTCCGAAGGTAATATTAATTTTTGGGTGATATTATGCGTAGTGGTTTTGTAAGTATTATAGGTAGGCCTAATGTTGGAAAAAGTACACTCGTAAATACCATTATAAATAGAAAAGTTGCTATAACTAGTGATGTATCTGGTACAACTAGAAATATTATTCAAGGAATATATAATGATGTAGATTCACAAATAGTCTTTGTTGATACTCCAGGTATACATAAACCAATTAATAAGTTAGGAAAAGTTTTGAATAAAGAAGCTTTAGCTTTAACGAAAGATGTAGATTTAATGCTTTTTGTTGTCGATGTTGCCGGTGGTATAGGAAAGGGCGATATGTATATTTTAGATATGCTTAAAGCTAGTCAAGTACCAGTAATATTAGTGTTAAACAAAATAGATGAAATATCTCAAGAAAAGTTATTTAAAATTATTTTAGAATATAAAGATATATATCCGTTTGTAGAAGTAGTACCTATATCAGCTTTAAAAAATGATAATGTGAAACATTTAATTGAAGTAATAAAAAATTACTTGCATGATGAAGTAAAATATTTTCCAGATGAATATTATACGAGTAGTAGTTTAAAATTTATGGTAAGTGAAATAGTAAGAGAAAAACTATTACATGTAACTGAGGATGAAGTACCACATAGTATAACGTGTTATACAACTTTTTTTGAAGAAAAAAAAGATATAGTTAATATAAGTGTCGATATAATTGTTGATAGAGATAATTTAAAGGGAATGATTATTGGCAAAAATGGCAGTCGCTTAAAGGTCGTGGGAACCCTTGCTAGAAATGAAATAGAAAAAGAATTAGTAGATAAAAAGGTTTATTTAGAGCTATATGTGAAGACTATAAAAAACTGGAAAGAAAAAGAAAAATATTTATTAGAATTAGGTTTTATAGATAGTGAATAAAAAGAAAGAAAGTACACCAATATATAATTAGGTGATCAAAATGAATAAAAAGGAAGCATGGAAAAAATTTCAAAAATCTGGGAAAGTGGAAGACTACCTAGAATATAAAAAAGAGGAAAAGAAGGATTAGAAGTGTTAATTGAAGTAGATGGGTTTATATTAAGTGAAATAGCTTATGGTGAAACAAGTAAAATTATTAATGTTTTTACGGAAAATTATGGAATAATAGGGATTATTTGTAAGAATGCTAAAAGCTTAAAAAATAAAAATAGGGTAGCAACAATGAAACTTACCTATGCTAGATTTAATATAAAGTATAAAAAAGATAAACTATCTACTTTAATTAGTGCCGATATAATTAATCCTTTAAAACTAATCAAGAGTGATATTATCTTGATTAGTTTTTTAGCTTATATAAGTGATTTAACTTATCAAGTGCTTAAACAATCAAGTAGTTATAAAGATATTTATTATGATTTAATCGGAGTTGTAAAGAAATTGGAAAGTGGCCTAGATCCAATCGTATTAACAAATATATTGGAAATTAAATATTTAAAGTATTTAGGTATATTATTTGATCTTAATACTTGTGTAGTATGTAATAGTAATACTAATATTATAACTATTGATGCTTACAAAGGGGGATTCATTTGTAAAAATTGTTTAGGTAATGAATTTGTTGTGAATGAAAAGGTTATTAAACTACTAAAAATGTATTATTATGTAGATGTAAATAGTTTAAAAGATATTAAAATTGAATCAAGTATAAAAAAAACTATCAATACTTTTTTAGATATGTATTATGATAGATATACCGGGTTATATTTAAATAGTAAAGAATTTTTGAAGAAAATGTTGTAGGTGGTATTATGGCAAATTTAACTTTTTATTATGGGACAATGGCAGTAGGTAAAACTACTAAATTATTGCAAGATCATTATAATTATTCTAAATATTTAATTAACTTAGTATTAATGAAACCTAAGGTAGATACTAAGGGAAATGATACTGTTGTAAATCGAGTAGGCGAAAATGTTCGCGTAGATGTTTTAATTCCTAAAAGTGCTAATTTATTAAGTAAGAAATATAAAAATAAGTATATGTATGCGGAATTTATTTTAGTAGATGAAGCCCAATTTTTATCAAAGGAACAAGTTAATCAATTATGGTTTATTGCTCATAAGTATAATATTTCAGTTATTTGTTATGGACTTAAGAGTAATTTTAAAGGTGATTTATTTACGGGTTCTATGCAACTATTTGCAAGAAGTGATGAAAAACACGAACTAACAGTTAATTGTGTATGTGGAAAGCCTGCGATGTTTAATGCGAGGCGTGTTAATGGTAAATATAGTATGAGTGGAAAAGAAATAGTTATTGATGGAGAGAAAACATCAATTGAATATGTACCATTATGTGCGGATCATTACCTAGAATATGTTTTAAAAAATAGTTATAAAGATTAATTGTTATAGTGCTTGTTTATGCGTATAAGTTTTTGTTCAAAAGTTTCATTACAATTATAGTTTGGAGGATAAAAACCAAGTTTATTATTTAAAATATTTATAGAGGGTATAATATGCTCTTTTTTTAAGCCATTATATAAATCTAAATATACTTGGTGGTTTTTCAAACTTTTAAATATATAATCATCATCTATTATTAAAAAATGTGTTATATTTGGGTTAGCCTTTAAATACATTAGTATTTCTTCTTCTCTATTTTTTCCAAGAGGTGTTACATCATATATATCTATACCATATTCTTTTAAGCCTTTTACATATTTATAATAGTTTGAACGCTCTATTTCACATAGACCGGTTTGAAATGAGCGTTTATTAGAAGTTGTTGCAACTATTTTGGCTTTAGTAATATCAATAATTTTTTTTAATACTAAAACATTTTCATAATCTACTTTTATATCTTTTGGAGTGTACCAATTATTAATAACTCCGTCAAAGTCTAGAAAAATAATTTTTTTCATCGTTTTCCTCCTTAAGAATTAATTTATATATTACTGTAATAATCAATAAAAAGCAAGTAATCATATAATCAATAAAAAGCAAGTAATTATATTGACTTAAAAATTAAGTATGGTAATATATTTAAGAAAGGAAGTGAGTTTATGGATTGGAATAAGGAGGTTACACTTTTACCATATGATCCAAGTTTGGAAAACTTAAAATGTCAAAATACATATCATAAAATGTGGGGAGGAGCTTGTGCTGTTACTGATTTTGCAATTTTGCTAGGAGCAGCTGTACCTGTTGATTATGCTAAATATTATAGATTTTTAAAGAATAGACCTGGTAAGTGGTATTTATCTTCTTTTAGTAAAGATAATTGTATAGAATATATTAATCATAGAAACCATGCATATGAAAGTAATGGCGATAATCGTAGTATATGTGTTCGTCCGGCGATAATGTATTCTAATATTGAAGAAATTTCCCCAGATAGACTATGGAGTGAGGAAGGCCTTTATGGAATTGAATATGGAGAGTACCCACAATATGTAGTTGATATAAATCTTGCAGAAATACTTGAAGCAAATTATTTAGCTGGTAATGTTAAAGAAACTGGAAAAACGTATACAACAGACACTGGAAGTAAAGAATGTTCTAATTTTACGCCTCTAATACATCCAGAGTATGAATTTAATGGGAAAAAATACGTAAGAACAAAATATTTTAATGAAGAGCGAATTGAACTTTCAAATGATAAAACCTATGAAAAAGGAGATACGGTTTGGGTTGAAGTAAAACCTATAAAATGGATTATATTTGCAGAACAAAGCTGTATTGTAGCTAAAGATTTATTATTATCAGGATTAAAAATCTACAATTATGATCAAAACAATGTTGATTTTAGAAAAACGGGACTTTACTTATATTTAAATAATTATTTTGTTAAAGATATAGTTCCTAGTAAGCAAAAGAAAGTTGCATTAACAAGAAAAAAATAAAAAATGATAATTGATGCCGTTTCAAAATTTCATCAGTAAATTAGAATAAGTTTTATTGTTTTAAATTAACAGTAAAAAGATGCAAAAATTTTTTGAAAAATCAAAGTATAATATGTAAATTTCTATCAAAATATTGAAAAACTAAAATGGTATGGTATAATTAGGACTTAGGAAGTGATAAAATGAAAATAACTATGGAAGAGTTAGTAAATTACTGTAAGCAATATGGAATTATATTTCAAGGAAGTGAAATATATGGTGGTTTATCTAACACTTGGGATTACGGTCCAGTTGGAACTAACATTAAGGAAAATTTAAGAAGTGCTTGGAAGAAAAAATTTATTCAAGAAAACCCATATAATGTTGGCTTAGATGCTGCAATATTGATGAATCCAAATGTATGGGTAGCATCAGGTCATGTTGCATCATTTACAGATCCATTAATTGATTGCAAACATTGTAAAAGTAGACATAGAGCTGATAAGTTAGTCGAAGAATTTACACACGGAGAAATTACTGGAGATGGATGGAGTAATGAAAAATTAGAAAAATATATTAATGAAAATAATATTGCTTGTCCAGTATGTGGTAAAGTTGATTACACAGCAATAAGAAAATTTAATTTGTTATTTGAAACTTCTATTGGGGTAACTGATGATAGTAAAAATAAAGTTTATTTAAGAGGAGAAACTGCACAAGGGATATTTGTAAACTTTAAAAATGTTGAAAGAAGTATGCGTTTAAAAGTTCCTTTCGGTATTGCTCAAAGTGGTAAAGCTTTTAGAAATGAAATAACTCCGGGTAACTTTATTTTTAGAACAAGAGAATTTGAACAAATGGAATTAGAATTTTTCTGTAAACCAAGTGATGATTTAGAATGGTTTGGTTATTGGAAAAGCTTCTGCCTAGACTTTTTAAAAAGTATTGGTATTAAAGCAGAAAACTTAAGATATAGAGATCATGAAAAAGAAGAATTATCACATTATAGTAAAGCTACAACTGATATTGAATATAATTATCCGATGGGTTGGGGTGAACTATGGGGTGTAGCTGATAGAACAGATTATGACTTAAGTGTTCATCAAAACCATAGTAAAGTAGATTTAAGATATTTAGATCCGGAAACAAATGAAAAATATTTACCATATGTTATTGAACCATCAGTTGGTTTAGATAGATTATTTTTAGCAGTGTTAGCTGATGCTTATACTAAAGAAATTGTGGAAAATGAAGAAAGAATAGTATTAAAGATTAGTCCTGTACTAGCACCTTATAAAATTACTATCCTACCTTTAATTAAAAAAGCCCATAGTGAAAAAGCTAATGATATTTATGCTAGATTATGTAAATATTTTGCTTGTTATTATGATGAATCTGGTTCTATTGGTAAGAGATATAGAAGAAGTGATGCAATAGGGGTTCCTTATGCAATAACTATAGATGATAATACTTTAGAAAATAATACTGTAACTTTACGTGATAGAGATACAATGGAACAAATAACTTTAAATATCGATGAATTAGTTGATTATTTAAATAAAAAATTAGAATTTTAATATACCTTAGGGTATATTTTTTTCTTAAAATATCTAATCTTCTTTGATAGAACTTTAAGTATTAATAATTTTAAACAAGGAAAATAAATAAAGAAATTGTGATTTAATTTCTAATTATTACTACGATATTATAATGCATATGACAAATAACATTAAAGTGAAGATGTAAAACTAAATATATGGGTTTAGCAGAAAAAAATGCTATATTCATAAAAAATAATTTAATATACAAAAAATTAGATTTTATTATAAAAAAAGAAAAAGATATAAGGATAGAATTTTTTAATGGTTATCCATTAAAAGATTTGGAACAAATGAAATCTAATAAAGAAAAAAGAGGATTAAGTAAAGATATACAGGATATAACTTTAATAGATAATTATAAGAGGAGGATGAAAAAAATGGGAGAATATACTGATTTATATGATGAAAACAAAAATTTAACAGGGGAAAAAATATTTAGAAAGAAAGGTGAAAAATCGGAAACACCTGAAGGAAGATATACTATAGTTGTTTTAGCAATAATAGAAAATGAAAATAATGAAATTTTAGTTCAAAAAACATCTGCTAGAAAAAAAGGCGTATGGGCATTACCTGGTGGACATGTAAAAAGTGGACAAAATAGCTATGAAGCAATTCAAGAAGAATTATTAGAAGAAATGGATATTAATGTTAATATTGATGAAATAAAATTGTTTAAAACTTATAAATATGAAAATGCATTTAAGGATGTCTTTTATATCAGAAAAAAATATGATTTGAATAAGATTAAAGTAGAAGAAGATGAAGTAGAAAAAGTTGTATATCTTTCAAAAAAAGATATATTAAAATTAGTAGAAGAAGATAAATTTAGAAAAACAAATTTAGATACATTAAATGATTTTTTTAAAAAATAATTTTAATAAATTATTGGACACTTATTTAGAAATTGATTTATTACTAAAAGCAAGGTATCATTCTTATTCAGGTATGATACCTTTTGTATGTAAATAATTGTTAATAATATATTGCAATTTAGTATGCACTGTCCAAAAAAAATCATAATTTAAAAATTTAGCAGAGAAAATTGAATATTCTCTTATTTCTACTTGATTCTGATTTTTTCTATTGTTCTATATTTTTTCTTGTCAAAAAACTAAATATATGTTACTTTTAAATAGGATAATACAAGGAGGATGAAATGAAAAGAAAGATATTATCTTTAATGTTAGTGGGTGTGTTATGGTTTGGTTTTCTAAGCTCTGCAAAAGCAGATGAATATAGTGAAACATTTAACAAAGTGTTTCCAAATGGCAAGTATTATACAAATAGTGTCGAGGTGAAAGATGAAAGTGATTTAGACGTTTTGGTTTACGGAAGAATATATAATACGATATTTCCAAAATTAAATATGGATGATTATGGTGTCATGATAGATAATTGTAATTCTAATTATACTTTGTGTGATGTTGAATTAACTAAAACAGCTAATAATGCCATTGTATTTCGTGAAAAACATCAAGTAGAATTTATTTATTCATTTAAACAAAATGTTGCAGATGAAATTAATAAATATCTTGAAATTGCTAAAAAAGGAGCTAATTCATCGCAAGACTTTGCCAAGTTTTATATACTTGAAGATATAGATTTAATTAATTATTATTCAAGTTTAAAAAGTGAAGAACAAATAATAGATTTTAATAACACTATTAATTATGTTTCTAGTTTGAAAAAAGAATTTAATAATTCTAATATAACATACACCATGGATAATAGAGCCGGAGATATTATGCCTATGCAATCCCTTGCTTTTGGGTATTTTGTAGCATATTATGATAATGTTATTTATGGTTATGTTGATGGAATAGGGGTTAAGAAAAAACATATTATTTATATTCCAAGTAATACAGAAAATACTAAAGATGCTTATATAAAAGCAGCCAAAGAAAGACTAGAAAAATATTTAGGTAATGATGTAAATATTACTGCTTTAAATAAAAGAAGTGATTATGATTTTAGTGAGTATTTAGCGTATAATCCAAATTATCAATATGATTGGAATACATTAGGTGATGAAAATCTAATGGGAGATTATTACTATAATGTTAAAATAAATAATATGAATTATGAATTTGTTATTATAAGAGATTCTAGTAAAGTAAAGGATTTTGAATATTTATCAAGAGATTTAAATACAAATATAACTGTATCATCTAAAAGTATGATACCATTAGATACTTTAATAAATGCTAAAAGTATAGAAGATAATAAATTTTATCAAGATAAGTTAAATAAAAATAATTTATATACATTTGATATCAAATTAAATTCTAAATCAAGTAATCAAAGTATTATTAAGCTTGATAACGGAAAATTTTTAGTAGGTGTTCCAATTCCACAAAATTTATTAAATAAAGAATTAATTGTTCAATATATTAATGAAGATGGAAGTTTCGAAAATCATAATGTAAAAATAGAAGGCAATATGGCTTATTTTGAAACAGACCATTTTAGTACATACTCTTTAGGCGAATTAAATAATACTAGTATAGAAAATCCTAAGACTGGTGATAAAATATATAACTACGTATTTCTTGCCGGTGCCTCTTTAATAGGGACTTTAGCATTAATAGTTTATATAAGAAAAACAAATAAAAAAATATAGTACTTGTAAATGCTTTGAAAATTTGATAGAATAAAAAAGTAGACTAGGAGGAATCACAAATGGGATTTAACTTAAAACAAATTTTTAAAGATGATGATGAAGATATATTAAATGGTACGGAAGATGGATACTATAATTTAAGTGAAGAAGAAGCAATAAAAGAAGCTGATAAAACTGGTAATAAAATGATTTTATTAGAACCTCGGGCTTATTCTGAAGCACAACAAATAGCTGAACACCTAAAAAATAGAAATAGTGTAGTAGTTAATTTAAAAAGGGTAACATCTGATCAAGCTAAAAGAATCATTGACTTTCTAAGTGGAGTTGTATATGCTATTGGTGGTTCAATGCAAAAAATAGGCGTGGGAATATATCTTGTTGCTCCGAAGAATGTTAATGTTCAAGGAAAAATAAGTGATGATAATGAAAAAACTAATAATAAACGCAATGCAGATGAAGAGTTAGATTGGTAATTTTGTGAGGTGGCCTTATGATAAATAAATTTAATACTAGTATTCAAGGCTATAAAAAAGAAGAAGTAAATGAGTTTGTTAAGGAAGTAACAAATGAGTATGAGAATATGTTGCATAAACTTAAAAATAGCTGTGAAATGATTGAAACTTTAAAAAATGAATTGAAACATTATAAAAGTATAGAAGCGACTTTGAATCGTGCAATTTTAGTAGCTGAAGAATCGACAAGTAATATAAAAAAAGCAGCTTATGATGAATCAAAAGTAATAATAGAAGATGCCAAAAGAAATGCTACCAAGGTTATAAATAATGCCCTTCAAAAAGCTGAAAGAATTGAATCTGATGCTGAAAGTTTAAGAAGAAAAATAACCATATACAAAAGAAGGTTTAGAGATTTAGTAGAACAACAATTAGATGAAATAGAACAATTTGATGATAGATTATAATCTATCATCAGACTGTTGACAAATAAGTAGAAATTTTACTTATTTGTCTTTTATTTTATCTAAAAATAACATATGATTATGAGTTTATCTAATAAAGATTTTAACGGTTTATTTGGTTATATTTTTTTAAAAACGATTTTGAAAAAATCAGTCATCGAATATAACATTTATCATTTAAATTTCTGTACTTGATAAAAAAAATACCACGAGGGTATTACTTTTTTACAATAAAATTATTAATATTTTCTAAATAAATTTTGTATCTTCCTATTAAGAAAATAATTGCCATTACAAATAAAGATATACCATAAATATAATTATAGAATGCATCATCATTTATAATAGCACTTATAACTATATAGATTGCAAACATAGTAAGTAATATACTATATAAAAATAGGCGGTCAAATCTTTTTTTTAAGTTTTTACCATTGTCAGTTTGATAAAAATCATTTTTAGCTTTTTGTTTTTCTTCCTTTGTTAATGTTTGATACTTATATTTTTTCATTATGAATCACCAAAAAAATTATATCATATAAAGTAAAATAGTACTAGAAAAATGTCGAATTTTTGATATAATAAATTTAGACTAGGAGTGGTATTTTGAAAAAGTTATTAATTATTTTTGTAATTATTTTGGTAATTGGGGGATCGTATTTTGGATATAAAACATTTAATTCTAAAAAAAGTGCCTCAGCTATTGCGGAAATAAAAAAGGGCTGGTATATTGAAGTTAAAAATGAAACAGTAAAAATTAGAAAAGAAGCTGATAGAAATAGTGCTATATTAAGTGAAGCTAAAAAGGGCGAAGTATATAAAGTTGATGAAATGACTGGAAAAAATAATCATTGGTATCACATAGAATATGAAAAAGGTAAATATGGATGGATTGCTAATCCTAAAAATAGTAATTATTTATTAGATGTAAATAATCCGGAAGATATTGCTAGTCCTACGATTAAATTTAATGAAAAAACTTACTTTGTAGATTCTATTGATAAAATAAATTATGATCAAATAACAGTAACTGACGATAAACCTGGGGTAAAAGTTGAACATCAAGTTTATCATGAAGTAAATAATTTAGATAATAAAGATCAATATTGGATACTTTATACCGCTACTGATGCAGTTGGTAAAAAAACTACTAAACTTCAAAAAATTGAATTTAATAAAAAGCCTGCTGAAAGTGAAGTTTTAGATTTTTCTAAACTAAACAGATAATTTTAAACAAATTAAAAGCCCGTAAAATCGGGCTTAATTTTCTTTTGGTGTCCTCTCAGGGATTCGAACCCTGGACCCACTGATTAAGAGTCAGTTGCTCTACCAACTGAGCTAAGAAGACATTTTTTTGACAAATTGATTATATCAAATTGCTGGAAATAATGCAAGCTCTGTTTAATAAAAATTTTTAAATATAATAAATAAAGTTTAATAGCGTTATATTTTATATTGTGGTATACTAAGGTTAAATAAAGAGGTGAATGTTTTGAAAAAAGAAGAAATGTTACATTTCTGTAACATTTATGCAATTAGCATAAGAAAGTTTATAAGAGAAAATTATTCCTTAATGGAAAACATTAGTGAAAATGAAATGGCAGGCAAAGGTAAATTAAAACATATTTATTTAAAAGAATTACCTTGTGTGGTAGGTGTTCCTTTACCTTTTGCTATTCGTAATAAAGAACTAGTGGCGAATGGAACCTTATTAATAGTAAAAGATGATTATAAAATTAATCGTGCTTATTTAAATCCTCGTATTTTAACTGTTGATTATGAATTAAGTGGAAGTGCTGATGTGGAAAGATTAATTTATGGGTTGCATGGTGAAGAGGCTTTAGAAGAAGGAAATAGAATTCAAGAGCTTATTGATTATACCCATTGTGAAAGATTATTAAAGACTAAAACTAGGAGAAAATTATGAAAATTGAAAAATATATAGATCATACAAATTTAAAAATGGAAGCAGGGAAACAAGATATTGTTAAACTATGTGAAGAAGCTAAAAAATATAATTTTAAAACAGTATGTGTTAATCCTTATTATGTTTCATTTGCTAAATCTTTATTAACTGATACTGAAGTTGAAGTATGTACTGTAATAGGATTTCCACTTGGTATGAATACAACTGCTTGTAAAGTATATGAAGCAAAAGATGCTATTAAAAATGGTGCTGATGAAATAGATATGGTTATAAATGTTGGGGCTCTAAAAGATAAAGAATATGATTATGTGAAAGAAGAAATTGTAAAAATAAAAGAAAGTATAGAAGATAAACTTTTAAAAGTAATTGTTGAAACATCTTTGCTTACTGAAGATGAAATAATAATGATGACAAAAATATGTAGCGAAGCTAAAGTTCATTTTATTAAGACAAATACTGGTTTTGGTAAAAGAGGTGTAACTGTGGATGATGTTAAAATAATGAATGCTCATAAATCTAAATCTTTAGAAATAAAAGCTAGTGGAGGCATTAAAAATTACGAACAAGCTAAAGAGTTAATAGATTATGGAGCAACAAGATTAGGCACAAGTAGTGGCGTTTTAATAGTAAAAGGGTCAAAATGTAATTGCGAAGAATGCAATTGTTCTAAATAAGTCTTGATTGTAAATGACATTTGTGTTACAATCTATTTGTAAATCGATGAGGAAAGACAAGATTTCTAATATTAATTGCAAAGAGAATTAGTGGTAGGTGGAAACTAATGAATTGTATTAAAAGTTACTACTTTCTAAGAGGGTTAATAAACTCCGGCTAAAACCGTTATCATAATTAAGTTAAATAAAGGATGGTACCGTCATTATGACTCCTTAAGTATCATTCTTTTTTTATTGGGAGGTATCATGAGTGAAGATGAAAAAAGATGGCTACGATGCAATGCAGAAATAAGGGACGTCATTCTAGAGATTGCTTTTTTAAATTTGAAAGAAGCTAAAAAGCCCCAATTAAGGAGGCAATTACAAAAAAAACTTGATGCATTACGAGAAGAAGAAAAACAAATTTATAAAAGAATATTACAAAGTGAAAACGAGGGAGGAAGATAATATGATAAATATTAAAGAAGATGAAAAATTAAATGTTTTAAACCATTCATGTGCTCATTTAATGGCTAATGCTGTTAAAAAACTATATCCAAATGCAAAATTTTGGGTAGGCCCAGTAATAGAAGAAGGCTTTTATTATGACATTGATTTAGAAGGTGCTACAGTTACAGAAGAGGATTTAGTAAAAATTGAAAAAGAAATGAAAAAACTATCAAAAGATGGTAAAAGAATAATTAGAAAAGAAGTTACTAAAGAAGAAGCTTTAGAAATGTTTAAAGACGATCCATATAAAATTGATTTAATTAATAATATGGAAGATAATGCTGTAATTAGTTGTTACACACAAGGTGACTTTACTGATCTTTGTCGTGGGCCACATGTTGAAACTACTAAAGAAATTAAGTATTTTAAATTACTTAAAGTAAGTGGTGCTTATTGGAAAAATGATGCTAATAATAAAGTACTGCAAAGAATATATGGTGTTTGTTTTGATTCAGAAGAAGCCTTAAATAATCATTTACAAGAATTAGAAGAAGCAAAACTTAGAGATCATAGAAAAATTGGAAAAGATTTAGGTATCTTTATGTTTGCCGATTTAGTTGGAAAAGGGTTACCTTTATGGTTGCCTAATGGATTTATATTAAGACGTACTTTAGTAGATTATATTACTGATAAGGAATTAAAACTTGGATATAAACATGTTATGACTCCATCTTTAGGAAATGTTGATTTATATAAAACTAGTGGACATTGGGATCATTATAAAGAAGATATGTTTCCTGCAATGCAATTAGATGAAGAAGCATATGTCTTAAGACCAATGAATTGTCCTCATCATATGATGATTTATAAAAATTTCTTACATTCATATAGAGATTTACCATTAAGAATGGCTGAAGTAGCTAATGACTTTAGATATGAAGCAAGTGGTGCTTGTTGTGGTATTGAAAGAACTAGAGCATTTACGCAAAATGATTCTCATATTTTCTGTACACCTGAACAAATTGCTAGTGAAGTACAAGGAGTTATTGATTTAACACTTGATGTTTATAAAGATTTTGGATTTAAAGATTATAAATTCAGATTATCATTAAGAGATAAAAATAACACAGATAAATATTTTGGTAATGATGAGTTATGGGAAAAAAGTGAAAGTGCTTTAAGAGAAATTTTAAAAAATTCTAATTCAGAATATTATGAAGCTGAAGGCGAAGCAGCATTTTATGGACCTAAGATTGACGTTCAAGTTAAAAGTGCTATCGGTCATGATGTTACACTTTCTACGGTTCAATTAGATTATCAATTACCGGAAAGATTTGAACTTGAATATATTGATGAAGCTGGTAAAAAAGAAAGACCAGTTGTTATTCATAGAGCTATTTTAGGTTCATTAGATAGATTTACAGCATTTTTACTTGAAGAAACTAAAGGATATTTACCAGTTTGGTTAGCACCTGTTCAAGTTAATATTATACCAGTTAATAATGAATATCATTTAGACTATGCTAAAGAAATATATAATTTACTAAGTAATAATAATATTAGAGTAAACTTAGATGATAGAAATGAAAAATTATCTTATAAAATGCGTGAAAGCCAAATGAATAAGTATCCAATAAGTATTATTCTAGGGCAAAAAGAAGTTGATAATAAACAAATAAGTTATCGTCTTAGCCAAAGTGAAGATACTATTACAGTTTCTAAAGATGAATTTATTAATTTTATAAATAAAAAAATAGAAAATAAAGAAAATTAGAGATTTCTCTAGTTTTTTTTAGACTTGAAATTAAATAATAAATATGTATAATAATTTCATGGAGTGATTTAAATGGAATTTGAAAATAAGGATCTTTGTGCAAAATGTCAAGGAAAATGTTGTAAAAAATGTGGTTGTGATTATTTTATTAATGATTTTGTAGAAATAAATAAAAACAGTATTTTAAAAATATTAGAAACGAATAACGTTTCCATTGTATCTGCTCTTAAGAGTGAATATTTACCCAATGGAAAAAAAGTATTAGAGCCATTTTTATATTTAAGAGCGAGAAATGTCGATCGAGGAGTAGTGGATTTATTATCATTAAAAAAACGTTGTTCACTTTTAACTGATACTGGTTGTCTTTATAGTTTAGAAAAACGTCCGAGCGGTGGGGTGAATTTAATTCCTGATGAAAATGGATGTTATCAATTAGTAAATCAAAAAGAAGCTATTTTAAAATGGGGACCATATCAAAATTTACTAAGTAAGATTGTAAAAAGATTAACGGGAAAAACAGTTGTGGAAGTATTTGAAAATGATATTGAAAATATGCTTTATGAATTTATAAATAAAAAATTTGAAAATGTTTCGGAAACAGAAATTGAAGAAGTAATTCCTCTTATTAAAGACTTAGCTAATCTTTATCCTCATCTTTTATATAATGCTAATATTAGATCTGGAAGAAAATTAAAATTAAAAAAATAATCAAAATCATAAAAAAGGTTTGACAAACATATAATATTAGTATAAAATAAAATTGTTGTTGAAAAAGGAAAGAGATTTAGTATCCACCTGATTGCGAATAAGCAATAGGTATAATGCCGAATAAAATATTTTGTTTGTCATGTAATGGATACTATAAATGTATCCATTTTTTATAACATTGGAGGTGCTTACAATAGCAAATAATAATAGTAATGAACAATTAGTAAATGAAAACATCAAAATACCTGAAGTAATGGTAATTGGCCCAAATGGCGAAAAGATGGGGCTAAAAAAAATAGCTGATGCTTTGACACTTGCAAATTATGCTGGGCTTGATCTAGTATTAATGAATGCAAATGGCAATCCTGCAGTAGCTAAAATAATGGATTATAATAAATTCCGTTATGAAAAACAAAAGAAATTAAAAGAAACACAAAAGAAACAAAGAGAAGCAAATAAAGATATAAAAGAATATCGTTTATCTGTGACAATTGACATTGGTGATTTTGAAACAAGAAAGAAAAATGCCCAAACTTACTTAGAAAAAGGGCATAAAATAAAAGCTTTTATTCGTTTTAAAGGTCGTCAAATGGCAAGACCAGAATTAGGTAAAGATGTATTGCTTAGATTTGCAGAAGCATTAAATGAGTATTCTGTTATTGAAACAGAACCTAAATTAGAAGGGCGTCAAATGTTTCTAATATTAGCACCAAAAAAAGGAGAAGGGAAATAGTATTATGGCAAAATGTAAACAAAAAACACACAAATCAAGTGCAAAAGTATTTAACAAAAAGAAAAATGGTAGTCTTACATACATGAAATCTGGAAGTAACCATAAAACTGGAAAAGATTCAGCTAAAGAAGTAAGACAAAGACGTAACAAAGGTACGCTTTCAAAAGGAGATAGTAGCAGATTAAAATCTGTTATCTAGGAAGTTGAGGTGAAGAAAAATGGCAAGAGTTAAAGGCGGAAATGTATCAAAAAATAGAAGAAGAAAAGTATTAAAAGAAGCAAAGGGTTATTTTGGAAGTAAACATAGACTATATAAAACTGCTCAAGAACAAGTATTCCATAGTGGAGCTTATGCTTATAGAGATAGAAAGCAAAATAAAAGAAATTTCAGAAAATTATGGATTACAAGAATAAATGCAGCATGTCGTATGAATGATATTAGTTATTCTAAATTTATAAATGGTTTAACAAAAGCTGGAATTGAAATTAACAGAAAAATGTTATCAGAAATGGCAATTGATGATGAAAAATCATTTACAGCATTAGTAGAAGTTGTTAAAAAAGCTTTAAATGGAGAAGTGAGTACTACTAAAAAAGAAGCTAAAAAAGTAGAAAAGAAAGAAGTTAAAAAGGAAGTTAAAGAAGAAGTTGTTGAAGATTTAAGTAAAAAGACTTTAGCTGAATTAAAAGCATTAGCTAAAGAAGCTGGAATTAAAGGTTATTCAACAATGAAAAAAGATGAATTATTAAGTGCTTTAAAATAATTTATTCTTGAAAAAGTGTGAGTTTTAAAATATAATATAGATGAAGTTTATTCTTGGTTTAGATATCTCCAAATCAATACTAGGATTAAACCAATTACAAATAAGGAGGAAAAATGGCTTTACAAAAAGAAGAAAAAGCAAAAATTATTAAAGAATTTGCTAAAAATGAAAAGGATTGTGGAAGTGCAGAAGTACAAGTTGCAATTTTAACTAAAGAAATTAATACTTTAACTGAACATTTAAAAGAACACAAACATGATTTTCATTCTAAAAGAGGTCTACTTATGAAAGTTGGACGTCGTAAAAAATTACTTGAATACTTAAAGAAAAACGATGTTGTAAGTTATAGAGAAGTAATTAAAAAATTAAATTTAAGAAAATAGAGGCACTTGTTTTTAGTGTCCTTTTTTGTATTAGAAAAGAGGTTATATGAAGAAAGTATTTAATTTAGAATTTAATGGTAGAAATATATCTGTTGAAACTGGAGAACTTGCTAAACAAACAAATGGAGCAGTTTTAGTAAGATATGGAGATACGGCAGTATTATCTGTATGTGTAATGGGTAAAAATCCGGTTTCGCAAGATTTCTTTCCATTGCAAGTTTTATATCAAGAAAGATTATATTCTGTTGGAAAAATCCCAGGTGGATTTATTAAAAGAGAAGGTAGACCAAGTGAAGCTGCGACACTTGCTGCAAGGTTAATTGATAGACCAATAAGACCAATGTTTGATGAAAATCTAAGAAATGAAATTCAAGTAATTAATACAGTTTTATCAGTAGATCAAGACAATTCTCCGGAAATGGCTGCTATGTTAGGATCTTCTTTATGTTTAGGTATAAGTGATATACCGTTTGATGGTCCAGTTGCTGGAGTTGTAGTGGGCTTAATAGATGATAAGTTTATAATTAATCCAACTAGTGAAGAAAGTGAAAAAAGTTCATTACATTTAACTGTTGCGGGAACTAAAGATGCTATTTGTATGGTTGAAGCTGGAGCTAAAGAATTACCGGAAGACATTATGTTAGAAGCTCTAATGTTTGCTCATGAAAATATTAAAAAACTATGTGTTTTTCAAGAATCTATTATAAAAGAAATAGGTAAAGAAAAAGTAGAATTAGAAAAAGCAATTATACCTAAAGAAATAGAAGTGAGTGTTAGAGAATATGCTACAAAAGATATGCTTAAAGCTATTCAAATAAAAGAAAAATTAGCAAAATACGCTGCTATAGATAAAGTAAAAGAAGATACGATAAAACATTTTGAAAGTGTTTATCAAGATGATGAAGATTTAAATAGTAAATTACAACAAGTTAAAAAGGTATTAACAAATATTGAAGCCGGAGAAGTAAGAAGATTAATTACGGAAGAACATGTAAGATCAGATGGTAGAAAAATGGATGAAATTAGACCACTTTTTGCTGGTGTTGATTTATTAGCTCGTACTCATGGTTCAGCATTATTTCAAAGAGGTGAAACTCAAGTATTAGCAACAACTACTTTAGGGGCTTTAGGAGAACATCAAATATTAGATGGGTTAGGTATTGAAGATACTAAAAGATTTATGCTTCATTATAATTTTCCTCAATTTTCTGTTGGTGAAGTAGGAAGATATGGATCTCCCGGAAGAAGAGAGATTGGGCATGGAGCTTTAGGAGAAAGAGCATTAGCTCAAGTTATTCCTAGTGAAGAAGAATTTCCTTATACTATAAGAGTTGTAAGTGAAGTTTTAGAAAGTAATGGTTCATCTAGCCAAGCTACTATTTGTTCAGGTTGCTTAAGTTTAATGGCCGCGGGAGTTCCGATAAAAGCTCCAGTTGCAGGTATTGCCATGGGACTTATAACAAGTGAAGATGAAAGTAAATATACAATTTTAACTGATATTCAAGGATTAGAAGATCATATGGGAGATATGGACTTTAAAGTAGCGGGTACACGTACTGGTATTACAGCCTTACAAATGGATATTAAAATAAAAGGTGTTACAAAAGAAATTTTAGGTGAAGCATTAGCTCAAGCTCATAAAGCTCGTTTAGAAATACTTGATGTTATGGAAAGTGCTATTTCTAAACCACGTGAAGAAGTAAGTAAATATGCTCCAAAGATTGAAACATTTAATGTTGATCCTGAAAAAATTAGAGATATTATTGGGCGTGGTGGAGAAATGATTACAAAAATTATTTTAGAAGCGTCTAATGTTTCTACAGTAAATGATAAAGACGCAGTTAAAGTAGATCTTGAAGATGATGGAAGAGTAATAATTTATCACACTGATAAAGAAATAATTTCTAAAACTAAAGAAATGATTTTAAATGTCATAAGAGAAGTAGAAAAAGATAAGGTTTATACAGGAATAGTTACAAAAGTAGAAGACTTTGGCTGTTTTGTTGAACTTTGGCCAGGTTGTGAAGGCTTAGTTCATGTTTCACAACTTGCTTGGGAAAGAATTGATAAACCAAGTTCTCTAGTTACCGTAGGTGATGAAATAATGGTTAAATCACTAGGCTATGATAATCGTGGAAGATTAAATTTATCACGGAAAGAATGCTTGCCTAAACCTGAAAAAAAAGAAAAAGAATCAGAAAAATAGGATTAAATGCCTATTTTTTATTATGGATTGACATTTGCTAGAAAAAATTATATAATGTTATAAAGAAATGGGAAAAACATTATAAATTAATAAAAAGATAACATAATATCTAAGGAGGTACTTATTATGAATTATAATGAGTGTTTGATAAATTATATTAATAAATGTCCATATGACGAACCTATTTTTATAGAAGAAATTAAAGATTATTTTAAAAAAATAATTAAAGATAATTTTGAAACTACATTTAAAAATATTTATGTATATATAAATAGACTGGTAAAAGAAAATAAGCTTTCTCAGTTTATAAAAGGTATTTATTACAAACCAATAAAAGGAAAATTTGGTAATAAGTTATTAAATGTTAATAAAGTTATTGAAAAAAAATATATTTGTGATGAAAAAGGGCAAAAGGGATATTTTACAGGAGCATATTTATTTAATAAAATTGGTTTAACGACACAGATTCCCAAGAAAATTATAATAGTAACAAATGAATGTCCAAATGCTAATGAATATAACAACAAAAATTTGGGTGTTGCTATAAGAAAACCTAAAATTGAAATAAATGAAGACAATTATAAATACCTTCAACTTTTAGATATATTAATTAATAAAGATGATATAAAAATAGAAGTAGATAATGAAAAAGAAATTATATATAAATTTATTGAGGATAATAAATTAGATTTTAGAAAAATATTTGAATATGCTAATAAAATCAATAATATAAAACCAATAATTAAACTATACGAATTAGGAGGTAAAAGTGTTAAGTAATGAATTGTTAGAGGAGCTTATAGTTGTTAAATATTAAATTTTTAAGAATAATCCCATTAGTTGGCGGCTATTCTTTTTAATTCCTTGATAAATTGAGATTTCTTAAAAAGTGGTATGAGTAAGTAAACTTTATTTTTGCTTCTTGTTAAAGCAACATAAAATAATCTTCTTTCTTCTGCATATAAATAACTAATGTCACTTGGGTGTAATTCTTCTATAAGTTTTGAATTTTTAAGTTTATTTGGTAAACCATATAAATCATTAGTTAAGTTTATAATAATTACATTTTCAGCTTCAAGGCCTTTTGATGCATGAATTGTTAAATATTCATTTATCTTTTTATGACTAAATTTTTTAATATCAAAGTTATTTCTTCCTAAAACGAGTAAATTTTGGTTAGATAATTTATTATATAATTTTAAGAAAGTTTTATACGGATTTATGTAGTAAATATATTCAATTGGTTTATCTAAATGTTTATTGCTTATTAAAGATTTTCTTATTTGCTTATTATTTTTCATAATAAATTTTGTGCTTATGTTAATTAATTCTTGGCTATTTCGATAAGTGTATTTTAGCTTTAAAATTTTTGAATTAGGTATTAGCTTATTAAAGTCTAAAAATAGATTAATGTTACATCCGGAAAAATGATATATAGATTGGTAGTCATCTCCGACACAAAATAAAGTAGCATTGTTTATATCTTTTATTTTTTTTATTAAATTAAAACGAATTAGGGAAGTATCTTGAAATTCATCAACAATAATATATTTATATTTAGTAGTTTTATTAACTATTTGAGTAGCTTTTATTATTAAATCATCTAAGTCTAAGGAATTGTTGCTTGCAAGTTCATTTTCATAAATACAAAAAATTATATAGGTATATTTAGCTAAAAAGTTATTTATTTTAAACAGAGCTTTAAAGTTATCTTTGGTGTAGTTATTAGTCTTGTAAAGTTTAATTAAGTTTGTAATAAGCTTTTGAAAACTATTAAATTTATAGCTTTTTAAAAATTTAAAGTAGTTACTCTCTTTAAAGTAATTTAATATTTCTTTTTTGTATTCATCATTATTTAAACTTTGAAAAAATTCATTTATAATGTAATTTAAATATTTATCACTTACTAAATTGTAATTTATCTTATTAAGATCAAGTATTTCTATGGCTAGTTTGTGAAACGTAGTAATATTTACGTTAGAAGTTATTTTTTTCTTTAAATCATTTACACTTTTGTTTGTAAAAGATAAGACTAATATTTCTTTCGGATTAACGTAATTATTTTCGATTAAATATTTAATTTTTTGAACAATAGTAAATGTTTTACCCGCTCCAGCACCGGCGATAAGTAATATATTAGAACTATCCTTTATTGCTTTTAATTGATATTTATCTGGTTTCATAATGTGTTTTTTGTTTTATCCCAACTCCATTTTATCATATTGCAAAACAAAATAGAATATTTTATAATAAGTAAACGAGGGATAAAAATGAAATATGAAACTAAATTAGAAATAGATTTAAGAAAAATTAAAAATAATACAAAGCTATTATGTAAAAGTTATAGCGATTATACATATAAAATGGTAGATTTAAGAGATAATGCCCATGGACTAGGTTTTAAAATAATTAATACAATGAATGATAATGGCATTAATTATTGTTTAGTTGGTTCGATTAAAGATGCTTTAGAAATACGAAAATTTAATAAAAAAATAAATATTTTAGTTAATTATTATGTAGATGAAGAAGAAATTTATGATTGTATAAATAATAATATAACTATCACTATTTTTAATGAACAATGTTTAGATTTATTGCTTAAATTAAATATTAAAGATAAATTAAAAGTTCATGTATTAGTTAATAATGGGTCTAATCTTTTAGGGGTTAATGATAATTTAGAATTAAAAAATATAGTTGATAAAATTAATGCTCATAATTATATAGAATTAGAGGGAATATATACGGATATTACTACTCTTGGCATAGAAGATGAATATTTCTATAATCAAGTTAATGCTTTTTATCAAATTGCTAATAATTATTTTGATTGTAATTTAATAATTCATTTTAATGAATCTTTAATGTATCACCATAAAATAAGTTATGTAAATGGTATTCGTTTTGATTTATCTATCTTAGGTATAGAAGAAAATATTGAAGATGACTTTTTTACTAATATGAAAATTAAAAATATTCAAAAAAAATATAATGATTTAGAATTTCCTAATATAGATTTAGAATTAGTTTTTAATATAACTAGTGAAGTAATGGATGTAAAAAAAGTTACAAAAGGTTCTATTGTGGGTAGAAGTTATGTAGCAAAAGATGATATGTATGTAGCTATTATTCCAATTGGCCATAAAGATGGTATTACAAAAGCTATTAAATATGTTGGTATTAATAATTATAAAAGAAATATTTTAGCGGATGAAATAGATAAAATTATTGTTGAAGTATCTAATGATGTTCGAATAAAAGATAAAGTGTACATCTTAAATGAAGAAAGAGGAATATATGACTTTTTATCACTTTTAAAAACTAATAGATATTATTTAATGAGTGTTTTAAATAGAAATTTAAAAAGAATATATATAAATGAAGAAGAAAATAGTGATTCAATTCTTTAGTTAGTGTATACTAACTTTTTTTGATTTTAATTGTTTGTGATTTAAAAGTATGCTACAATAAAAAAGAATAGAGGTTGCAAATGAAAAATAAAAAAACTTATTTAATTATAATTGTAATTTTACTTGCCTTAGTTGTCGTTGGAGTTACTTTTGCATTTTTTCAAGCTCAAGGGGATAAAAATGCAAGTGCTAATGTAAATGTTAAAACTGAAGATATGGACTCTTTAGTATTTTCTGTTGGAGATAAAATAAATGTATCAGCTAACCAATTTGATTTCGGTAGTAAAGCAGGAAATAAAGTTGGTTCAACTTATGCAAAAGCTACATTAAAAACAAGCAAAAGTGCGACGGCTAATTATTATGTTTATTTAAATATAGAAACTAATGATTTTGAGTATACAACAGATAATAAAACTGCGGAATTAATATTAACTGTAACAGATCCATCTGGTAATGAATTAACAGAGATAAATGGTCTAAATTATGTTACTGTAAATGATATAAAGGGGTTTGATGTAACAGAAGCAAGTGGATTAATAAAACTTGTGAATAATCGTGAAATAACTTCGACCGGTATAAAAGAAGAAACTTGGAATGTTACATTAACTTTCATAAATTTAGATAGTGATCAAGCTAAAAATGCTAAAAAAACTTTTAAAGCTACTTTAGATATTACAAAAGAAGTAAAAAGAGAAAGTGTTGCAACTTTATGTAAAAATAGAACTTTAAGTGACTGTGTTATCGCTTTATATGAACAAGGAGATAATAATATTTATTATCATAATAGCGCCTTAAATAATGGGGCAGGTGATAATTCTTATAGATTTTCTGGTTCAAGTGACACCACAAATAACTTTGTATGTTTCGGATATGATTCAACGGATGGTACATGTCCAACAGATAATTTGTATAGAATAATTGGTGTATTTGATGGAGAAGTAAAACTTATAAAGTATGATTATGCTAAATCAACATTGCTCGGAACAGATGGGGATTATGGACAAACATATCAAGCAGCTGGATATGGCGGAACTAATGAAGGTCAAAATTCTACATCTGAAATTGGGGGATATTATTGGAATAGAAATGGTACAAATACATGGAGTGAAAGCCAACTAAATACGGTTAATTTAAATAAGAATTATATAAATAATATCGGAACAAAATGGTCAGAAAAAATATCAGACCATATATGGAAAGTTGGAGGAAACACTTGGGATAATATATATAACCAAACAGCTCCAACTGCATATCAAAATGAAATAAATAATTCAGACCCAAATAAAACTGTAAATGCAAAAGTAGGATTAATGTATGTTAGTGACTATGGATATGCAGCATCATCTAGTTCATGGTCTACATTATTAAAAAGTTATAATAATGTTATAACAAATAATTGGATGTATATGGGACTTATTGAATGGACATTGGTGCCACGGACGGACTATTCGAATCGTGCTTTCGGTGTGGATCCCACAGGCTACTTGAATAGCTATATTGTTCGTTCTTACACGGTCGGCGTGCGCCCAGTTTTTTACTTAACAACTGATACATCATATAAAACTGGAAATGGGACAATTTCTTCACCAATAATTATAAATCTTTAAATATTTTAAATAAATTAAGCATATAATAAATAAAAAGTAAGTAAAGCACTTGTAAAATGAGTGCTTTTTTGGTAGAATTTAA
Source organism: uncultured Bacilli bacterium (assembly GCA_934086815.1). Classification (GTDB taxonomy): domain Bacteria; phylum Bacillota_I; class Bacilli_A; order RF39; family UBA660; genus Onthocola_B. Next base: position 39,759 of record CAKOIM010000001.1, read on the forward strand.
AGTGCTGTAAATGCAAAAAAATAATCATTGTTATGGATTAGTTTAACGAGTGCCGAAGAGGTGTTAAATTAAGTTGAAGTAGCAAGAAGATAAACGAAGGAGGGAATAATTTATGGCAGTAGTTTCTATGAGTTATTTATTAGAAGCTGGAGTTCATTTTGGACATCAAACTAAAAGATGGAATCCAAAAATGAAAGAATACATTTTTACATCTAGAGATGATATTTACATTATCGACTTAGAAAAAACAAAAGCATGTTTAGAAGTTGCTTATGAAGCAGCTAAAAATATTGCAAGTAATGGAGGAAAGTTCTTATTTGTTGGAACTAGAAAACATGCTCAAGAAGTATGTTTAGAAGAAGCAACAAGAAGTAATTCTTACTATGTTACTGAAAGATGGTTAGGTGGAACACTTACAAACTTTAGAACAATTAGAAGAAGAGTTAAAAGACTTGAAGAAATTGAAGAAATGGAAAAAAATGGAACTTTTGATTTACTTCCTAAAAAAGAAGTTATTGGTCTTAAAAAAGAATATGAAAAATTAAATAAAGTTCTATGTGGAATTCGTGCGATGGATAAACTTCCTCAAGCATTAATTATTGTAGATCCTAAAAAGGAATATAATGCTATTAAGGAAGCAAGAAAGTTAAATATTCCAGTATTTGGAGTAGTTGATACTAATTGTGATCCTGACGACGTTGATTATGTAATTCCAGGAAATGATGATGCTGTACGTTCAATTAAAGTAATGCTTGGTGTATTAACAAATGCTATTTGTGAAGCACAAGAACTACCTTTAGAAGATTATGTTACTGAAGAAGATAAAAAAGATACAGTAAAGGAATCTAAAAAAGAAGAAGTTAAAGAAACAGTTAAAGTTGATGAAACTGTATTAGAAGAATTAAAAGAAATGGAAAAAGCTGATGAGTTAGAAAGTAAAACATTAGCAGACCTTAAAAAAATGGCTAAAGAAGCTGGAATTAAAGGTTATTCAACTATGAAAAAAGATGAATTAGTTGCAAAACTAAGTGAATAAGGAGGATATTATGGAAGTTACTGCAAGTATGGTTAAAGACCTAAGAGAACAAACTGGAGCAGGGATGTTAGATTGTAAAAAAGCTTTAACAGAAACCAATGGTAATATGGAAGAAGCGATTAATTATTTAAGAGAAAAAGGTATTGCTAAATCTGCTAAAAAAGAATCTAGAATTGCTGCGGAAGGTCTTGCAAATATTTATGTTGAAGGAAATAAAGCTGTTATACTAGAAGTTAATAGTGAAACAGATTTCGTTAGTAAAAATGAAGAATTTAGAAAAATGCTTGATACAATTGGAAACGCTTTAGTAAAAAGTGATGTTAAAACAGTTGATGAAGCAAAAGAATTAGAAACTGATGGATGTACTATTGGTGAATTAATAATTAATAAAACAGCTACAATTGGTGAAAAATTATCTTTAAGAAGATTTGAAATTTTAGAAAAACAAGATGATGAAGCATTCGGAGCGTATATTCATATGGGTGGAAAAATTGCTGCCTTAACTCTTGTTAAGGGTGCAAATGCTGAGGTAGCTAAAGATGTATCAATGCAAGCTGCAGCTATGAAACCATTATATGTTTTTCCTAGTGAAGTTCCAGCAGATGTTTTAGAAAACGAAAGAACTGTTTTAAAAGAACAAGCTATGAATGAAGGAAAACCTCAAGATATAGCTGAAAAAATGGTTGAAGGAAGAATTAAAAAATTCTATAAAGAAATTTGTCTTGCTGAACAACCATTCATTAAAGATGGAGATATAAGTGTTTCTAAATTTGTTGAAAACAATGGTGGTGAAATAATTAAGATGGTTCGTTATGAAGTTGGTGAAGGTATGGAAAAAAGAAATGATAACTTTGCTGAAGAAGTAATGAATCAAGTAAATGGAAACTAAGCAACTAAATTGTTGCTTTTTTTCATGCTTTTTGTTATTCTTGATATAGAATAGGAGTGATAAAATGAATAGAGGTAAGTCAATATTAGGTGTATTAATTGTTATTTTATTAGTTGTACTAACTTGTGGAGGAAGTTATTATTTAGGAACAAAGATGAATAAATCTTCATGTGAAATAGAAAAAGAAGATAAAATTAGTGAGAAAGAAGAAGATATAAAAGAATTTTTTATACCAGAAAAGAATTGGGATTTAAATACAGTTTTATATAATTATATTAATAGTAATAGTAAAAACTTTGAAAAATATATAAAGAATATGCCTAATAGTCATAAAGTACTTCTTGGGGGAGCAGGTACTCTAACGGAAATAAAACAAAACTTAATCAAGCTTTTTGGTAGTGATTTAAATGTTGTTGGTGAAGATTTTAATACTAGTGGTGGATTACATTATAAATATGATTCTAGTACAGAAAGTTTTTCTTTAGTAGATGAATTTGGAAACGATTCTAATGAACTCGGGAGTGTATCAGTTTATAATTATAAGTTAGATAGTTTAAAACAAACAAAAGATAATGTAGTACTTACTTATTATGGTTTGTACTTAGATAGTAGTGCATTAGGAAACGATCTTTTAACAAACAATAAAAATATTAAACGTTATAGCCACGATTTTGAAGAAGATGGAATATCAGATGAAATATATTTTGAAAATATTTTTCATAAAAATAAAAATAATTTCTTTAAATTTGTTTACACTTACAAGCTAGCAAATGGTAAATATGTGTTAGTTGATTTTAAACAAGAATAATAATATTTCTAAAATACAAATATTATGATAGAATTAAATTAAGGAGGATATTATGAAGTGGTGGATTATATTAATTATAGTAGTAGTTCTTATTGTACTTTGGGGTGTTAGTGTTTATAACTCATTAAAAATACTTAAAAATAGAGTTAAAAATCAATGGGCTCAAATAGATGTTCAATTAAAAAGAAGATTTGATTTAATACCAAATTTAGTAGAAACTGTAAAAGGCTATACTAAACATGAATCTGAAACATTAGAAGCTGTAATTAAAGCTAGAAATAGTTATGTTTCTGCAAACGTACCGGAAGAACAAATGAAAGCTTGCGGAGAATTATCTCAAGCAATATCAAAATTATTTGCTTTGACTGAAAGTTATCCGGATTTAAAAGCTAATACTAATTTTCAAGATTTACAAAAAGAATTAACAGAAACTGAAAGTAAAATAGCTAGTGCAAGACAATTTTATAATGATACAGTTATGATTTATAATAATAAAATAGAAACTGTGCCAAGTAATATAATTGCAGGGCTATTTAAATTTAAACCAGAAGCATTTTTTGAAGCTTTAGAAACTGAAAGAAATAATGTTGAAGTTAAGTTTTAAGACGTGTTAAACGTCTTTTTCTATAAAAATGTTATATATATGAGAGGATTTGAGAAAATGAAAAAGATTTTAACAATAATAATTACTTTTTTTGTTGTTCCTTTTGTAGCCTTAGCCGCGGATTATGATGTTGATCATTTTTATATTGATGCTACAATAAAAAATAATGGTGATATGGATGTTTCTGAGTTAATTGTTTTAAATGGAACATTCAATGGTTATGAAAGAGATATATTATATAAATCAGCATATGAAGATTATAATGCTTCACAAATTACTAATTTAAGAGTTTATGGAAGTTATGTTGATGATGTATCTATAAATAGTTTTAATGATAATTACGAAGAATTTAATGAAGTAGAATATGCAAATAATGGTGAGAAAAATAAATATATAGTAAGTTCTTTAGATAATGGAATAAGAATTAGAATGTATTATAATACAAATAATAAAAGTACAGCCTTTTTAATAAAGTATACATTAAAAAATGTAGGTATAATGCATGAGGATGTTGCAGAATTTTATTGGAATTTCTTTGGTATGGACTTTGAAGATAATATTAATGATATAAAGATTAAAGTTAATTATCCGAGTAATTTAAATAAAGAAGATTTTAATTGGTGGTTTCATGGTGATCTTTCTGGTAATTCAGAAATTTATGAAGAAAATGATGGGGTTATTCATGTTTTGGCAACATTAAATTTTTTAAAGAAGAACACTCCGATTGATTTTAGAACGCTTATTCCTAAGAATGTTTTTAGTAATATTAATTTCATGAAATATGATAATGAATATGTAAAAGAAGATATTATAAAAAAAGAAGATGAAATAGTAAGAAAAGATAATGAGTTAAGAAGAAAAAATAAAATTGTATTTAAAACTTTTCAAGGAATGTGCGTAGCATTTTATGTAATTTTAATTATTACGTGGGTATATGTTTATAAAAAATACGATAAAGAAAGAAAACCAAAATTTATTCATAAATACAATAGAGAATTTATTGATGACTACAATGTCGAAGTAATAGATTATTTGTTTAATAATGATATTACTCCGAATGCTTTAAGTGCTTCAATAATGAATTTAATTTATAAAAAGAATATAAGTATTGATAAGACTAATTATGATAAAGAGGGGTATAGATTTATATTAAATAATCGTGATAATTTGAATGATACGGAAAATTATTTAGTAGATTTTTTGTTTAACACAGTGGGTAAAAATAGTGAAAACTATTCAAGTCAATTAACATTTACAACGAAAGATTTAAAATCTTATGCAAAATCTACGAAAACTTGTAATAGTTTTATGTCTAGCTATACTAACTGGAAAAATAAAGTTATTGAAGATGGTAAAAGGGAAGGTTTTTATGATAATTTAAATGATAGATATAAATATGGTATATTTATTTTAATACTTGCATTTTTGATTTATTTTGTTGGAGTAGCTATTTATCATGTTAGCTTTTTACTTATACATACTATTATTTTTGCATCCATTGCATTTATTATATATATTGGGTGTATTAAAAGAAAAAGTGAAAAGGGAATAGAGGATTATGCAAAATGGAAAGCTTTCAAAAACTTTTTAAATGATTTTGCTTCATTTGAAACTAAAGAATTGCCGGAAGTTGTGTTATGGGAAAGGTATTTAGTGTATGCGACTATATTTGGCTTAGCTAAAAAACTCGAAAAAGAAATGAATGTTAGAATAAAAGAAATAATGATTGATGATACATATTATGGAGATACTTACTTTTTTGTTAATAATATGAATTTAACTAGTGATATTAATGCTTCAATATCTATGGCTTATCGTGAAGCTCAAGAAACTATTACTCGTGAAAGTCTTTCATCATCTGATGGAACATTTGGAGGAAGCGGGGGAGGATTTTCTTCTGGCGGAGGTTTTGGTGGCGGAGGCGGTGGTGGCCGAGGCTTTTAAAACTTTAAGCTTTGATTTTCTATAAAGAAAATTAAGGCTTTTTATATAGGTGTAACTTATAATAAATGATACGAAAAGTACTTGACAAGCATAGTAGAATATCTTATCATTTTTATAGTAGAGGCTTCGGGATAAGAGGCTTCGGGATAAGAGGCTTCGGGATAAGAGGCTTCGGGATAAGAGGCTTCGGGATAAGAGGCTTCGGAAAGGGAAAGTCTTTTTGTTATGAGAAAATTTATTGTGATAGTAGTTGTGGCTTTGGTAGTGTTATCCGGGTCAGGATTTTATGTTTATAAGATAAATGGTATGAGTACAACATATGAAAATAAAGAAATTAAAAATAATAGTAATATGTTAAGTATGATGTTAGAAACTGAAGCTGGATCAGGAAAATATCAAGAAACTACGACAAGTTCATGGCCAACGGAAGGATATACATTTAATGAAAACTTATCTAAATGTGAAAAAGGGAGTAGTTTAAGTTGGGATAGTACTAAGAATACTGTAGTCATGATGGGAAATAATTCTGATAAGTGTTATGTTTATTTTGATTTAATACCGCCAGTATATTTAGCTGATCATATTAAAAGTTTATATACATCTCAAGGTGCGAATAATTTGTATTTACATGATAATAGTCTAACAAATGGAGCTAAAGATAACTCATATCGTTATGCAGGTCCAAGTGACACCACAAATAACTTTGTATGTTTTGGATATGACTCAACTGATGGAACATGCCCAACAGATAATTTATATAGAATCATCGGAGTATTTGATGGTGAAGTAAAACTAATAAAGTATGATTATGCAAAATCAACATTATTAGGAACAGATGGGAATTATTATGGTGCTTATTCTTATAGCGGAACAAATAAAGGCCAAAATTCCAAAACAGAAATAGGTGTATATTATTGGAATAAAAATACAAGTAATAATACGTGGAGTGAAAGTCAATTAAATACAGTAAATTTAAATACAAATTATTTAAAAAATATTGGCGATGAATGGTCAAAAAAAATATCAGACCATACATGGAAAGTTGGGGGAAATACTTGGAGTAATATAGCTAAACAAACAGCTCCAACAGCATATCAAAATGAAATAAATAGTCCAGCAACAAATAAAACGGTAAATGCAAAAGTAGGATTAATGTATGTAAGTGACTATGGATATGCAGCATCATCTAGTTCTTGGTCTACAACGCTTCAAAATTACAAGAATGTTATAGCAAATAATTGGATGTATATGGGTCTTTATGATTGGACATTGGCGCCTTCGACGGACGTTTCGGACCGTGCTTTCTGTGTGCACTTTGGCGGTATTGTCGGCTACTACATTGTCAACTCTAGCAGTGCGGTGCGCCCAGTCCTTTATCTGAAGTCAACAATAGGCTATGGCGGTGGAAGCGGCACGGCCGCGAAACCGATTTTGGTGAAATAGTGACGGAGTAAGGCGAAATCTTCGCACCCTTGATGGGACATGGTGAGCCACGAAAAAAATAAGCGAAGCGAAAAAGATTTAGAGGTTCGAAAAACTATTGCTTTATCTGGAGCAGGCTGTAAGCGTGTGCCAGTGGCATTTTTGAAAAAATATAGAACGCGGTGAAAAGAAGCAAGACACTAAAAGCGCGCTATGTATATGAAGCCCTGTATGGGCAGGGCTTCCAAAATTAGGCGAAGCCTAATTTTGTTGATAAAAATAAAATATGCTATAAATGTTATTATAAAAACTGATAGAAATGTCAATGTTAAAAGGTGATAATTTTCTGTCAGTTTTTTGTATTTTTGATATACTTATATTATCTCAGTGAATAAGTAAATAAAAAAAGAATTATATTTCTATAATTCAAATTATATAAATTTTATTAATTTTTATCTTTTTCGCGTTAACTTTAAAACTTCTTGGTTATCCATTTCTACTTCAATATCTTGTTTGCTAGCTTGTGGATATTCATATAATAATTGTTCATAGATATTTAAAGCATCTGAGTATAGTTGTAATCTTTCGGTATCTTTATTTTCTATTAATTGGTCGGTGTTTTCTTTAATAACTTCTTGATTATCTAAAAGTGTAGAAGCAAGTGGTTGTAATTCTTCTTCCTTTTTTATTATTTCTCTTTGAAGTAATAAGTTTTTTTGTTCATTATCTTTTTTAATTGATTTAATGTTCTTTTGATACTTATTTATGTTAAATATTGCCTTTTTTAATTCATTTGCACTAAATAACATAATGGTCATTATAAAAACTCCTTCAATTGTTGTAATTATTGGTAAAAGATGAGCTATTACTGGTAATGCTACTAATACAGCACTATTATTAATTGCATTTATTTTAGATTTTTTAATTCTTTCTTCTATTTCTTTTACATCTTTTTCTATTTCTTTTGAATATTTTTTTGTATTTCTTTTCATTTTTTAAAACCCCTTTTCTTATTGCAGAATATATTCTAATACAAAAAAATGATTTTGTCTAGGGGTAAATTTAATATTTTTAGCACTTTTGATTGACAAGTGCTAAAAATAGGTTTATAATGATATTGGAAATTGAAAGGGTGAAGAAAAATGAATAATGAATTTGAAGAAATTAAAGATGTTTTAAATAAATTTGGTCGAGACATTACAAAAAATGTGCGTGATAATAAAGTTGATCCAATAATTGGTAGAGATGAAGAAATAAGAAACGTAATTAGAATTTTATCTCGTAAAAGTAAAAATAATCCCGTACTAATTGGTGATCCGGGCGTAGGTAAAACCGCTATTGTCGAAGGCCTTGCTCAAAGAATAATAAAGGGTGATGTTCCAAGCTCTTTAAAAAATAAAACTATTTGGGAGCTTGATTTAGGTTCTTTAGTAGCTGGGGCTAAATATCGTGGAGAATTTGAAGAAAGATTAAAAGCTGTTTTAAAAGAAATTAAAAATTCTAACGGTGAAATCATTATGTTTATAGATGAAATTCATATGATTGTAGGTGCCGGTGGTGATGGAGCTATGGATGTATCTAATATGTTAAAACCTATGCTTGCACGTGGAGAAATAAAAGTTATCGGAGCTACGACATTAAATGAATATCGTAAATATATTGAAAAAGATGGTGCCTTAGAAAGAAGATTTCAAAAAGTAATAGTTAGTGAACCTAATGTAGAAGATACAATAACAATACTAAGGGGATTAAAAGAAAGATTTGAAATATATCATGGAGTAAGTATTAAAGATAGTGCTTTAGTATCCGCGGCATTATTATCTGATCGTTATATTACGGATAGATATTTACCAGATAAAGCTATTGATTTAATAGATGAAGCTTGTGCTACTATAAAGATGCAATTAGATTCTGTGCCTGTTAATATTGATACATTAATGCGAAAAATTATGAGTTTAGAAATTGAACAAAGAGCATTAAAAAAAGAAAAAGATGATATTTCTTGCAAGAGAAAGGAAGAAATAGAAAAGGAATTAATTACATTAAAAGAAGAAGAAAGTAAATTAAAAGATGCTTGGGAAAAAGAAAAAGCTATTAAAAATGATATTAAAAATAAAAAGGAAGAATTAGATAAAGCTCGTTTTGATTTAAGTGTAGCTGAAAATAATTATGATTTAGAATTAAGTGCTAGACTAAGACATGGCGTTATACCTAGTTTAGAACAAGAACTTAAAAGAATGCAAGAAAATAATAATTCCAATATATTATCTGATGTGGTCGATGAAGAAAGTATTGCTGAAATTATATCTAAATGGACAAAGATACCGACTTCTAAATTAATAAGTAGTGAAAAAGATAAATTATTACATTTATTTGATCGTTTAAAACAAAGAGTTATAGGACAAGATGATGCCCTAAAATTAGTAAGTGATGCTGTTATTAGAGCTAGAAGTGGAATTAAAGATCCAACTAAGCCTATTGGTTCATTTATATTTTTAGGACCTACTGGGGTAGGTAAAACAGAAGTTGCAAAAAGCCTTGCTTATGAATTGTTTGATGATGAAAAACATATGGTTAGAATAGATTGTTCAGAATATATGGAAAGTTTTAATGTTTCTAGATTAATTGGAGCTCCGCCAGGATATGTTGGTTATGATGAAGGTGGTGTACTAACCGAAGCTATAAGAAGAAATCCATATAGTATAGTTTTATTTGATGAAATAGAAAAAGCTCATAAAGATGTATTTAATATATTATTGCAAATACTAGATGATGGAAGACTTACTGATAGTCAAGGAAGAACTGTAGACTTTAAAAATACAATTATAATTATGACAAGTAATTTAGGTAGTGAATATATATTAAATAACGAAGAAAATGCTAAAGAATTAATTAATAATGAACTTAAAAATACATTTAGACCAGAATTATTAAATAGAATAGATGAAATAATAATTTTTAATGCATTAAAGAAAGATATAGTTGGGGATATTACTGATAAAATAATTGCAGATTTAAATAATAGACTTAAAAATAGTTATTTGCATGTTGAACTTACACAAGAAGCTAAAGATAAGATTGTAGATGAAGCTTACGATGAAAGATATGGGGCTAGACCAATAAAAAGATATATTACTAAGAATATTGAAAATTTAATTGCTCATACATTAATTGAGAAAAATATTGAAGCTTCAAAAACTATAAAAATTGTTGTCAAAGATAATCAATTTGCTTTAGAAATATTATAAAATATGCGTCAACTAAAAAAGGTTGACACATATTTTTTATTATGATAATATATTATTGTTATTAAGGAGGAAAGAAATATGGCTGTTAAATTAAGACTTAAAAGAATGGGTGCTAAACAAAGACCTTTTTATCGTATTGTAGCTGCGGATTCTAAAAGTCCAAGAGATGGAAAATTTATTGAAACTATTGGTACATATAATCCAGTAAGTAATCCGGCGGAAGTTAAAATCGATAAAGAATTAGCGTTAAAATGGTTGAATAATGGAGCACAACCAACTGATACAGTAAAAGCTTTATTTAGAAAAGAAGGAATTACTGCATTATACGCTGAACGTAAAGGAAAATAATATGGGTGTAGTAGAATATACTGAATTTTTGATTAAGAAAGTAGTTAAAAATAGTGATATGGTTAAAGTAGAAGCTATTTCTGATGATTTAATCGAAGTTTTAGTTCCAAATGAAGAAATGAAATATGTAATTGGAAAAAATGGCGCTAATATTAAAGCTATTAGAACACTTGTTAATGCATTTACATTTATCCATAATCTAGATAAAGTAAATATAAATGTGGAAGCATTTTAATCAATATTTTTATTTTTAATGAATTCAGTGAGCATTTTAGTTAATGCTCTTTTTTCTATTCTTGAAACATAACTTCTAGAAATATGAAGACTATCAGCTATTTCTTTTTGAGTCATTGCATTTTTATTGTTTAAACCATATCTTTTTATTATTATTTCCATCTCTCTTTTATTAAGTAAATTTAAATATTTTTTTAATAAAGATATATTATTTTTTAATTCTATTTCTTGAAATAAATCAATATTTTTATCTTTAATTACATCAATTAAGTTAATTTCGTTTCCTTCTTTATCATGACCAATAGCATCGTTTAAACTTATCGTGGGACCATATTTTTTGTTATTTCGAAAATGCATTAGTATTTCGTTTTGTATACATCTTGCCGCATAAGTGGTTATTTTAGTTTTTTTATTATTTTTATAAGTATCAATTCCTTTAATTAGACCAATTGTACCAATACTAATTAAATCATCGTTGTCATTTTCTTTTGTTTCAAATTTTTTAACTATATGGGCAACTAATCTTAAGTTATGTTCAATTAACTTATTGCGGGCATCTTTATTTCCCTTTAGCATTTCTTGGATACACTTATCTTCCTCTTCATTACTTAAGGGTTCGGGAAAAACATTGTTGGAATAAGAACCAGTAAAAAAAATCATATCTTTAATAATATTTAATAAATTTAAAAACATATAATTACCTCATTAAAATATATTTAAATTAAAAATAAAATATGTTAATTTAGAGATTTTTTGAAATTGACATCTAACTATTTATATGCTAGAATAACAGGCAAAAAAGGACGGTATTTATGAAAATAATATTAGATACGGATGGAACAATGACTGATTTTAATTATTTTATTTCTAATGAGGCAATACCATATTTTAAAAATAAGTATAATATGGAAGTAATTAACTATAGTAGTTTAGAAATTCAAGATATTTTTGATATGGATAATTTTTTTGCGAAAAGATATAATATTTCATTAGATGAAGCTAAAAAATATACTAAAAAAGCATTAGATGAATTTTGGGTTCATCCTCGGTTTTTAAAATATTCACCATTTAATAAATTTAGAAATGGGTTAAGTGTATATATAAAAGAAATGATTAAAGAGGGACATGTAGTTGAAGTCCACACATCTCGAGATAAAACTACGGAAAATACTTCTGTTGGTAAAATTTCAAGATTTTTAATAAAAATTCAATATTTGTTAAATGGAATACGTATACCTGATGATAAGTTTTATTTTTACGAAAATGATGATGAAAAGATAAAAAATATTATTGCAGCAAAACCGGATATTGTATTTGAAGATAAAGCCGAAGTTATTAAGAGTTTAAATGAATCCAGAATAAAATGCATATGTGTCGAAGGAAAGCATAATATTGATGTAATAAATGATAAAAATGTTTTTAAAGATACTTGTGAATCCTATGATAATGTTGTAACTAGTGTTGATAAATTATTAGGAAAAAAGAAAGTAGTCTATTTTAAAAAGGCAGCTAAATCTGATTTGTTTTATGCTAAAATATCTTTTGTAAAACATTTGATTTTAAAGTGTTTTGAACCCATAATATTAAATGGTGAAAATATCGTCGTTGATGATAAGCCGTTGATATATGCTCCGAATCATAGAAGTACACTAGATCCATTAATTATCAACTCTGTAATTGATAAACATATTCATTGGGCTGCATTATTAAGATTTTTTGAAGGAAATGATAGTATTTTTAATAATAGTAAAAATCCATTTTTGTGTAATATTACAGCGACTTCTTTTAAAAAATTAGAGTATATACCAATTGATAGAAAAAAAGATAATCCTAATGCTAATAATTTAAATTCTATAAAAGATATGTTAGGTTTTTTACAAGCTAATAAAAAGCTTGGTATATTTCCAGAAGGGACAACTAATAGACCTGATGGGGCTGATTTTGGAGTATTTGATCCATCTTTTATATTAATGGCTACTAAAACAAATGCTAATATTGTACCAATTACTATGTATTGGTTTAGGGATATTTCGGATAAAAAAAGAGTAATATTAAATTTTGGAAAAGAGATTAATGTAAGTGGAAAAACTAAGGAACAAATATATGATGAATATTTAAATGTTCAAAAAAAACAATTAGAAGAAAACAAAAAAGTGAGTGAACTTTATTTAAATGACAAAAAATTAAAGAAAACACTTTTAAAATCTAGTAAATTTTATTATAATTAGAAAGAAGATAAGTTCTTATTTTGGTGAGGTGTTATTGTGCATTTAAGTGTTCCTTTATTGTTGTTAAGTTTAATTTATACCGTTTTTATAACAATATTATTTATAAAAAAAAGAAAGTTATTTAATGTCGAAATATCAATATTTTTAGTGTTATTATTTGTAACAATTGTTGGTATCGTTTTAGATTTACTAGGCATATATGCTAATATGTATTTACCAGATGATAGTTTAATTAGGTGGTTAATTGTAAAGGTATATTTGTTGTTTTTAATAACGTTTACTGGGTTGTTAACTATATATTTATATTCTATAACTAAAGAAAGTGGAACATTCAAATCGTTAGGGGATATATTAATAAAGAAGAAATTTATATTAGTCGTATATCTTTTATTAACTATTATTTTATTTGTTTTACCATTTACATATTATAATGATGGACATGTTATATATGTTTATGGACTGTGTTGTACTTATGTATATATGATAACTGCATTAAATATTATTTCTTGGATATATATAATTATTAAAAAGCATGATACTATTGAAAAAAGAAAAATAGCTCCTATAGTTACATTTATTATCATAACTATTCCTGTAATTTTAATTCAAAAGAATTATCCGGAATATTTACTTGTGACAGTTTTAGCCGCATTTATTACACTTTTTATGTATCATACTATTGAGAATCCGGATGTAGTAATGATTAGTCAATTACAATTAGCAAAAGAAAAAGCTGAAAGCGCTAATAGGGCTAAATCTGATTTTTTATCCAGTATGTCACATGAAATTAGAACACCATTAAATGCTATTGTTGGGCTTTCTATGGATAATTTAACTTATAAAGATAAAATGCCTAAGGAAGTGCTAGAAAATTCTTTAGATATAGTTAATGCATCACAAACCCTTTTAGAAATAGTAGGACATATATTAGATATAAATAAAATTGAAGCTGATAAAGTGGAAATTATAGAAGATTCTTATAACTTTAAAGAAGAAATTACTAATTTATGTAGAGTTACAGCGACGCGTATAGGAGAAAAGAATGTTACATTAAATATAAACTTTGCCGAAGATATACCATATTTGATTATTGGAGATAAAGGTAAAGTAAAAGAAATAATTAATAATATTTTGGTTAATGCTATTAAATATACGGATGAGGGGAAAATAGACTTAGATTTTACTTGTCAAAATGATTTTATTAAAAATATTACTAATATAATTATTACATGTAAAGATACAGGTAAAGGTATTAAAGAAGATCAATTAAATAGGCTGTTTATTAAATTTGATAGATTAGATGTCGAAAAAAATACCAATGTTGAAGGAACTGGATTAGGGCTTCCCATAGCTAAGTCTTTAGTTGAATTAATGGATGGAAAAATAAGTGTTGAATCTAAGTATAATGTGGGATCAAAATTTATAGTTGAAATACCCCAAAAAATATGTGAATTAAAACAAAAAGAAAATATAAGCAACACTGATAAGGAATTGAAAGAGGAATTTAATTATAAAAATAAAAAAATATTAATTGTTGATGATAATAAATTAAATATTAAAGTAGCTCAAAGAGCATTAAAAGATTTTGAGTTTATTATTGATGAGTGTTATGACGGGGAAGAGTGTTTAGAAAAAATAAGCCAAGGAAATACATATGATTTAATATTAATGGATATTATGATGCCTAATATGAATGGTGAGGAATGTTTAAAAAAATTACAACAAAATGAGTTTTTTTCGACCCCAGTTATTGCGTTAACTGCGGATGCCGTCTCAGGAGCTAAAGAAAAATATTTAAGCGAAGGTTTTTGTGAGTATATTTCTAAACCTTTTACTAAAGAACAAATACAAGAAAAATTAGATATAGTTTTTAATTATAAAGAGACTGTAAATAGTAAAATAGATTGGGATAAAGTTCCAAAACATTGTATTGAAGATTAACTCTGCTTTGCAGAGTTTTTAGTATGAGAATAAAATTATGTTTATTTAGAGAATATGTGGTATACTTTTAAAGGTGGTATATATGAAAAAACTTATTTTAATTGATGGTAATAACTTAATGTTTAGAAGTTACTATGCTACGGCTTACTCTGGAAATATGATGAAAAATTCTAAGGGTTTACCTACGAATGCCTTGTATGGTTTTGTTTCTATGATTAATAAGATAATACATGAAGAAAAACCCGAATATATGGCTGTTGCGTTTGATATAGGTAAAAATTTTCGTCGGGAAGAGTATTCTTTTTATAAAGAGGGAAGAATATCTACGCCGGATGAGTTAAAAGTTCAAATGCCAATTGCCCGAGATATTTTAGATAAAATGGGAATAAAACATTTTGAACTTGCTCCATATGAAGCTGATGATATAGTAGGAACAATTGTTAAAATGACGGAAGCTGATAAAGACTTTTCCTCTGTAATAATATCTAGTGATAAAGATTTGCTTCAATTAATTAGTTTTGAAACTGAAGTGAAACTTTTAAAACAAACAGGTTTTATAAGGTATAATTACGAAAAGTTTATGGAAGATTATGGGTTTGAACCGATAAAGATGATTGATTTAAAAGCACTTATGGGGGATCAATCGGATAATATTCCTGGGGTAAAAGGAATTGGTGAAAAAACCGCTACAAAACTTTTACAAGAATATTCTTCGCTAGAAAATTTATATAATAATATTGACAATATAAAAGGAAAAACAAAAGAAAAACTAGAAGTTGATAAAGAAATGGCTTTTATAAGTAAAAAGATTGCAACTATTTATCGTGATGTTCCTTTAAATATAGAACTTGAAGATTTAAAATATAATCCCCAAGATAATGAAGGATTAATTGAATTGTTTAAAGAATTAGAGTTTTTTTCTCTTTTAAAAAATATGTTATTTAATACAAAAAAAACGGAAATTGAATATAGTTATTTAACTGATGAGGCAAAACTTGGTGAAAATTTAGCAATTGAATTAATGTTAGATAATGAAAACTATCATGTTGCTAATATAGTTGGGCTTTCTATAAGTGATGAAGAGAATAACTATTATGTTGCGAGGGAAAATGTTTTAAAAATTTTAGAGAAAATAAAAAATCGGCATATAATTGCTTATGATGTAAAAAAAATATTATGTAATACAAAAATAGATTTAAATAATTTTCATGACATTATGATTATGGCTTATTTATTGAATATGAATATTAAAGATGATTTAGCATACTTGGCTAACCAATATAATGAAGAACTATTATATTATGATAATATGAAAAAAAATGGCTTTATAAATATTGAAAAAGAAATGGTTAAAAGAAGCAGATTTTTATTTAATATTTTAAAAAAATATCAAGATAAAATAAAAGAAGAAAATTGTGAAAATCTATATTTAAATATTGAACTTCCTTTAGTAAAAGTTTTAAGGGATATGGAAAGTACAGGTATAATATGTAAGAAAGATATCTTAGATAATATGGCCTTAGAAATAGATGCGAGTATTAAAAAAATATCTCAAGAAATATATGATTTAGCTGGACTTGAATTTAATATTGGAAGTCCTAAACAACTTGGGGAAATTTTATTTGAAAAGTTAGAAATAGCTAAGGGTAAAAAAAATAAAACTGGATATAAAACTGATGTTAAAGTGTTAGAAAAGCTAGTAGATAAACATCCTATAGTAAACAAAATATTGGAATATCGTAATTTAACTAAACTTAAAAGTACATATATTGAAGGCTTATCTAATTATATTTTAAGTGATGGAAAAATTCATACTATATATAAGCAAACGCTTACAAGAACTGGAAGACTTTCATCAGTAGATCCAAATTTACAAAATATTCCTGTAAGAGAAGAACTGGGAAGAAGTATTCGTAAAGCTTTTGTACCGGAAAATGATTGTTTTTTAAGTGCTGATTACTCGCAAGTAGAACTAAGAGTTATGGCATCACTTTCAAATTGTCAAAGCTTAATTGAAGCCTTTAATCATGGCGAAGATATACATACCCATGTAGCTAGTGAAATATTTAAAGTAAGTGATGAAGAAGTTACTAAAAATATGCGTAGATGTGCAAAAGCTGTTATTTTTGGTATTATTTATGGAATAAGTAGTTTTGGTTTAGGAGAGAATTTAAATATAACTCGAAAAGAAGCGGAACTATATATTGAAAAGTTTTATACATTATATCCAGAAATTAAAGTATTTACAAATAAGTTACAGGAACAAGCAAGAAATACAGGAGCAGTAAAAACTTTGTTTGGTAGAAAAAGAATAATTGATGAAATAAATAATCCTAATTATTTAATTAGACAAATGGGAGAACGTATGGCTATGAATACGCCCATACAAGGGACAAGTGCTGATATAATGAAAATGGCAATGATTAATGTTTATAAAAGATTTAAAGAAGAAAATATAACTAGTAAAATATTATTACAAGTACATGATGAAATTATTATAGATTGTAAAAATAGTGAATTAGAAAAGGTAAAAATAATAGTAAAAGAAGAAATGGAAAATGTTTATGACTTAGGTGTTCCTTTAAAAATAGAAATAGACACAGGTCTTAATTGGTATGAAGCAAAGTAGGTGATAATATGCCAGAAATAGCCGAAGTTGAAACAGTAAGAAATACTTTGAAAAATATGATTTTAAATAAAGAAATAATTGATGTAAATATTATTTATCCCAAAATGATAGAAAGTGATGTCTTAGAGTTTAAAAAGATACTAAAATCTAGAAAGTTCATTGATATAAAGCGTATAGGTAAATGGTTATTGTTTGATTTAAGTGATTATTATTTGTTAACGCATCTTAGGATGGAAGGTAAATTTTTTGTTAAAAATCATGATGAACCAATAGAAAAACATGAACATGTTATAATTTCTTTTAAAGATTATACTGATTTAAGATATCATGATACAAGAAAATTTGGACGAATGAATTTAGTTAAAAAAGAAAATATTAATTCTGTCGAAGCCATAAAAAAACAAGGGATTGAACCAAATGATAAAAGACTTACAAAAGAATATTTATATAATGCTATAAAAAAGAAAAATATACCAATTAAAACAGTATTACTAGATCAAACAATTATTAGTGGTCTTGGAAATATTTATGCTAATGAGGTTTTGTTTCAAGCTCGTATTAACCCCTTAATGAAAGCTCGAGATTTAACAATAAAAAATTGTGAAGATATTATTGAATCTAGTAATGAAATTATAAAAAAGGCAATAGAAATGGGCGGAACTACGATAAAAAGTTATACTTCATCATTGGGAGTAACTGGAAAATTTCAAAATTATTTAATGGTTCATAAAAGAAATGGTCTTCCTTGTAAAAGGTGTAATACAAATATTGAAATTATTAAAATAGGGGGAAGAAGTACATATTATTGTCCAAGATGTCAAAAGTAAAAAATATTATTGTTTTTTAAATATATTAATTTTAGTATAAATATAGGATGGTAGATATGAAGAAGAAAAATATTATAACATTTATTATTGTAGTGGTTGTGGTTGTAGCTATTGGTGTGCCTATTGTACTTTGGAAAAATAAAAAAGATAACAGTATTAATACTAATACTAGTGTAGAAAAAACTAAGTCTTTATATCATTTATCAGGAAATGATTTAGAAGATTTTGATCTTTATTTTTTGGGGTTAGAAAATAAAAAAACTAATACAATTTATAGTCCTTTATCAATAAAGTATGCCTTAGAGATGCTTATGGATGGAACTAGTGGTGAATCTAAAAAGCAAATTGAAAATATTATTGGGGATTATGAAGCAAAAAAATATGATAATAATGCCAATATGTCTTTTGCTAATGCATTATTTATTCAAAATAATTTTAAAAGTAAAATAAAATCTAATTATATAAATAATTTAAAAAACAAATATAATGCTAGTGTAATCTATGATACATTTAGTAGTGCAGATAATATTAATTCATGGATTAGTGATAAAACTTTAGGTCTATTAAAAAATGTTTTAGATGATGTAAATGATAAAGACTTCCTTTTGGTTAATGCCTTAGGTATTGATATGGAATGGAAAAATGTCATTCAACCAGTTCCTGGTGGTATCCCATATGATAAATTACACAGTGATTATGATGGTGAGTTTGTAGTTTCTTATCCTCATGAAACAGAAACAGATGGTGATTTAACATATCGTGTTGGTGTAAGTCTATTAGATAGTAATAGTTTTCCAAATATAAAATTTAATGGTAGTGATATAAAAGGCTTAGATTTTGCTGCTTCAATAAACAATTATGATATTATTAATACTTTAGGAAGAGAAAATATTGAAAATAATATAAAAAAAGAATATGAAAAGTTTGTGGCTAAAAAAACATGTGGTGATGGTCCTTACGAAAGTACGGAAGAAGTAGTTAACAAGTATATGAGTGAAATTGGTGCTAATTATAAAGACGTAGCATCTTCAACTGATTTTCGTTATTTAGATAATGATGATGTCAAAGTATTTGCTAAAGAATTAAAAAAATATAATAATACGACTTTAGAATATATTGGTATAATGCCCAAAAAACAAATTTTAAGTGATTATATTAAAAACATGAAAGCAAAGGACATTAACCAAATTATTAATGATTTAGTACCAATCACTTTAGAAGCTAGTGAAAAAAATGTTGTTACGAAAATTGAAGGAAAAGTACCGATTTTTAAATTCGATTATGAATTAAATTTACAAAAAGATTTAGAAACTTTAGGTGTTAAAGATGTTTTCAATATTGATAAAGCTGATTTATCTAATTTAACTACGGTGCAAAAAGCTTATATAGATGAGATTAAACATAAAGCTAGTATAGAATTTTCTAATGAAGGAATAAAAGCTGCAGCTGCAACAACTGTTGGTGGAAAAGGAGATATGGATTGTTCTTTTGACTACCTTTATAAAGTACCAGTTAAAAAAATTGATTTAACTTTCGATAAACCATTTATGTTCATAATAAGGGATAAAAATAGTGGGGAAGTTTGGTTTGCAGGTAGTGTTTATGAAGGAATTGCCCAAGATTTTAAATATTAAATATGTAAAGAGTAATGCTTTTAAATTAAGTCTTTACTTTTTTTATTAGAAAAACTAGACCTATAGGTTAATAGATGGTATAATAAATTGGCAAATAAAACTGAAGGAGTATTAATATGAGTGCAGTATTTAGTAAGTATTACAATTATTTATTTTTGATATCGATTATTTTTTATAATTTATTTCCTAAAAAATTAAGACCTATTTATTTATTATTATTTAGTTTATTGTTTTTTTATCTAATTAGTTCTAATTTAGTTATATGTATAATTACTACGGTTGTTTTAATATACTTATTTGCTTTATTGCTTGATAAAATAGAAAATGAAAAAAATGAGGCATTAAAAAAAGATAATGTAGATAAAAAAGAGATTAAAAGAAAATATAATAGTAAGAAAAAAGCGGCTTTAATAATAGGTATTATCGTAAATGTCATATTTTTGTTTATCTTTAAATATTTGAAATTTTTTACTATTAATATTAATTATTTATTGGATATATTTAATGTAAATTATGAAATAAGTATTTTAAAATTAATAGCTCCGATTGGGATATCTTTTTATACTTTGCAAGCTTTATCATATTTATTTGATGTTTATAATGGTGTAATTAAAGCAGAAAAAAATATATTTAAAGTAGGTTTATTTATATGCTTTTTCCCAACTATAATGGAAGGACCTATTGTAAGATATAATGATACCGCGGAAGCCTTATATGAAGGTAAAAAAATAACTTATGCATCCCTTACTTTGGGTTTACAAAGAATAATGTGGGGACTTTTTAAAAAGATTATTATAGCAGATAGATTAAATGTTTTAGTAAAAACTGTATTTAATCATTATGATAATTATGGAAGTATTATTGTTTTTTTAGGGGCACTAGCTTATACTATAATGCTTTATATGGACTTTTCAGGAGCAATGGATGTAGTAATTGGTATTGGAGAAATATTTAACGTTAAAATACCAGAAAACTTCAATCAACCATTTTTCTCTAAAAATATTTCTGAGTTTTGGACAAGATGGCATATTAGTTTAGGTAAATGGTTTAAAGACTATATTTATTATCCTATTTCTCTTACTAAGAATTTAAAAAAATTAACATTAAAATTGCGGAAAAAAATTGGTAATAAATATGCTCCTTTAATAAGTGGAACAATAGCCTTGTTTGTAGTTTGGTCACTTAATGGACTTTGGCATGGAGCGGGATGGACATTTTTATTGTTTGGGATGTATCACTTTGTATTAATATCTTTAGGTAATATTACAAAACCAATTTTTAATGATTTATATACTAAATTTAATATTCAAAATAGTAAAATACTTAAGGTATTACAAATAATAAAAACAACCTTTTTAGTTATTATTGGCGAATTAATATTTAGAGCTACTAGTGTAACTGATGCCTTTAAAATGATTAAAATAATGTTTACAAATGTAGAGGTATCTAAGAATCAATTTTTAAGTTTAGGTTTAGATTTTCCAGATGTATTAGTTTTAATAGTTGCATTAACTATAATATTCGTTGTAGGTCTTTTAAAAGAGAGAAAAGTTGATATAAGAAAATGGATAATGGGTAAGAACATTATAGTTAGATGGCTTATATATTATGCATTAATATTTGCTATAATAATTTTTGGGGCATATGGACCTGGGTATCAACCGGTGGATCCATTATATGCGGATTTTTAAGGAGGTTTTATGAAAAATTTGATTAAAAGTATTGTTTTTATATCTATTTTCGTAATCCTTTATTGTGGCTTATCATATATGGTTTTACCGAAAGAAAATATAAAAGATTTTGGCCTTTATAAAACTTCGATGTATGAAATATTAGGGGAGAAGAATAATTCAATTGATGTTGTAGCTCTTGGTGATAGTTTAGTATATTCATCTATAATACCAATGGAAATATATAATAAGTATGGTTATACAGTATTTGATTGTTCTCATCCGGCTATAACTATGAAAGAAGCTTATAAGTACTTTGAAGTCGCAGTAAAATCACAAAAGCCTAAGGTTGCCATAATCGGAGCAAATATGTTCTTTCGTAATGCCAAAAATAAACCTTGGCATTATAAATATACCAATGCTTTAAAAAATGTTTTGCCACTTTTTACATATCATAATAATTGGAAAAATATTATGTTTTCAGAGACAGGTTTAATGAATATTGATAAAGGATATAAATTAAATAAAACAAGAAGAGGTAGTGAAAACTTTGATTATATGGTTATTTCTAAAAAGAAATATGAAATTAATCAAGAAAACATTATGTATTTGGAAAAAATAATTGAATTAGCTAAGGAATATAATGTTAAAATAACTATAATGGGCTTTCCTTCACAAACTTCTTGGAATTTAACAAAAGATAACTTAACTAAAAATATTGCCCAAAAATATGGTTTTGATTATATAAATATTAATCATAAAAATGAACTTGATTTTGATTGGACTAAAGAAACAAAGGATAAAGGAAGTCATTTAAATTATTATGGGGCTTTAAAAGCTACGGATTATGTTGGAAAGTATTTAGAAAAATTAAATATATTAGAAGACCATCGTAAAGATGAGAACTATGAAGATTGGGATTTAGCTTATAAACAACATAAATTAGACTTAGAAAAAAATTAAAAAAGCTATTGACTAAAACAATTTGTTTGTATTATAATTAATGCATTCAAGAAAAGTTATGATTGGGACAAGTATTTATTTAATACTTTTTAGAGAGCCTTTGGTTGGTGAAAAAAGGTAAAGTTAAAATAAATATATCACCCATGAACTGAATAACTGAATATAGTAAGTTATTACGTTATTTCGCGTTAAGAATAATTAAGATAATTAAAGGATGGTACCGTCATATATTGACTCCTTGGGTACCATTCTTTTTTTTGAAAGGAAAGAGGAAAATGGAAAAATTTAAAAGTTTAAGTAAAGAATCAGTAGATGTAACTGAAAGTAAAAGATTAGAAAAATGGAAAAAAGATGATATTTTAAACAAGTGTATTGAAAACAGAAAAGATGCTCCTTATTTTGTCTTTTATGATGGACCTGCGACTGCTAATGGACACCCAGGGCTTCATCATATGGTAGCAAAGTTTTTAAAAGATACAATTTGTAAATACAAGACTATGCAAGGTTATAAAGTCTTAAGAAAAGTAGGTTGGGATACACATGGTCTACCGGTTGAGTTGCAAGTAGAAAAAGAACTAGGCTTTACTGGTAAAAAAGATATTGAAAAATATGGTATTGAAGAATTTAATCAAAAATGTAGAGAAAGTGTATGGAAAAATGAAAGTACATTTACAGATTTAACTGAAAAAATGGGACAATTCATTGATTTAAAACATCCATATGTTACATACGATAATGATTACATTGAAACAGAATGGTGGATATTAAAAAAATTCTTTGATGAAGGTTTATTTTATCAAGGAGCTAAAATACTTCCATATTGCCCTAGATGTGGAACAGGTCTTGCATCTCATGAAGTAGCGCAAGGATATGAAGAAATGAGTGTTGATACAGTATATGTTCCATTTAAGAAAAAAGATAGTGATGAATATTTCTTAGTTTGGACAACAACACCATGGACTTTAATTTCTAATATCGCATTATGTGTAAATCCAGATTATGATTATTCGCTAGTAGAATCTAAAGGGACTAAATTTATATTAGCAACAAGTTTAGTTAATAAATGTTTAGGTGATGACGTTAAAATACTTGATACATTTAAAGGTAGTACTTTAGAAAATCAAGAATATGAACAATTAATACCTTCTTTAAAAGTAGATAAAAAAGCATTTTATGTAACAGTAGACTCTTATGTAACGGCGGAAGATGGAACTGGTGTAGTTCATATGGCACCGGCTTTTGGAGCAGATGATGCAAGAGTTGGAAAAAAATATGATTTACCATATTTAAATCCAGTTGGTGAAGATGGAAAATACACGGAAGGATTATGGGAAGGTATAAATGTATTTGATGCTGATAAAGAAATAATTAAGTATTTAAAAGAAAATGGTAAACTTTTAAGAAAAGAAAGAATAGTGCATAACTATCCGCATTGTTGGAGATGCCATTCGCCACTTATTTATTATTCAAAGCCAAGTTATTATTTAGAAGTTACGAAAATAAAAGATAAAATAGTAGAAAATAATAAAACCGTAAATTGGTATCCATCATATGTTGGAGAAAAACGTTTTGGTAATTGGCTTGAAAATTTAAATGATTGGGCAATTTCTCGTTCAAGATATTGGGGAACACCACTTCCTTATTGGACATGTTCTTGTGGACATGCAGAAATGATTGGATCACGTGAAGAACTAATTGAAAAAGCCGTAGAAAAAATTGATAAATCAATAGAATTACATCGTCCTTTTATTGATGAAGTTCATTTGAAATGTCCTAAATGTGGCGGAGTTATGAATAGGGTTACTGATGTTATAGATTGTTGGTTTGATTCTGGGGCTATGCCATTTGCTCAATATCATTATCCATTTGAAAATCAAGAATTATTTGAAACTCAATTTCCCGCAGATTATATTTGTGAAGGAATAGATCAAACAAGAGGATGGTTTTATACACTAATGGTTATATCTACATTTGTAAAAGGTGTAAGTCCATATAAAAATGTATTAGTTAATGACTTATTATTAGATGCTCATGGTAAAAAAATGAGTAAAAGTAAAGGAAATATTGTCGAACCATTTAGCACAATGAAAGAATATGGCGCAGATACAGTTAGATTCTATTTGCCATATGTTTCACCAGTGTGGGTTCCATTAAAATTTGATTTCAATGGTTTAAAAGAAGTACATTCAAAATTTTTTAATCCTTTAAAAAATACATATAATTTCTTTTCAATGTATGCAAATATTGATAATATTGATATAAATGAATGTAATATTGCTTTAAATAAACGTGAAGAAATAGATAGATGGCTAATAAGTAAATATAATAAGTTACTTAAATATGTAACAGAATCTTATGATAAATATGATTTAAATTTAGTTGTAAGAGCCTTAACAGATTTTGTTTCTGAAGATTTATCAAATTGGTATATTAGAAGAAATAGAAATAGATTTTGGGCTAAAGATTTAGATGATTCTAAAAAAGCTGTTTATATGACAACTTACGAAGTATTAGTAGGTCTATCTAAAATGATGGCTCCGGTAGTGCCTTATTTATCTGATGAAATTTATACTAATTTAACTTGCGAATATTCTGTACATACTGCAGATTTTCCAAAATATGATGAATCTTTAATAGATGAATCTTTAGAAGAAAAAATGGATTTAGTTAGAAATTTAATAAGTATAGGTAGAAATATTCGTGAAGAAAATAAACTTAGAGTTCGTCAACCTCTACAAGAAATATTAATTGATGGTAAAAATGAAAGCATTTTAAGTGATTTAACACAATTAATTAAAGAAGAATTAAATGTAAAACAAGTTGTATTTGTAACAGATACATCAAAATATATGAACTATGTTTTAAAACCTAACTTTAAAGTCGTAGGTAAAGTATTTGGAAGTAATCTAAAAGAATATCAAGAAAAATTATTAAGTTTATCACTTGAAGATGTTAAACACCTAGAAAATAATGAAACAATTAAAATGGATGTAAATGGTGATGACTATGAAGTTACAAGTGATATGGTAGATATAAGAATATCTGCTAAAGAAGGATTCAATGTAGGCATGGAAAATAATAATTTTGTTATTTTAAATGCGACATTAACTGATGAACTTGTAAAAGAAGGTATTGCTAGAGAAGTAGTATCAAAAGTACAATTAATGAGAAAAAATAATGGCTTAGAATTAACTGATAGAATTGTTATTAAATATAGTGCTGATGAATTGATATGTAATGCTATCGAAGAATTTAGTGATTATATTAAACATGAAACTTTAGCAGATGAATTAATAAATAGTGAAGTATCACAAAATGAATTTGTTATAGATGATAAAAAAATAGCGATTGAAATTTCTAAAAAATAATGATAATATTTATGTGTGTTCTCGTAGCTCAGTAGGATAGAGCGAATGCCTCCGACGCATTAGGTCGCAAGTTCGATTCTTGTCGAGAACACCATAAGTTAAATTTACTTAGGATTATTCCCTAAGTTTTTTATAATTTTAATTGTAAATAAAAAAGATAAAATTTACATTGAATTACAAATGATTGTAAGTTATTATGTTTTTAGGAGGTTTTTAATTATGAACAAAAAAATGGATTTTGCAACATGGTTTTATTTATTTTGTTTAAATTTAAAAGTAGAGAAACATGAACAAGTCGAAGATGTAAAGAAAAAAATAACTTTTAGTTTTGATAATGTGAAGAGTTCAAATAATATATATGTATTTAAAGATTATAAAGAGTTTAAAAATTTCTTTTTAATGTATTTAGATAACGTAAATGAAGATATTTTGAAAAGCTTAATATTTAGTAAAAGTAAATCAGGTCATATAATTGCTTTTAAAAGTTTATGCCAATATTATATAGTTGAATCATTAATAAGAAAATTATGCGAAGAAAATTGTATTCCTAATTTAGAAATAGAACAAATAATAGAAAATAAAGAATTTTTTGTAAGTTCTAATATATGTTCTTTTGAAATGCCATTAAATATCAATCCAGAAGGTAAAGGCTATGTAATTGTTGATTCTTTTAATAACTTTGAAAAAAATAATAGAGTCTTAAAAAAATAATTGTAATATTTAAAATGGTGTGTTAAAATTAATTTAGCAACAAGTTTACGCAATAATTTAGAGTTGTCCAATATAAAATTATTGATGTGGATTTTGTTGTTTTTTTTTTATTTAATAAATGATATAATTTATAAATAATGAAAGGAGGAAATATGCTAGATTTATTCATACCAGATATATATGCTCAAAGTGTATATACGATTAATTATAAAAAGTTAAAGAAAAATGGTATTAAATGTTTACTCTTTGATTTAGATAATACATTAGCTCCAAATAATGTGTCTGAACCGAGTATTAGTGTTAAAGAGTTATTTGCTCGATTAGAATGTGATTTTAAAGTAATTATAATATCTAATAGTGGGAAAAATAGACTTAGACCTTTTAAGGAAAAATTAAATGTAGATGTAGCCTTTAGTAGTAAAAAACCTTTAAAGGGAAAATATAAAAAAATATTAGAACTATATAAATATAATATAAATGAAATAGCGGCGATCGGAGATCAATTAATGACCGATATTCTTGGGGCTAATAGAATGGGATTTACATCAATTTTAATTAATAGATTAGCTAAAGAAGAAATAGCATTTACTAAAATAAATAGAGTTTTTGAAAAATTTATTATGAAAAGATTAGGAAAGAAAAATATCTTAGTGTATGGTGAGTACTATGACTAAGTGTAAGGGATGTGGAATCACTATTCAAAATAGTGATATAAAAAAAGAAGGATATACGACTAATTTAGATAATAAACTATGTGTAAGATGTTTTAAACTTAAAAATTATAATGTCTTAATTAGTAAAGGTGTGAAAATAGATAATAATAAAATACTTGCAACAATTAATAAAAAAAATATATTTGTTCTATATTTAGTTGACTTTTTAAATCTTGATTTAGAAGTAATAAATATGTTTAAAGCTATAAAATCAAAAAAAGCATTAATTATTACTAAAAGTGATACTATACCTAAAAATATTATCAAAGAAAGATTGGTTCTTAATATTAAGAAAGTATATGATATAAAAGAAGAAGTTATTTTATGTAGTAGTAAATTAAAGAAAAATATTAATGAAATAAATAATATTTGTTTAAAAGAAGAAAAAGTTTTACTTGCAGGTTTTACAAACGCCGGTAAAAGTAGCCTAATAAATACATTACTAAAAAGTGATATAACTGTAAGTAAAAAAGAAAATACTACCCAAGATTTTATAACAATTAAAAATGAAAATTTAACAATTGTTGATGCTCCGGGGTTTATGAGTGATGTAAAAAGAGACTCAATACCTAAAAACTTTATTAAACCAAGGACATACCAATTAAAATGTAAGTACTATTTAAATATATTGGATATAAAACTAAATTGTAAAAGTGATGCTAATATAACCATATATATAAATAATGATATAATTGTAGAAAGAAGAAAAGAAAGAGAAAATGTAAATTGTAATGTTTTAGTAAAGAAAAATTGTGACTTAGTATTAAAAGGAATTGGGTTTATTAAATTTAGTACGGATACATATGTATCAATAAATACTAAAAATTATGAAATAAGAAACTCAATTATAGGTGGTAGCAATGAGTAAAATAAGAGTAATGAGTGAAAACTTAGCTAATAAAATAGCTGCCGGAGAAGTTGTCGAAAAGTGTGCATCTGTTTTAAAAGAATTAGTTGAAAATTCTATTGATGCAGAATCTACAAGTATTAAAGTTAATTTAAAAAATGGTGGTTTAGAAGAAATAAAGGTGACTGATAATGGTATTGGCATGGATAAAGAAGATGCAACAATGGCTTTCTTAAGACATGCAACAAGTAAAATATATAAAGATGATGACTTATATTTTATTGAAACTCTAGGATTTAGAGGGGAAGCTTTAGCAAGTATAGCAAGTGTATCTGAAGTAGATTTAATCACTTGTAATAAATTAGTAGGTACTCATGTTCATCTTAAAGGAGGAAGTGTTTTAAGTGTTTTAGATGCTCCATTAAAAGAGGGAACACAAATAACAATTAGTAATTTATTTTATAATACTCCGGCAAGATTAAAGTATTTAAAAAGTGAGACTACCGAACTTAATAATTGTATTAAATATATTGAAAATTTAGCTCTTTCTAACCCAGATATTTCTTTTAGTTTATTTAATAATGAACGTTTAATTTTAAAAACTAGTGGCAAAGGAAATTTACTTAAAACAATTCATGAAATATATGGTTTAAATGTATCTAGTAATATGCTAGAAATAAAGGCAAGTAATGATGATTTTTTAATCGAAGGATATGTATCTAAACCAAGTGTTTTAAAGAAAAATAGAAATCACCTAAATATTTTTGTTAATAATAGAGTAATAAAAAATATTGAAATAAATAGAGCAATTAATGATGCTTATAATACATATAAACATGAAGGATTTTATCCAATAACAGTTATAAATATTGAAACTGATCCAACTCTTGTTGATGTAAATATACATCCGACTAAACAAGATATAAAATTTAGTAAAATGGATGAATTGATTGAATTGCTTTATAAAACTATAAAGAAAGTTTTATACAATAATTTGCTTATTCCTGATGCTAATTTAAAAGATGTGGAAGATAATAAGTATATAGAACCTTTAAAAAATGATATATATTTAGAAAAAAAAGAAGAAGTTATTGTGCAAAAGACAATGGACTTTCAAGATACTTTAGAACCTGTTAAAAATGAAGAATTTAAAAAGTTATCTTTATATCCGGTAGGTCAAGTTCATGGGACATTCATTATAGCCGAAGATAGTGAGAATATGTATATTATAGATCAGCACGCGGCTCATGAAAGAGTCAATTATGAAATGATTACTAAAAGATTTTTAGAAAGTGAAATAACTATTACAGATATGATAGTTCCCTTATCGATAGAATTATCTAAAAGTGATTATGAATTATTTACAGAAAAAAAATATGTTTTAGAAGATTTAGGATTTAAAATAGAAGAATTTGGAATAAACACAATTATAATTAAGGCTCATCCAACATGGCTTAAAAGTAATTATGAAGGAGATAATATAAAATATATCGTAGACTTAGTTATATCTGAAAGCAAAAACTTTAATAAAGAAAAATTTTTAGATAGTTTAGCCAAAATGGTTAGTTGTAAAATGAGTGTTAAAGCTAATGAACATTTAAGTTTATTACAAATGGAAGAACTATTAAAAGATTTAGTAAAATGTGATAATCCGTATAATTGTTGTCATGGAAGACCATCAATTATGAAATATAGTAACTATGAATTAGAAAAAATGTTTAAGAGGGTGATATAATGCTACCAGATAATAGAAAAAAATTAATCATAGGTATAGTCGCAATTATTGTAAGTATAATTGTAATTATCTTGATTGCTAGCTTAAGTAATTTTATTAAAAGTAGATCAAATTTAGAGAAAAAAAGGGTTGATGGAGATTATTCAAGTAAGTATGCTTATTATGGTTTTGTAAAAGATGACTATAATGTCTATAAATTATATGGAATAAATGAAGAAGAAAAATATTTAGATTTAAAAACATTTTATGAAGTAAAAGATGTTCTTGTTAAAAATAAAAAATTAATTGTATACACGGATGCTTTAAATGAAATTAGATATGATACAGATAATAATGAGTTTTATTTTTATGAGCTTAATTCTTTTTACAGTAATAAATTAAATATTAGATTAAGTAATAATTACTTGATTGATGTTTCTGATAATGTAACGTATTGGGGTAATGATACGGATAATAGTGAGAATAAAAAAATAGATAATAATATAAAAGATTATGTTATTAGTAATAATACTTTTTATTATATAAAGGATAATAAATTATATGTATATGATTTATCACAAGGTTTAAAAGATACTATAGAAAATGTAACATCGAGTGATGAATTAATAGATGCTAATGAAAATTATTTATATTTAAAAAATGAACGTGATATATTTGTTTATAACATAAAAAATAAAACAATGACAAATGTAACTGATGTATTAAAAGAAGAAATTTACTACTTAGGTAGTACAAAAAAAGGATTTTTATATTTAACAGAAAATAGTGTTAAAGAATATGATCATTCATTATTCCAAAGTAAATTATTAGAAAATAATTTTAATGAAAAAGTAAGTTATTCTAAAGCTTTAAAGAATAATGTATATTACATGGAAAATGAAGAAGAAAGTTTTATATATGACTTTACTAAAAATGAAAAGATAAAACTAGAAAATAAATATATAGATATAGAGGTTGTACAATGATAATAAATTTAAATAAATTGCCCGTAGAAATTGATACGAATATAGAAATTCCTAAAAGTTTTTTAGATAAAACTGATATTATGGATATAAAACCAGTAAAGGTAAAAGGAATTATAAAGTATAATGCGATTGACGAAATTGTTATTAGCTTAGATGTATCTGGGGTATTAGTTCTAAAAGATGCTATTACAAATGAATTAATAGATTATCCTTATCAGATTGAAATAGAAGAAGAAATAGCTGAAAATGATCAAGAATTAAGAAAATATTATGAAAAAAAGCAAAATACACTTGATATAATTGAGTTTTTATGGGAAAATATTATATTGGAAGTACCCATTAGTTTTACTAAAGCCGATGATACATCACATCATGGTGATGGGTGGCAGTTAAATTGTTGGGATGACTTAGAGCAAACAGATACGAGATTTGCAAAATTAGATGATATTTTTAAAGGTGGTGAATAAATATGGCAGTTCCTTTTAGAAGAACTAGTAAAACTAAAAAAAGAATGCGTAGAACTCATTTAAAGAAAGAAGTTGGAGCATTAACTACTTGTTCAAAATGTGGGGCAACATTAAGACCTCATAGAGCTTGTGTTAAATGTGGAAATTACAATGGTAAAACTGTAATTGAAGTTAAAAATGATGAAGAATAGACCTTGCGAGGTTTTTTTCTTTTGGTAATTGATTTAGGAAAAAAAATATGCTAATATATATACTAGAGAGGGATTAAGATATGACACAAGAAGAATTACAAAAATTATATTTAGATTTAAGAAAATGTTTAGAACTAGGATTAGTGCCTGATGAAGTTTTACAAGAAGATTTTAGAAATGCCAGAGCTAATGGAACTTTGGATATTGTTTTAGATGAAATAAATGAAAAGAGACAAGAAAATGTGGATATAGTAGATTTTGCTAAAGATATGTTTTCAAGTGTTTCTGATATAGAAAAAATAATTGATGAAAATTATACTAAAAGCAATTTCAAGATTAGTGATTTACTTAAAGAACTTAATAATAAATTTGGAGATGCTAAGGAATATTTAAATATTCAAAATAGATTAGAATATTCTAACGAAAGTATTAATGAATGTGAAAAGAAAATAGCTGATTTAAGAAAAGAACGTTCTAAAATTAAGTTAAGTAGAGATTTAAGTGAATTAAGTAAAATAACAAAAATTACTATAATGGATGCTGAAATAGCTAAGCTTGTTTCACGTAATAAAGAATTACAAGAAGCTAAAAGGAGAGATCAACAATTACTTGAAGCATCACTTAATAATTTAAAAAGTAAAAAATTAAGTTCAGTGCATGGTTTAATAAGTGAAGTTTTAGGTGTAGTTAGTAAATTGGATGTCGAATATCGTAATTTAGAATTAAATCCTGAAGCAAAGGAACAATTAGGTAAAGCAATATGGGATGCTAGAGATAAAGTTGTAGTTTTTACTAAATATATTAATAAAGAAGAATCTAAGATTAATGAAAGAATAAGTGAGGTAGGACTTACTAAAACAAATGCTACTTCTGAAGAAATAAATGAAATGTTAAAAGAATATGACGAAGAGATTAAAAAATTGTCGAGTGAACCTGTTCAAAGTGGTGATAGAATTGATGACATATTAAGTGGTGTTGATGAAACTTTTGAACAAGAAGAAATAAAAGAAACAAAAATTGAAGAAGTAGACAAACTAGAAATTAAAAATGTTAGTGATTTAGTTTCTGAATTAAAAAAATTAAATCCAGGATTAGAAGTATCTATGAATGAATATAATCAACCATCAATAAGTGTTGAAAAACCAGAAGATATTAAATTACCAAATGGATTTAAATATGATGAAAATTTAGGAATTAATAATAAAGTAAATGATGTAACACCTTTTATGAGTGTTGAAGTAAAACCATTTGAAAGAAAAAATACAGCTGATTTAAGTCAAGAAGAAAAATTAGATGTAATAGAAAGTGAACCTCTAAAAAAAGATGAACAAGTAAAAATTAATACATCTAGTAAAGTAAAATCTGGAAAGCAAAAAGTTAAGAAGACACGTCATGCGATTATTGCACCATATGTAAAAACTGCTTTAATGTTTGGTGGAATTGGAGCGGGAATTGCTTTACTTGGAGGATTACCAGTTGTAACAGCTGCTGCAACAGTTGGGGGAATAGTTACAGTTTTACAAAAATGTTATACTAAAGCATGTGATGCAGGACTTGTAAATTTACCGCAATTTAAAGACACAGTATATAAAGACCATCCGGAAGAAGTTATGGCTCCGGTAGCAATAGGTTACATGGTTTCTAATAAAGCTAAAGCTTTATTAAATGGAATTAAAGAATATAAATATTTAAGACAATATGGATCATCTAAAGAAGAACCTATAGAAAAGAGGGATGTTCAACCTGAAGAAGTTGAAGAAGTAGCTCCTCTTGAAGCGCAACCTACATTAAGTGAAATAGAAGCAAAGAGAATTCAAAATGAAACAGCAAATGATTTATTTAACAGGGCTTTAAGTTCACAAGTTGATGAAGAATTAGACAATTTAAGTATGGGAGGAAGATAATATGAAAGTTGATAGTGTGATTACTTTAGAAAATGATGTAAATTGTTTATTGCTTGAAAAAGTAGAATATGAAAATAATAACTACTTTATGGCCGTAGTTTTAAATGAAGAAGAAGAACCAAGTGATGAATATGTTATTTTTAAGGAAATAATTGAAAATAATGAAAATTATGTGGAAAAAGTAGAAGATGCTGAACTATTTTCTTCGTTAATACAATTGTTTACAACTAAAATCGATGAATTTGTAGATAATTTACCAAATAATATATAAGGGTGTTAAGAAGCACTCTTTTTTTCTGGGTTAAAATGTGTTAATATAGTATATCAAAAGAGGTGATTGCATGGAATCTCAAGTTAATAAGAGTAAGGAAATTAATGATATTTTGGTTAATTTTATAAAAGTAATGGAAGAAAATTTTCCTGAGGAATATTTAGAGAATATGTATAATAATTTGTTGACTTTGAAAATTTTGCCCAAAAAAGATAATTTTAAAGATAACTTTTTTTCGTTGTATGTTTTAGGGCGTTATTATTGTAAAAAAAATAAAATTAAGTTGTATACAGAAAATGTTGATTGTGTATTAAATCATGAACTTTTACACATGAGTAGTTATTCAAAAGGCAATAAGTTAAGATTCAAAGGGCTAGATGAAGCTTATACACAATTTTTAGCTAATTATTATTTTCATGAAAATACTTTAAGTTATCATATATTATTTGTTGAATGTTTAGATAAAATAATAGGTCATAATATACTGAGTAAATTATATTTGAGTGGCAATTTAATAGGTGTAGTTAATTTTTTAAAAAAAATAGCATCGGAGGAAGAAATATATTGTTTTATAAAAAATATGAATAATCTTTATAATAAAAGTTACTATGATTTTGAAAAAATTCAAAAATATATTGATGAAGTATATGACTTTATAGTTACTTTATATGCTAGAAGGCAGTATAAAAAATTTAATAATAATGAAATAAATAATGAAGAATGTTATTACACTATTATATTTTATGCAGATCAGTTAAGAAAAAATATTAAATCATTATTTGAAAGTAATAAAAGGTATTTAGAAAATGATGAGTGTGATTTAGGACTAAGATTAGAATTAAAATAATGGGGATAGGTATGAATAATTTAAGAGAGATTAAAAAAATTGAGTTGGTAGAAAAAGAATTAAAAAGAGATTGGGATAAAATATTCCCTTATATGTTTAGAAATTGTGTAAATGAATTTGTAAAAGTTTTAGAAAGTCATTTTAATAAAGATGATTTAGTAAATATGTATAATAATATTTTAACATTAAAAATTAGTTTTATTGAAGTTAAGTCATTAAGAACACTTTGGTGGTTACTTACAGGAAGCGGAGGATACAGTATAGAAAAAAATGAAATATTATTAAATAAAATGTTTTTTGAAAAAACGATGGACCGAGAATTATTACATATGAGTATTTGTGGTAAGTATAAAGATATTTATTATGATGGATTTAGTCAGTTTTATTATTGGGGAGTAAAGCCTTTAGAATATTTGTTTAGTGCTGGAGATGGTATAAACGATGGTTATACAAGAGTACTAGAAAAAAGGTATTTTACTAGTGATTATGATATATCTATTAATGAGATTTTAATGAGTAATTTAGAAAAAATATTTGGGGAAGAGATAATTGCTAAACACTATTTTAAAGGAGATCTTTATGGTCTGGTATTGCTTTTGCAATTATTTATGAATGATGATGATATTAAAGCATTTATTAATGATACGGATTATATAGAAGAACATGACTTATTAAAACTAGGAATTATTAAAGAGGTACGAAGAAGCTTTAATTTTTTAATTACAGTATATGCAAAATATGAATTTGCCTTATATAAGGCAGGCTATATAACTCGTGATGAATGCCATAACAATATAGTAAGTTATATTAAGAATTTCGAGTATGATATCAATTATTATTTAAGATATAAAGCTATAGATTTAAAATTGGCTAAAATGTTATAGAAAATAAAAAAATAAATTCTTCTTATTTTATTCTTTTTATAGTATAATGAAATTAGAAAGGATGTATTATGAATTGGATTTTTTGGTTAGTATTAGTTGTGGTTTTATCATTTATTGAAGCATTAACAATTAATTTAGTTTCAATTTGGTTTGTATTAAGTGGTATAGTAGCCTTGGTATTATCATTTTTTATAAGTGATGTTGCTATTTTATCAAGTGTGTTTGTTATATTAGGTGCTATATTTTTATTTTTATCAAGACCAATTGTTAAGAAATTAAGAACGTGTACAAAGGAATGTAAGACAAATTTAGAACGTATTATTGGCCTTCATGGTATAGTAACCGAAGAAATTAAGAAAAATGAATTAGGTGAAGTTAAAGTTGATGGGAAAAGATGGAGTGCCATATCAAAAGAAAATATTAAGAAAGATGAAGAAATAATTGTCGATGCAATTGATGGCGTAAAGCTAATTGTTAGAAAGGAGTGCTAAATTATGTCAGGAATATTAATTGCAATTTTGGTTATAATAGTTATTATTATAATACCAAATATTAAGATTGTACCTCAATCAATGTGTTATGTTATAGAAAGGTTGGGATCATATTATACAACATGGCAACATGGGCCACATTTTAAAATACCTTTTATAGATAGTATATCTAATAAAGTTACATTAAAAGAAATTGTAAAAGATTTTGCTCCTCAACCAGTTATTACAAAAGATAATGTTACAATGCAAATTGATACAGTTGTCTATTTTCAAATAACTGATGCAAAATTATATACTTATGGTGTTGAATATCCGATAAGTGCTATTGAAAATTTAACGGCAACAACACTTAGAAATATAATTGGTGAACTTGAACTTGATCAAACACTGACGAGTAGAGATATTATAAATACTAAGATGAGAGCTATTTTAGATGAAGCAACTGACCCATGGGGAATTAAAGTAAATAGAGTAGAAGTAAAAAATATTTTGCCACCTCGAGATATTCAAGAAGCTATGGAAAAACAAATGCGTGCAGAAAGAGAACGTCGTGAGAAAATACTTCAAGCTGAAGGGGAAAAGAAATCAAGTATTTTAATTGCTGAAGGGGAAAAAGAAAGTGCTATATTAAGAGCGGAAGCACAAATGATGAGTCAAATTAAAATTGCCGAAGGGGAAGCCGAAGCATTACTTAAAATAAAGAAAGCCGAAGCTGATGGAATAAAGTTATTAAAAGATGCTCAAGCGGATGATGCAGTTTTGCGTTTAAAATCGTTTGAAACATTAGAAAGTGTTGCAAATGGTAAATCTACAAAAATAATTGTTCCGGCAGAACTACAAGGTATAGCTACGTTTGGAACAACATTAAAAGAAGTTATGCAAGAAGATAAAAAAAACAAAAATAAATAATTTTGTAAACAAATGTAAAAATTACTAAGAAAAGTAAATACTTAATATTTACTTTTTTTTGTTTGTTTGATAACATAAATGTAGACAGTGGGGTATTGTGGTAGAAAGTGGGGGATATTATGTTGCTTGGTGAATTTCATCATAATATTGATGAAAAAGGCAGATTAGTAATTCCTACAAAATTTCGGGAAGAGTTACAAAATAATTTCATTATTACAAAAGGATTAGAAAAGTGTTTGTGCATATATACACAAGATAGTTTTAATAATTTAGTAAGACAAATTGATGCTTTAAGTTTTACTAAAAAAGACGTAAGAACATTTACTAGATTCTTTTATTCGAGTGCTAATGAGTGTGAGATGGATAAAAATGGACGAATAAATATAGTTAATAATTTAAAATCTTATGCTGAGTTAGAAAAAGAGTGTATAATAGTCGGGGTAAATGATCATGCAGAAATTTGGAATGAAAATTTATATAATGATTTTATGAAAGAAAATAGTGAAATTATATGTGATATTACGGAAAATTTATTTGAGGGAGAAAATTAATGATTCATTATAGTGTTTTGAAAAAAGAAGCAATAGAGGGATTGAATATTAAAAGTGATGGTATTTATGTTGATGCTACAATAGGTTATGCTGGGCATTCTAAAGAAATACTTAAAAATATACCTAATGGATATTTATACGGTTTTGACCAAGATGAAAATGCTGTTAAATATTCCGAGGAACTTTTAGGCAATATTAATAATAACTTTAAAATATTTAATACTAATTTTGTTTCCTTAAATGAGTGCTTAGATAGTGATAATGTATCTTTAGTAGATGGTATATTATTTGATTTAGGTTTTTCATCTCCGCAAGTAGATGATGCTAAAAGAGGTTTTTCCTTTATGAGAGAAGGAGCTTTAGATATGCGGATGTCAAACTCGGGTAAAAGTGCAAAAGATATAATAGATACTTATAGTGAAGATGAGTTAGTGAAGATATTTTTTAAATATGGTGAAGAACAAAGAAGTAGAATTATTGCTAAAAAAATATTTGATAATCATGAAAATATTAATACAACTTTAGAGCTTGTTGAAACGATAAAAAATGCTGTCGGGGCTAATTACTTTTATAAGAAACACCCAGAAAGACAAATATTTCAAGCTTTAAGAATAGAGGTAAATAATGAACTTGGAGTTTTAGAAAAAGTTTTACCAGAAGCTATAAATAGGTTAAAAAAAGGGGGAAGAATAGCAGTTATAACATTTCATTCCCTAGAAGATAGAATAGTTAAAAATATTTTTAGAGAATATAGTGAAATTGATGAAATGGTAAAGGGATTAATAGATATACCAGAGGAATATTTACCTAAAATAAAATTAATAAATAAAAAACCTATTATTGCAAGTGAAGAAGAATTAAAAGAAAATCCACGAAGTAAAAGTGCAAAATTAAGAATAATTGAAAGGATCTGATTAGATGGCTAAAAAGGGAAAAAAAGTAAAATTATTAAAGGGTGAAAAGATGATGTATTTTCTATTACTTTTTTTAATAATTGCTATACCTATGTTTAATGTTTATACAAGTTCAATGTTATCTGAAACTAATAATGAACTTGAAAAAGTAAAAAGAAATATTGAAAAGCAAGAATTGGCAAATCAAAGTCTAAATATGCAAATAGATGAGCTTGCTAGTTTAGAAAATATTCAAAGTATTGCACAAGAATATGGATTGTCGTATAATAATAGTAATATAAAGTCTGTTGGAGGAAATTAATATATGAAAAGAAGAGCTACGGTTAAAATATCTGCATTTATTATTTTATTAGTAGCTCTTTTATTTGTTTTAATAATTATGAAGTTATCTTATGTTGTTTTAAGTGATAAGGTTGATGGTATAAATTTACAAGAAAAAGCTGCATCTATAGCAACGGTAGAAAAAACTTTATATGCAAGTCGTGGTAGTATATATGATGTTAATGGGGAAGAATTAGCAGGGACAATTAATTCTTATACTGTAATAGCTTATTTAAAATCTAATAAAACGAATGTTACAGATAAAGAAAAAACCGCGGAATTATTAGCCCCCTTAATAAATATGACGAAAGAAAAAATATTAGAGTTATTAAATAAAGATTTATATCAAGTTGAATTAAGACCTGGGGGATATCGTATATCTGAAGTAACTAAAGCCAAAATTGAAAAGCTCGAACTACCAGGAATAGATTTTATTAGTAATTCAAAAAAGAGGTATTACAGCAAATCAACATTTGCTTCATATATAGTTGGTTATGCTAAAGAAAATGATGGTGTTTTACAAGGAGAATTGGGCGTAGAGGGTTATTATGATGATTTACTATCAGGTACTAATGGATATACTAAGTATTTGAAATATACATCAAGTAACTATCAAATACCTAATACTCCGGAAGATACTAAAAAAGCTCAAAATGGTTCGGATATATATTTAACTATAGATAGTAATGTTCAACTTATAGCTGAAAAAGCAGTATCTAATATGAAAGAAAAATTTAATGTTGATTGGGCTGTATTTTCAGTGATGGATGCTAATACTGGGGCAATCGTTGCAAGTGCGACTAATCCTAATTTTAATCCTAATGATACAAATACTATAACTAGTTATATGAATCCTTTAGTAAGTTATCAATATGAACCGGGATCAGTTATGAAAATATTTTCGTTTGCATCAGCTATTGAAGATGGATTTTATGAAGGGGAGAAAACATTTCAATCTGGATCTTATACTTTACAAGATGGAACGGTAATTAGGGATGCTGATAGAAAAGGATGGGGAACAATATCTTTTGATACAGGTTTTGCTTATTCATCAAATGTTGCCGCAACAATTTTAGGGTTAAATTTAGGGGTTGAAAAATTAACAGATTATTATACTAATTTAGGTTTTGGAGGAAAAACAGGAATAGAACTTGCTAATGAAGTCGATGGAAAAATTAATTTTCTACGAGAATCAGAGCTTTCTAATGCATCATTTGGTCAAGGTATAAGTGTAACACCTATTCAAATACTAGAAGCTTTAAGTTCGATGACTAATAATGGGACAACGATAAAACCATATATAGTTGATAAAATAGTAGATCAAGATAACAATGTTACATATGAGGGAAAAAGACAGGTTGTAAATAAAGTTTTTAGTAAAAAGACTACGGAAAAAATGCATGAATTGATGCAAAAAGTT
Source organism: uncultured Bacilli bacterium (assembly GCA_934086815.1). Taxonomy (GTDB): domain Bacteria; phylum Bacillota_I; class Bacilli_A; order RF39; family UBA660; genus Onthocola_B. Next base: position 79,693 of record CAKOIM010000001.1, read on the forward strand.
ATATATGAAGGTTTATCAAAGGTGTGGGTAACTGAAAATGTTCGTATTATGGGAAAAACGGGTACTGCTCAAATTGCCTCACCTAAGGGTGGATATTTAAATGGTGAATATGACTATATAAAATCTTTTGCAGGAATATTTCCTGTTGATAATCCTAAATATATTGTCTATGTAGCAGGTAAAAAACCAGAAACTAATTTATCTAGTTGGGCAAAGGTTATTACTACTGCTATCGAAGAGATTGCAAGTTACGCTAAATTAACTGATAATGTTTCAAATAAAGAAAATGAAAAAATAATAACATTAAATAATTATCTAAGTAAACTTACAGATGATTCTATAAGTGATATAGAAAATAAAAAATTAAAACCTATCGTAATTGGAGAGGGTAAATATGTTATAAATCAATATCCATTAAAAAATAATGAAGTATTATCAGGAAGTAAAGTTTTTATAGTAACTAATTCGCAAGATATTACAATGCCTAATATGATTGGCTGGAGCTTAAATGATGTTAAAACTTTTGCTTCATTAATTGGTTTAAAACTTGAATATAATGGCTATGGTTATGTAATTAGTCAAAGTATAGGCGAGGGTGAAAAACTAGATTTAACTAACATGACTTTAAATATAGAATTACAAAAAAAATAACTGCATTAATTATGCAGCTTTTTTATTTATTGTTCTTGCTTCTCTAGCACTAATAATTACTTTTTCTCCATTAATAGTCTTTTTTTGTAAGTTTGGTTTTTGTTTCATTTTAGTAGCATTTAAAGCATGTGATCTTCTATTACCAGTTAAAGGTTTTTTAGTAGTTACTTTTGTAGCCATTTTCTCACTCCTTTTCGTTACTTACTAATTTTAACAATATATTCTATTTTTGTCAAACAATATTATGCATTATGCTAGAAAATTTATAATGATTTAGTATCTCTTTGACAACCACACTGAAAAATGGTATAATTTCAGTGTGGTTGTCAAAGAGAAGGGATTGAGATGAAAAAGGAAGATAAGATTAATTACAATGTAGATAGTGTGATTCTTAAAAATTATGTAGAAACAATTAATTCAATTAAAGACCCTATGAATCAAATTAAGAGTCAACTATTAAAGTCTAAGCATAAGCAGTTAAATAGTATTAACGAAATGTCTAATGCTATAAAAAAACTAATAATTAAATATCCAAATGAACAATCCAAGATATATATTGATGTTATAAAACAAATAATGATTATCAATAATGGGATGATTTCGACGAGAATGATAGAGCCATTAAATATAAGTAGACAATATCTTTCAATTATGGAAAATAATCATGATATTGAAAAGATTTCAAGAGGACTTTATCTTTCTCCAAGCACTTTTGAAGATAGCTATTTTTCTTTTCAACAAAAATATAAAAAAGCTATTTTTTCACATATGAATGCATTATATTTTTATGGTATGACTGAAGAATTTCCATACAATTATACCGTAACTGTTCCTCAAAGTTATCATACTAATGTTGTAAATGAAAAATGCAATGTATTTTATGTTTCAGATGATATATATGAAATGGGAGTAGTTGAAATAGAAACGCCAAACGGAAATAAAATAAGGACATATGATATAGAAAGATGTATTTGTGATATTATAAGATCAAAAAATAGAATGGATTTAGAACAAGTTAAAAAGACCATTAAACAATATATAAAATCTCGTGATAAAGATATTGCAAAATTATCTAAATATTCAAAAAAGATGGGAATAAACGATAAAGTAATGACAATGGTAGAGGGAGCATATTATGAATAATTCAGCACAATCAATTAAAGACAAACTTAAAAATATTTCCAAAAATAAAAATGTGGATTTTAACTCAGTTATGAGATTTTATATGTATGATAGATTTGTTGAACGTTTATCCAAAAGCAAATACAAGGATAATTTCATCTTAAAAGGTGGATTTTATTTAAGTAATTTATTTGGCCTTGATAATAGAAGTACTATGGATATAGACACGGCAATAAGAAAAACAGAATTTAATGAAGAAAATCTTATTAAAATGGTAAAAGAAATTATTGATATAGATTTAGATGATAATGTAAAATTTAAAATTGAAAAAATTGAACCAATTCGTGATGAAGATGAATATGGTGGATTAAGAATTACAATTAACTTTATGTTAGAAAATATTAAAGATAAATTTCATATTGATTTAGCAACAGGAGATCCAATATATCCTGGACCAGATGATTATAAATATGAATCTTTGATTGAAAATGAAATTTATAAAGTCTGGGCATATAATCTTGAAACTGTTCTTGCTGAAAAAATAGAAACAATTCTTAGTAAACTTGAAACTAGTAGTAGAATGAAAGATTATTATGATATTTATTTAATATATAAATTTAAATTTGATAAAATAAATAAAGACAAATTTAAGGGAGCTATTGAAAGGACTTTTAGAAAAAGAAAATTTAATGATAATTTAATTAGAAATTTAAATATTGTTAAAGAAAGTAGTATATTAAAAAATAAATGGTTAAGTTATTCAAGAAAAAATAGTTATGCTAGAAAAATTGAATTTGAAGAAACTTTAAAATGTTTAGAACAATTTGTTAATATAATATAAGTGGCAATAGTGCAAAAAGCAAGAGGGTACTCTTGTTTTTGTACTATTTTAATTTTAAATTTGGAAATCTATCTTTAACTTTCCAGTTAGGGTAATTTTTATCAAGCCATTTATCTATGTTAGTCGAAGCTTTAACAATTTTATGTCTTTTAGTATATCTATTAATAATTAAGGAAGTGTATCCAATATCAATGATTAAAAGAACTAGTAAGAAAATAGTTATGATTTTAAAATTGTAGTTATAAGCTTTGTTAAATATTTTAAGATATATATTTAGACCATATTTAATCCAAAGGGCTGAAAGTAAGCCCCATACTAAACAGTAAGGCGGATATATTTTGCCTCCAATATTAAATTTCATGTTTTTATAATTCCATGTATAAATGCTAAAAAATTTATCTTGAAAAACATAAGCAATATATTCAAATGTAGAACCAATTATTATTCCTAAAATTAAGATAAGTAAAAAATTATTGTCTTGGAACTTATATAGTAAAAGGGTACTTAGTATTAAACCAATACCGTATATTGGTTTAAATGGACCAAACCAAAGACCGGGTTTATTCATAAGTTTTCCATTCATGAGAAAATGTGCAGTTACTTCAAAAATATAACCGAAGAAAGAACCAATTATAAATAACCATACAATGTGATATATAATGTGGGATTTCATAGACTTCACCATTTATATTATGACCTAAAAATAAATAAATATTATATTAAACTAATGACATTTAGAAAGATATTTGATACACTTAAATTGAGGAGAAGTTATGTACGTACCACTAAAAATTACAACTGATTATAGTCTTTTAAATAGTTTAATTAAGATTAATGACTTAATTGATTTTTTAGTTAAAAAAAATATTTATGCATGTGGTATATGTGATGATAATCTAGGCGGAGTTTTAGAGTTTTATTTTGCCTGTAAAAAAAATAATATTAAACCTATAATTGGTTTAAATATTAAAGTTTTAGATAAAGATATTTATTTGTATGCTAAAAATTATACTGGTTATCAAAATTTAATAAAGGTTAATGAAAATACTGAAATAACCTTGGATGATTTATTAAATTTAGACAATATAATAATTATTTTGCCTAAAGCTTCGTGGGAATACTATAAAATATTAAGGATAAAGGAAGATGTATATTTAGGTTATCAAAGTCCAGTAGAACTTGAACGGATAAAGAATATTAATAAAAGAGTTTATATTAAAAATATTAAGTGTTTAAATGCTAATGATAATAAGTATTTAAAATATTTATGTATGTTAAAGCATGATAATACTTATGAAGATGACTTTGCTTATATAGATACAAATATTAATTTGGGATGTTTAGAAAAGATAGTTAATGATATAAATATTGAAATAAAAAGACAAGATGATATACCCGTATTTCATGAAAATTCTAAAGAATTTTTAAGAACACTTGCCTATAAAGGTTTAACTAAAAGGCTTAATAATAAATTAACTCAAAAGTATATTGATAGATTAGAACATGAACTTAGTGTAATTGAAAAAATGGGTTATGTAGATTATTTTTTAATTGTCTATGATTATGTTTTATATGCTAAAAAGAATAATATTTTAGTTGGCCCAGGAAGAGGATCTGCGGCCGGGGCTTTACTTAGTTATGCAATTGGTATAACTGAAATAGATCCTTTAAAGTATGATTTATTATTTGAAAGATTTTTAAATCCGGATCGGGTAAGTATGCCTGATATTGATATTGACTTTGAAGATACCAAAAGAGAAGAAGTTATTAATTATGTACGAGAAAAATATGGTTTTGATCACGTTGCTTTAGGACGAACATTTAGTACATTTAAAAGTAAACTTATTTTAAGAGAGTTAGCTAAGGTTTTAAAAATTAATCCAGATTTAATTGATTCATTTTTAAAAAATATAAGTTCTAGTTTAAGTTTAAAAGATAATTTAAAAAATGAAGTAGTAAGTAAATATATAAATAATTATAAAGAATTAAAAAAATTATATAGTATAGCAATTCACTTAGAGGGATTAAAGAAAAATACTTCGGTGCATGCGGCCGGAGTTGTCATATCTAAATATAGTCTTAATACTTTAATTCCTGTAAGTAAACATAATGATGAAATAATAACCGGAGTTCCTTTGGATAATTTAGAAAACTTGGGTATTTTGAAAATGGACTTTTTAGCCCTTCGAAATTTAACTTTAATTCATAAAGTCCTAGATTTAATAGGAAAAGTAAATCTTAATAATATAGATTTTAATGATAAACAAGTTTTAAATCTTTTTGCCGAAGGGAAAACTGAGGGAATATTTCAATTTGAAACACCACTTTTAAAAAACTTAGCCAAAAGATTAAAACCAGATTGTTTCAATGACTTAGTAGCTTTGTTAGCCTTAGGTAGACCGGGCCCAATAGTATTTGCTGATACGTTTATTAAAAGAAAACAAAAAATAGAAAAAGTTACGTATTTAGATAATTCTTTAGAAAATATATTAAAAGATACATATGGAATTATTTTATATCAAGAACAAATAATGAATATATTAAAAGATATCGCTGGTTATAGTTATGCTGAGGCCGATATAATAAGAAGAGCAATTTCTAAGAAAAAGGAAATTGTTATTTCAAAAAATAAAGAAGAATTTTTAAGAAAGGCTCTAAGTCGTGGCAAAAGTAGGGATATAGCTAATAAGATATATGATGATATAGCTAGGTTTGCAAGTTTTGGTTTTAATAAATCTCATTCGGTATCTTATGCTTATTTAGCGTATCAAATGGCTTATTTAAAATGCTATTATCCAAAAGAATTTATAATTGTTATGTTAAATGAGAATGTAAGTCAAGATAACTACAATCTTTATATCAATTATTTAAAAAGTAAAAATATAAAAGTCTTAAAACCAGATATTAATTATAGTGAGAAAGATTTTTCAATAAAAAATAATAATTTAATAATGCCTTTATGGAAAATTAAAAATATATCTAAAAATATAGCAGATAATATTGTTTTAAATAAAGAGCAAAAGTATTCTGATTTTTTTGAGTTTGTAAGTATAACAAAAGATTTTACAAATAAAGTTATTTTAGAAAACTTAATTAAAGCCGGAGCTTTTAATTCTTTAAAGGTAAATGAAAGAACCTTAATGGAAAACTTAGATCAGGCTCTTAATTATGCTGAACTTGATGAGGGAATGGGATTTATAAAAAAACCTGTTTTGATTGAATATCCAGAGTATGATAAAACTATTTTAAGAAATAATGAATTATCTAGTTTTGGTTTTTATGTTAGTAATCATCCAGTCTTAGCATATTATAAAAAAGATTATGTTAAATTAGTTGATATTGAAAAAAAATTATTTAAACGAATTAAAGTTTTAGTTTATATAGAAAATATTAAAAATATTAAAACAAAGAAAAATGAAGATATGGCTTTTATAAAAGCTAGTGATGAAACTAGTGTTTTTGAATTTAATGTATTTAGTAATAAATATTATCTTCTTAAAGATTTAAAGATTTATGATATAGTAGAGTTGTATGGTGAAGTTTCTAAATATTATGATAAAATAACTTTTAAAGTTAATGACATTAGGAAGGTGGGTTAAATGAAAGATGATGTAAAAAGATTTTTAACAAGTATTAATTGTGTTGATGATGCATTTAATGAAATTTCTTTAGATAAAGTAGTTTTAAAAAAACAAGAAAATAAATTTATAGTCTATTTAAAGAGTGAAAATGCTTTAGAAATAGAAGATGCTAATAAACTTTTTTTAAGTGCTTTAAATGGAATAAATGGTGTTAATAAATGCGAAATTGTTTTAACGTATAAACAAGTTTCTGAAAGTGTAGTTATTAATTATTTGAATTACTTAATTGATGAAATAATTATAAGAAGACCAAGTTTAATTAGTATAAAGAAAAGTAAAATAGAAATAAATAATAATATCATAACTTTTTATGTATTAAATGATTTTGAAAAAAATGATTTATTGAATGAATGTAATAATTTAATAAATCAATTAAAAAGATATGGCTTGGGTGAATTTAATGTTGATATTTTAATAAGTTTAGATGAACAAAAAAGTTTACAAGAAGAAATTATACATGAAAAAGAAAGTGTTAATATAAAAAAAGAAGAAAGTAAAATAATATTGGGTTCACATAAAGATGGTGATGTTACACAACTAAATAATATTTTAGGGGAAGTTAAAAATATTATTGTGGAAGTTTATATATTTCAAAAAGAAGTTATTGAAAGACAAGGGAAAAAAGGACCAATATTTATAATTAATTTAAAAGTAAGTGATAAAACAGATAGTTATTTAATGAAAATAGTTAGGTTTAATGAAGAAGAATTTATTGGTATTAATAAAAAATTAAATGTTGGTTCTTGGTATAGAGTTCATGGACATATAATGATGGATCAATACTTAAAACAAATGATTATTGATGCAAGAAATATAGAAATAATAGATTCTAAAGATGAAGTAATAAAAGATGAAGAAGAAAATAAAAGAGTAGAATTACATGCTCATAGTATGATGAGTATGATGGATGGGGTTATATCTGCATCTGATTTAGTTAAGTTTGCATCGAAGTTAGGTCATAGGGCTTTAGCTATTACAGATCATAATGTTTTACAAGCTTATCCGGATATTTATAATCAAGTTAATAAAATTAATAAAGGAAAAGAGGATAAAGATAAGTTTAAAGCTTTGTATGGGGCAGAATTAAATGTTGTAGATATTGAAGCTAATATTGTTTTTTCTAATAAAGAATTTAAATTGTTTGATCAAGAATATGTTGTATTTGATACGGAAACAACAGGACTTAATAGTGGAATTGACCAAATGATAGAAATTGGGGCTGTAAAGGTTAAAAATAATGAAATAATAGCTAGGTTTGATGAACTTATATCGTGCAATAAACCTTTGCCTAAGATTATAACGGAACTTACTAATATTAGTGATGATATGTTAGAGGGAAAAGATAATGAAGAAATTGTTACGAAAAGATTTTTAGAGTTTGTTGGTGATTTGCCATTAGTTGCTCACAATGCAGAGTTTGATATATCATTTATTAAAAGTGCTTGTAAAAAATATAATTTAGGTGAATTTAATAATACGGTAATAGATACGATGGGCCTTGCTCGTAATATGTATCCGGATTGGCGTAATCATAAGTTATCTACTTTAGTTAAAAATTTAAAAGTAGAATGGGATGAAGATAAACACCATAGAGCAGATTATGATAGTGAGGGAACAAGTAAATGTTTTTATCAAATGCTTTATGAATTAAGAGAACAAAATATTCATACTACAATAGATTTAGAAAAACTTGCTGATAAAGAAAATGCTATAAAGTTTGCAAGACCTTTTCATTTAACTGTTATTGCTAAAAATGCTATTGGTTTAAAAAACTTGTTTAAAATAATTAGTTTAGCAAATACAAAATATTTATATAAGGGTAAAGAACCTAAAATACCAAGAAGTGATTTAATGTCTTTAAGAGAAGGCCTTATTATTGGTAGTGGTTGTACAAATGGAGAAGTATTTGAAAAAGCCTATGGAATGCTTGATGATGAATTATATGATTTAATGAATTTTTATGATTATATTGAAGTTAATCCGGTTAATTGTGCAACTCATTTAATTGGTGATAATAAAAAGTTTCATAATATTTTAGAATATAATGGGTATGTTTCAAGGTTAGTTAAGACTGCTAAAAAAATGGGGAAATTAGTCGTAGCTTCTGGGGATGTTCATAATTTAAGACCCGATGATTTAATTTATCGTAAAGTTATAATTCATCAAAAAACTAATGGTAAATTACACCCTTTAAATCGAAAAGATATTGAAATACCTAATATGTATTTTATGACAACTAAAGAAATGCTAGATGCTTTTAGTTTTTTAGGTGATGAATTAGCCAAAGAAATAGTAGTTACTAATCCGAATGCTATCGCAAATACGGTTGATCATTTACAAATTATTCGAGATAAATTATATACTCCAGTATTAGAAAACTCTGAAGAAATTACAAAAGAAATGGTTTATAATAAAGCTCATGAAATATATGGAAGTGTTTTACCTAAGATAATTGAAGAAAGGCTTGAAGCAGAACTTGCTGGTATAATTGGTGGGGGATATGATGTTATTTATTTAATCGCTGAAAAATTAGTTAAAAAGAGTAATGAAGATGGTTACTTTGTTGGTTCTCGTGGTTCGGTTGGTTCAAGTCTAGTCGCAACAATGATGGGTATTACCGAGGTAAATGGATTACCACCTCACTATGTATGTCCAAGTTGTAAAAAATCATATTTTGAAGATGAATCAGGTGAAACATTAGCTAATCTTTATCCAAGTGGCTATGATATGCCCGATAGAAAATGTGTTTGTGGTACAAAATTAAAAAAAGAAGGACAAGATATGCCCTTTGCAACATTCCTTGGATTTAAAGCTGAAAAAGTACCAGATATAGATTTAAACTTTTCCGGAGATAATCAAGCTGATGCTCATAATCACGTTAAAGTATTATTTGGAGAAGATCATGCTTATCGTGCCGGTACAATTTCAACTGTTGCGGAAAAAACAGCATTTGGTTATGTAAGAGGTTATTGTGAAGATGAAAATATTATTTTAAATAATATTGAAATTGAAAGACTTGCCATAGGTTGTACTGGTGTTAAAAGAACAACAGGTCAACACCCAGGTGGTATAATTGTTATTCCCCAATATATGGATGTATTTGATTTTACTCCATATCAATATCCAGCGGATGAACCAGATAGTACATGGTATACGACACATTTTGATTTCCATGCTATTCATGATAATGTATTAAAACTAGATATACTAGGACACGATGATCCAACAATGCTAAGATATTTAGGGGATACAACTAAAGTTAATATTAAAGATGAAATACCATTTGATGATAAAAATATTATTAGTTTATTTACATCGCCTAAAGCTTTAGGAGTAACCGAAGATCAAATATTATGTAAAACTGGTACATTAGGTATACCAGAATTTGGTACTAATTTTGCTATTAATATGCTTTTAGAAATAAAGCCAACGCATTTTGCTGATTTAGTTAAGATTGCAGGTCTTTCTCATGGTACTAATGTTTGGCAAGGTAATGTGCGAGATTTAATTGTTAATAATGTTGCATCATTTGATGAAGTCGTAGGTTGTCGTGATGATATTATGGTTAGTTTAATTAATTATGGACTTGATCCATCTCGGGCTTTTAAAATATCTGAATTTGTACGTAAAGGAAAAGCTAAAAAAGAACCAGAAACTTGGCTTGAACATGCATCTTATATGCGAGAATTTAGTGTACCTGAGTGGTTTATCGAGTGTTGTAGAAAAATTGAATATATGTTTCCAAAAGCTCATGCTTGTGCTTATGTTATGATGGCTTATCGTGTAGCTTGGTTTAAAGTTTATTATCCACTTTATTATTATTCGGCATTTTTTAGTATAAGAAGAAGTGACTTTGATGTTTTTGCTATGCTTAGAGGCTATGATGGAATAAAACGAAGACTTATTGAAATAAAAGAAAAAGGCTTTGGGGCAACGGCTAAAGAATCAGCTGTTGCAGATACTCTTGCCGTAGCACTTGAAATGTTAGCCCGAGGATTTACTTTTAAAAATATAGATTTAGAAAAATCTTTAGCCAAAACATTTTATATTGATGATGAAAATAAATGCTTATATCTTCCTTTTATGGCCGTTGATGGTCTAGGGGAAAATGTAGCAAATAAAATAGTTGAAGAAAGAAATATAAAACCATTTTATTGTGTCGAAGACTTTGCAAGTCGTGGCCATGTTAATCAAACAACGGTTAATGCCCTAAGGGAACTAGGTGTATTTAAAGGAATGCCCGAATCTGCTCAATTAAGTTTATTTTAATTATTCCTTTGAAAAATATCGATTTGAGCATCAATATTCCTTTGAAAAATATCGATTTGAGCATCAATATTCCTTTGAAAAATATTGGCAAGGCTGAAAAATACTAGACAATTTCTAGCTTTAATGATATTATTTATATGGAGGATAAACTATGTTAAAGAGAAAAGCTTATGATAAATTAAAAATTTGGAAAGATACTCATAGAAATAATTGTTTAATGGTTATTGGGGCAAGGCAAGTAGGAAAAACCTACATAATAAGAAAATTTGCTCAAGAAAATTATGAAAAAATTTATGAAATAAACTTTATTGCAGAAGAAAATTATAAAAAAATATTTGATGAAAATTTAGATGTTGAAACTATTTTAAGAAAAATGTCTTTAAGTGTACCAAACTTTCAAATAATACCAGGTAAAACATTAATCTTTTTAGATGAATTACAAGATTGTCCGAATGCTATTACAGCTTTAAAATTTTTAGCTCAAGATGATCGCTTTGATTGCATTGCATCTGGATCAATGTTAGGTATGGCATATAAAAGAGTAACTTCATTTCCTGTCGGATATGTTGACAGATTATATATGGACTCTTTAGATTTTGAAGAATTTTGTTGGGCAAATGGATTAAGTGAAGAAGCAATTAGTTATTTAAAAGAAGATTTTGAAAATAAAAAAAGTGTTTCTTTAGTAGTTCATAAAAGAATGATGGACTTATTTAAACAATACATTGTTCTTGGAGGAATGCCTGATGTTATTAATGAATTTAATTTAACTCAAAATTATAATTTAGCTTTAACTATTCAAAAAAGAATATTAAATGATTACCGTGATGATATTGTTAAATATGCGGATGCAAGCGAAAAATCTAAAATACGATCTTGTTTTGATAGTATTCCAACACAATTATCTCGGGAAAACAAAAAATTTAAATATGGGATAGTTGAAAAAAATAGTAATAGAGAAAAGTATTATGGTGCTTTACAATGGTTATTTGATGCAGGGATAATTAATTTTTGTTACAATTTAAATAACCCAGAATTACCTTTGGAAGGAAATAAAATTGCTGATTGTTTTAAAGTTTATATGCGTGATACTGGTTTATTAATGGCTATGCTAGATGATGGCGCAAACTTTGATGTTATGAATGGTAATTTAGGTATTTATAAAGGTGCTATTTATGAAAATATTATCGCAGATATATTTCATAAATCAGGAAAGAAACTATATTATTTTGAAAAAAATTCTACTTTAGAAATTGATTTCTTTTTAAGGTATGAAGGGGTAGCAACTGCAATAGAAGTTAAGTCCGCGGATAATACAAAATCTAAATCTTTAAAATCAGTAATGACTAAATGGAACGTCGAAAAAGGAATAAAACTTTCTAGTAAAAATATAGGTATAAATGAAAATGGAGTAATAAGTATGCCTCTTTATATGAGTATGTTTTTATAAAATAGGGCTAGACATTTATTATTATATGTAGTATATTTTAGTTACAAAAGAAAAAAAGAAGTGATTCCAGCTTTAAGTGGAACTTAAAAAAGTGGTGAAACCAGCCGAAAATGGTATTTTATAAAGTGGTGATTCCAGCCGTTATATGGAAATTAAAAAAGCAGTGATTCCCACTATGAGAGGAAATTGAAAAAGCGGTGATTCCGACCATTAACAGTGAAATTGAAAAAGTAAAAACTAAAATTGTTCTGATAGACTTGAACAATTTTAGTTTTTTTTATATAATTTATTTAGAATAAGGAATGATTATATGAGTAATAAAAAGAAGCTAATTATTTTAGGAGTTTTATCAGTATTAATTATTTTAGTTTTAGTTCTTGGTATAACTAGAGCTTTTATGAAACCAATAGAAGAAACTAGCTCTATAACAGAAGTAAGTTTAAGTAGTTGTGCAAAAATAAGACTTACTGGTACTAATTCAATTAATTTAAGTAATAGTTATCCTATGAGTAGAAATAAAGGATTACAAACTACACCATATAGTTTTACTGTAAGTAGTTCATGTGATACAACCGTAGGTTTTAATTTATATATTGCAACACTTAATACTAATACTTTAGATGCTAGTGAAATACATTATATTGTTACTAATAAAGGAAGTAAAGATGCTTTAGTAGAGGGAGTATTAAGTAATGCTTTAGAAGATTCAAGTAGTTTTAGTGATAGTGAAAAAACAGAACTTAATACTGGTCTTCATGGAACATTTAGTAAAATTTATAAAATACATAATGAAAGTATTCCTTTAAGTGGAAGTAAAGATTATGATTTATATTTATTCATAGATGAAAATTCTACGAATACTTCCCAAGGAAAGACTTTCAATGCTGGGGTGGCTATTAAGTCTTATGATAGAGAACCAGATCCGCTAACAATAGCAGATTATTGTAATAATGGTGATAATTTAGCTTCGTGTATAAAAACATTTGGAAATCAAGGAAGTGAAATATCCAATATTTATATTCATAATAGTTCTTTAACAAATGGAGCTAAAGATAACTCATACCGTTATGCAGGTCCAAGTGATACTACAAATAACTTTGTATGCTTTGGATATGACTCTCAAGACGGAAGTTGCCCAAGTGATAATTTATATAGAATCATCGGAGTATTTGGTGATGAAGTAAAACTAATAAAGTATGATTATGCAAAATCAATATTATTAGGAACAGATGGGGATTATGGACGAACATTTCAAGCAGAAGGATTCGGAGGAACATATAAAGGACAAAACTCTAAATCAGAAATAGGTGCATATTATTGGAATAGAAATGGTACAAATACATGGAGTGAAAGCCAACTAAATACAGTTAATTTAAATAAAAATTATATAAATAATATCGGAACAAAATGGTCAGAAAAAATATCAGACCATATATGGAAAGTTGGAGGAAACACTTGGGATAATATATATAACCAAACAGCTCCAACAGCATATCAAAATGAAATAAATAGTCCAGCAACAAATAAGACCGTAAATGCAAAAGTAGGATTAATGTATGTAAGTGACTATGGATATGCAGCATCATCTAGTTCATGGTCTACATTATTAAAAAGTTATGATAATGTTACAGCAAATAATTGGATGTATATGGGTCTTTATGAATGGACATTAACGCCTCGTGGGGTCGCTTCGAACGCTGCTTTCTGTGTGGACGACCCGGGCTATGTCTACACCAACGATGTCTACGACGACCCTGTCCACGGTAGCAATGCGGCGCGCCCAGTCCTTTATCTGAAGTCAACAATAGGCTATGGCGGAGGAAGCGGCACGGCCGCGAAACCGATTTTGGTGAAATAGTGACGGAGCAAGGCGAAATCTTCGCACCCTTGATGGGACATGGTGAGTCACGAAAAAAAATAGGCGAAGCGAAAAAGCTTGAGAGGTCGAAAAATATGGAACGCGGTGAAAAGGTGTGAGAAACTAAAAGCGCGCTATGTATATGAAGCCCTGTATGGGCAGGGCTTCCAAAATTAGGCGAAGCCTAATTTTGTTGGAAAAAATAAAGAAAAAGAAGAAAGAGGGATAAAATGAATGAAAGATATTTACCGATAGGTAGTGTAGTTGAACTTAAAAATGGAAAGAAAGTAATGGTCATAGGTTATTATTCCGTGGAATATGACAATGATATTGTTGTATATGATTATTCGGGATGTGCTTATCCGGAAGGAATAATGTTAAAATCTAGTTATTGTTCATTTAATCATAATGATATTAAGAAAGTTGATTTTGTAGGTTATGTGGAAGATGCTTACCTTAAATTAAATAAAACTTTAAATATTATTGATAATGATTTAGTTATTGAAGATGATATAGAAGAACAAAAGTTGGATGATAATAATGTTGGTTTATTGGAAATTGAAAAATTAGAACCAGTAAATGAATTAGAAAGTATTAATTATGATACATTAGAAAGCGATAAGAAAGAAGAAAAAGAAAAACCAGAAGAATTTGTAATTCCCCATTATGAGTTTGATGAAAGTGGTATAATAATTAAAGATTAGTTTGACAATCATGCTTATATTAAGTATGATTGTTTTTGATAGGTGGTGCTTATGAAAGTATTAGTTACCGGTGGTTCTGGAACGTTAGGAAAAAAAATTGTTGAACTGTTTTTAAATGAAGGTTATGAAGTAATATATACATATTATAAAAATAATGTAAGTATTAAGGGTGCTAAAGGAATATATTGTGATGTAAGTAATGAAGAAGATGTTAAAAAAATATTTTTAGAAATAGATAATTTAGATGTAATTATAAATAATGCTGGTATAAGTATTGATAATACATTGGAAGATAAAAGTAGTGATGAATTTAGAAAAGTGTTGGATACTAATTTAGTTGGTATTTTTAATGTAATAAAATATGGAAGTAAAAAAATGAAAAAGGGAAGTATTATAAATATTGCTAGTACTAATGGTATTGATACAGGTTATGAGTTAAGTATGGATTATGATGCTTCTAAAGCGGGAGTAATTAGTTTAACACATAATATGGCTAAATGCTTAGCTCCGAATATAAGAGTTAATTGTGTAGCTCCGGGGTGGATAAATACTAATATGAATAAAGATATGTATCCGCCATTTAAAAATGAAGAAGAAGGTAAGATATTACTTAAAAGATTTGCTGATGCAAGTGAAGTAGCCGAAGTAGTATATTTTCTTGCAAGTTCTAAAGCTAGTTATATAAATGATGCTATTATAAGAGTAGATGGAGGAATAAGATGATGCTTGATGATGTATATAAACAAATAGATGAAATATGCTATTTTAATAGTAAAAAGGTAATTGAAGCTTTTTGGCATAATAATGTTAGTGAAGCTTGCTTTAATTCTACTTGTGGTTATGGATATGGGGATTTTGGAAGGGATACATTAGAAAAAGTATATAGTGAAATATTTAAAGCTGAAGATGCTTTGGTGAGAAATCAATTTATATCGGGAACTCATGCTATTAGTACGGCTCTTTTTGCTTTGCTTAGACCGGGAGATACACTTTTATCAATTACTGGTAAACCATATGATACATTAGATAGTGTAATAGGACTTAATGATAATCCAAGTAGCTTAAAAGCATTTGGCATTAGTTATGAACAAATAGATTTAATTGATAGTGAGTTTGATTTAGAAAAAATAAAAAATAGAATTAAAAATGGTAATGTTAAAGTTGTACATATTCAAAGAAGTGTAGGGTATGCAAATAGAGATAGTATAAGTATTGAAAAGTTAGAACATATAATAAAAATTATTAAAGAAATAAATAAAGATATAATAGTGTTTGTAGATAATTGTTATTGTGAATTTGTCACTAAAAAAGAACCAATTGAAGTTGGAGCAGATATTTGTGCTGGTTCTTTAATTAAAAATTTAGGGGCTGGTATAGCTAGTAATGGGGCATATATAGTTGGAAAAAAGAATTTAATACATTTATGTAGTGAAAGATTAAATGTTGCCGGGGAAGCTAAGGAAGTGGGTCCTAGTTTAGGGGCTAATAAAAGTTTATATCAAGGATTATATATGGCTCCGAGTGTTGTTGCTAGTGCTTTAAAAACAGTGGTGTATGCGGCATATAAATTAGAAAACTTAGGAATTGAGGTAAGTCCAAGATGGAATGAAGATAGAAGCGATATAGTTTTAAAAATTATATTTAAAGAAAAAAACAAACTTTTAAAGTTTGTCGAGGGTATTCAAATGGGTAGTGCTATTGATAGTAATGTTTTACCAGTTCCAACTAAAATGCCAGGGTATGATGATGAAATAATTATGGCATCAGGTTCATTTACCCAAGGTTCATCAATAGAAATATCTTGCGATGGGCCCTTAAGAGAACCATATATTGCGTACCTACAAGGAAGTTTAGCTTTTGAATATGGAAAAATTGCTATTGATAAAGCAATAGATAATTTAACGAAGTAGTTTTAAATTAAATTCAATTTCGGTTGAATTTTTTTCTTTGTCTTTAAATCTTACTAGTTTTAAGGCATTACCTAAGGCCATTAAATAACATAATTCTTCTATATCTTCACTCCATTTAGAATTATTTTCTAAATTACTTAGTTCTTCGAATGTCTTAGCATCTTTGATTAAATTAATTAATCTATATATTTGATTTTCATAAAAATTTAATGCAAGTGGATCAAAACAATAATCTACTTTGTATGCTTCGCCAATTATGTTATTGCGGTTTTTCCAAGCATCATGTTCTTTACAAAGAGAATTTTTAAATATTAATAAAACTAATTCTTTAAAGCGTCTACTTGTTATTTTTTCAGATAACAATTGATATAAAATTATACCATTAATATAATAACGATTATTGTTTTCAAAGGCATTTATTATAAGATTTCTTTTCTCCATGTGTACTTCCCCCTTAAAATTTTTAAATTATTTTAGCATAAGTTAAATTATATGTCAAAATTAGCAGTTATATTGTTAAACCTTTTTTAAAAATTTGTTGAAAGTTTATTGAAAAAAATTATTTTCTTGTGACATTTCTTACGACAAATAATCATATTACTAAAAGCTTTTGCTAGGATAATACGAGGAAAATACGAGGGAATTTCATAGTTTTCTTACGATGTTTTCTTGTGACATTTCTTACGACATGGTATAATTGGATTACAAGAATTATACGAGGAGGTAAAATTATGTTAGATGTAATTGAAGATGTAAGAAATGAATTTAAAGTTAAGTTGACAGATAAGTTTGAAGAAGAAGTTTTGTTATTTTTTTTCTTCTTTTTCGATTCTATGAACATCAATTCTACCAATGACTTTAATTAACTTTCATTTTGTTTTATCACAAATTAATCATAATTAAATATCAAAATTAGCAGTTATATATTGACAAGTGCTAAGCATAATATTATAATAATGTTAGCACTGAAAGATAAATAGTGCTAATAGAGGTAATATTATGGATGAACGTAAAAATAATCTCTTAAAAGAAATAGTAGAAACTTATATTAAAACTGTGAGACCTGTTGGTTCTAAGGCTTTATGTGATAAGTTTTCATGTTCTAGTGCAACGATTAGAAATGAAATGGCATCGCTAGAAGAACTTGGCTTTTTAGAAAAAAATCATATATCTTCGGGAAGGATACCAAGTGAAGCTGGATATAAATATTATGTTAAATATTTAATGGAACCAGAAAAACTTACGGGTGGAGATGTTTTAAAACTTCAAAAGATTTTTGCTAATACGGATATTGAATTAAGTGATGCAATATTAGAATGTATGAATATAATTAGTGAACTTACTAATTATACAAGTGTTGTATTAGGAAAAAGTAGTATGGATAATAATTTACTACAAATTAATATTATTGATTTAGGTAATGAAAATGTAGTAGCTGTTGTATGTACTGATAAAGGTAATGTTTTAAATAAGACATTTCATCTAAGTAATAATATTAATATTAAAGAAGTTATTAAAACTAGTGAGATAGTAAATAAATTACTAGTAGGAACACCGATAAGTGATGTAAGTGAAAGGTTAGAACTTGATGTTAAACCAATAATTAAACAGCAAATAAAACAATATGAAGCAGTTTATAATATATTTTATGATGCTTTTAATGATTTCGTAGAGAGTAATAGTAATATTCATGTATCTGGTAAAACTAAAATATTTGAGCAACCAGAATATAGTGATATAAATGAACTTAGAAGACTTGCTAATAAACTTGAAGATAAAAATTATATTACTAAAATAATGGATAATGATTCAGATGATGAATTAAAAGTTTATATAGGTAAAGATAATGAGTTTGATTCTAATGTAACAATTATTAGAAAAAAATATCATATAAATGGTAAAGATGGAACAGTAGCTGTTATTGGACCAAAGAGAATGGATTATCAAAGAATTGTGGGATTACTTGAATATATGGATGATTTCATTGATAGTAGAAAGGAACATGATGGAAAATAAAGAAAAATTAGATGGAAAACAAAAGGTAGTTAAAACAAAATCAAAGAAACCAAATAAGACTCAAGAAGAGCATGTAAAACTAAAAGAAGAGAATGCTTCTTTACAAGATAAGGTTTTAAGATTAACTGCGGAAATTCAAAATATAAGAAGAAGAAACGATGAAGAAGTTTCAAAATTATGTAAATATGATGGTGAAAAATTAATTAGTAAAATTTTGCCAGTAGTAGATAATTTTGAAAGAGCTATATTACTTGATGATAGAGATTTATCTGATGAAGTATCTAAGTTCTTAAGTGGCTTTAAAATGATTTATACTAATTTAGTTAATATATTAGATGAATTAGAAGTAAAAGAAATAGATTGTAAGGGCTTAGAATTTGATCCGATGAAAATGGAAGCTGTTTTAACAGAATGTGATAAAAGTTTACCAAGCAATGTAGTATTAGAAGTTTTACAAAAAGGCTATACTTATAAAGACAAAGTTATAAGGGTAGCTATGGTAAAAGTAAATGAATGATGTTAATGTATGTTTTCTAGATAAAAAAACTTTTGAAAAATTAGATAACATTATTCAAGTTGATAAAGGTATTTGTGATACAATAAGAGTTTTAAATCAAAAAGGTTATCGAACTTTTGCTTCTTGTTCAGGGCATAATCTTCTTTCTAAATATTTTCGACAAGAATGTGACGTTGATTTGTTAGAAGGTTTATATGAAAATGAATCTTTTAAAGAGAGTATTGTAGTCGATAAAACTGATAAAAGTTTTGGACTTGTTACACCTGTAATGATTAGTCAAATTTATATAATGTTTGAAAAAGAATATGATTTTCTTTTATTGCCAGAAACATTTACTTATAAAGATAAAACGTTAGAAAGTATTGTTTCTTATTACAAAAACCAAAAAAGAATAACCAGTGAGGAACTGGAACAAGAATTAAAAAAAAGAAATGATTTGCTATTAAAATGGGCAAATGATTTACCTATAAATAAAGAAAGGAATGATTAAATATGAGTAAAATAATAGGTATAGATTTAGGTACAACAAATTCATGTGTTGCTGTACTAGAAGGGGGAGAACCAAAAGTTATAGCTAATGCTGAGGGAAATAGAACAACGCCATCAGTAGTAGCATTTAAAGGAGAAGAAGAATTAGTAGGGGAAGTTGCTAAAAGACAAGCAGTTACGAATGTTAAAAATACTATTTCTTCAATTAAAAGAAAAATGGGTACTAATGAAAAGGTTGAAGCTGGAGGAAAGAAATGGACACCAGAAGAAATTAGTGCTAAGATACTAGGAAAATTAAAAAAAGATGCAGAAAGTTATTTAGGAGAAAAAGTAACTAAAGCAGTTATTACAGTTCCTGCATACTTTAATGATGCGGAAAGACAAGCAACTAAAAATGCTGGTAAAATTGCAGGGCTTGAAGTTGAAAGAATTATAAATGAACCAACAGCAGCAGCGCTTGCATATGGACTAGATAAACAAGATACATTACAAACTATCTTAGTATATGACTTAGGTGGAGGAACATTTGACGTATCAATTCTAGAATTAGGTGATGGTGTATTTGAAGTTAAATCAACAAGTGGTAATAACCGTTTAGGTGGAGATGACTTTGATGCACGTATAACTGATTATTTAGTTTCTGAATTTAAAAAAGAACATGGAATAGATTTAAGTAAAGATACTATGGCAATGCAAAGAGTAAAAGATGCAGCTGAAAAAGCTAAGAAAGACTTATCTGGTATGACTACAGCTCAAATTAGTCTTCCATTCATTGCTCAAAATGATGAAGGACCAGTTCATATGGAAGTATCACTAACAAAAGCTAAATTTGAAGATTTGTGTCGTGATTTATTTGATTCTACGTTGGAACCAGTTAGAAAAGCATTAAAAGATGCAAAACTTAGTGCAAAAGATATTAATAAAGTAATTATGGTTGGAGGATCAAGTCGTATTCCATATATTCAAGAACTTGTTAAAAAAGAATTAGGACAAGAACCTAATAAGAGTGTTAACCCAGACGAAGTAGTAGCTATGGGCGCTGCAATTCAAGGTGGAGTTTTAACTGGTGAAGTTGATGATATCGTACTTCTTGATGTTACACCATTATCTCTTGGTATTGAAACTTTGGGTAATGTAATGACAGTGTTAATTCCAAGAAATACAACAATTCCTACAAGTAAATCACAAGTATTCTCAACTGCTGTAGATAATCAACCAGCTGTAGATATTCATGTACTTCAAGGGGAAAGACCTATGGCTAATGATAACAAGACACTTGGAAATTTCCAACTTACTGATTTACCTCCAGCAAGACGTGGAGTTCCACAAATTGAAGTTAAATTTGATATTGATGCTAATGGTATTGTTAATGTATCTGCTAAAGATTTAGGAACTAATAAAGAACAATCTATTACAATTACATCATCAACTAATTTATCAGATGAAGAAATTGATAAGATGATGAAGGAAGCTGAAGCTAATAAAGAAGCTGATGAATTACGTAAAAAAGAAGCAGAAGTAAGAAATGAAGCAGATAGTGCTGTATTTGCAACTGAAAAAGCTATAAATGATTTAGGTGATAAAATTAGCGAAGATGATAAAAAGAAAGCCGAAGAAAAACTAGAAGTTGTTAAGAAAGCTTTAGAAGGAAAAGATGTTGATGAAATTAAAAATGCAACAGAAGAATTAAATAAAGTTGCAATGGACTTAGCTCAAAAAGTATATGAACAAGCTGCAAAAGAAAACAATAATGCAACAAATGGTAATGATTCAGATCATGAAAAAGTTGAAGATGCAACTTATGAAGAAAAATAATAAAGTTTAAAAGAGAGCGTCTTGTCTCTCTTTTTATGAGTTAGGAGAATTATGAAAAAAGAAAAAATAGAAAATATTTTAGAAAATTTGTTATCTACAGGTGGAGATTTTGCCGAAGTATTTTTAGAAGATGCGACTACTAAAAGTTTTAGTTATGTAAATAGTAATTTAGATGCATATAAAATAGGCTTTAAAAGTGGTGTTGGTTTAAGATTAGCCCGTGATAATAGTGTATACTATGGGGCTACAAATGATTTAAGTAATAATGGAATTGAGAATATTGTAACTAGTCTTAAAAATAATATTAAAGAAGATGCATTAATTACAAATGTTAAATTAAAGAGATTAAAAAAATATAAAAATAGTAATAATACGCATTATAGTAATAATGAGTTAAAGGAAAAATTTAATGATTTAGATAAACTAATTAGAAGTAAAGATAAAAGAATTAATCAAGTAAATATTATTTTAAATAATACTATTCAAAAAGTAACTATTGCAAGGGAATCTGGCCTTTATGTAAGTGATGAGAGAGTATATAGTAGAATTTATATAACAGTTGGATTTAAAGATTTTGATAAAGTTTGTGATATAACTTATTCTAAAGGAATGACTATGAGTATAGATTTCTTAGACCTAATTGATTTTGATAGTGTATGTAAAAATCTTATTAAAGATGGATTAGATAAACTTTATGCAAAACCTTGTATAGGTGGAGAAATGCCTGTTATTATTGAAAATGGTTTTGGCGGAGTTATTTTTCATGAAGCTTGTGGTCATGCTATGGAAGCAACTTCAGTTGCCCCAGGGTTGTCTGTTTTAAGTAATGAATTAAATAACCAAATAGCAAATAGTAAAGTAAGTATAGTTGATGATGGAACACTTCCATTAGAATGGGGAAGTACTAATATAGATGATGAAGGTCATGAAACTAAATCAAATATGCTTATTGAAGATGGTGTTTTAAAAGGATTTTTAATTGATGAGTTGAATAATAGAAAAATGAATATGAAATTAACCGGAAGTGGAAGAAGAGAAAGTTATCGTTATGCTCCGACATCAAGAATGAATAATACTTATTTATTACCAGGTACGGATACATTAAAAGATATGCTTAAAAGTATTAAATTAGGTTTATATGCTAAATCTATGGGCGGAGGTTGTGTTACGCCAGAAACCGGAGAATTTAACTTTGCTTGTAACTTAGCTTATATGATTCGTGATGGAAAAATAGCTGAATGTGTAAAATCTGCTAGTTTAATTGGTACTTGTAAAGATATATTAAAAAATGTTGAAGCTGTAGGTGATAATTTAGATTTAGGCCAAGGTTATTGCGGTTCTATAAGTGGTAGTGTTCCTGTAAATGTAGGTATGCCAAGAATAAAGGTTAGTAAAATTTTAGTAGGAGGAGAAAATGAAGAATAAGTTAATAAATTTAGGTGCGTCTTATGGTATAGATATTGAAATATATGAAAGAAAAAATAATATAGCTAGTATAAATACTTTAAATGATGAACTAAAACTCTTCCAAGTAGAAAATATATCACTTTATAATATTAAGGCTATTAAAAATAATGTATGCATAAATTTAATGACAGAAAACATTAAAAATACTAAAGAAATAGTAGATGCTTTAGAAGAAATGTTTGCAACACAAGATAATAAAAATAAAAATTTATTATGTACGGGAAAATTAAAGAAAAAAGTTATAGATGAAAAAATAGATTTGGAACAAGTAAAAAAAGATTTGCTTTCATTAAATGATTTAAAAGAAAGTTATTCAAGTATAAAGTCTATAGAAACTGGTTATGAACATATTTATAAAGGTAATTATATAGATAATAAAATTAATAAGTGTAAGATGCAAAATGAAAGTTATTACAATAATATTGGTGTTTCTTTAAGTATTGAAGATAATAATAATACAAGGGTAATTTATGTTAATTATTATACTAAAAAATATGATTTTAAAGAGTTTAAGGAATATTTACTAAATAAAATAGAACTTTCTTTAAATAAACTTAATAGTAGTTCTATTAAAACAGCTAAGTATAATTTATTATTAAGTAATGATGTAGTAGCAAATATTTTAAATGCATTTGTTGGATCTTTTCATAGTAAAAGTATTTTTATGAAAGAATCCGTATTAACTGATAAGTTAAATAAAAAGATATTTAGTGATAAAATCAATATTTGTGAAGACTCTAAAAATGGCCTTGATGAAATTTTATTTGATTGTGAAGGAACCTTGAAAAAACGTCAAGATATTATTTTAAATGGGATATTTGTAAAATCTATTAATAATTTAGAATATGCTATTAAAATGGGCGAAGAACCAACAGGAAATGCCGATGGTGTAAATAATTTAATGATATTACCAAAAGATAAAAGTTTTGCTAGTCTTTTAAAAGAATTAGATAATGGTGTATTTATTGATGAAGTATATGGACTACATTCTGGTATTGATAAAACAACAGGAAATATTTCTTTGCAAGCTGAAGGTTACTTAATTGAAAATGGTAAAATTAAGCATGGACTTAATATGATTATTTTATCAACAAATATTTTTGAATTGTTTTCTAACGTATTAGAAGTAGGTAGTGATTTATCTAAAAGTAGTATAAAGACATTAGCTCCGTCTTTATTGCTTCATGATATAACTATTACAGGAAAGGAGTAAATTAATGAAAAAAGATTGTTATGAAATTTTGGGGGTAAGTAAAACTGCTACAGATGAAGAGATAAAAAGAGCTTTTCGAAAACTTGCTAAACAATATCATCCAGATTTAAATAAAGAACCAGGTGCAGAAGAAAAATTTAAAGAAATAGGCGAGGCTTATGCTATTTTATCAGATCCACAAAAAAGACGTCAATATGATCAATTCGGTCATGCGGCCTTCCAAAATGGTGGAGGTGCATCCGGAGGATTCTCAGGCTTTGATATGGGCGATATAAATTTAGATGATATTTTAAGTGATCTTTTTGGTGGAGGTTTTTCTGGTTTTTCTGGATTTAATCGTGGAAGTCGTGGAAATAGAGCAACTCGAGGTAGTGATATTAGGGTAGTTTTAAATTTAACATTTGAAGAAGCTGTATTTGGATGTGAAAAAGATGTAAAATTAAATTTAAGTGCTAATTGTACTAATTGCGGCGGAAAAGGTGGATTCGGTGAAAAAACTTGTCGAACTTGTGGAGGGGCAGGTAAAGTTTTAGAACAACAACAAACAATATTTGGCTACATGCAAACACAAAAAACATGCTCTACTTGTCGTGGGACTGGTAAAACTTTTGAAAGAGAATGTGATGTGTGTCATGGTGAAAAAATAGTTACTAAGGCGAAGACATTAACCGTAAGTATTCCTGAAGGTGTTGATGAAGGATATCAATTGCGTTTAAGAGCAAAAGGTAATGCGGGAATTAATGGTGGTGAAAATGGAGATGTTTTCTTAGAATTTAAAATTAAGAATCATCCAATATTTGAACGCGATGGCCAAGATATTTATTTAGAAGTTCCAGTTAATATAGTAGATGCTACGTTAGGATGCAAAAAAGAAATTCCGACACTTTATGGAAATGTTGTCTTAGATATTAAAGCCGGTACTCAAAATTATACAAAACTTAAAATTAAAGGAAAAGGAATTAAAACTCCGAGTAGTCTAACTAAGGGAAATATGTATGCGGTAATAAATATTATTACACCGACAAAATTAGACCGTAAACAAAAAAGTCTTCTAGAAGATTTGAGAAAAACAAATCTCGATGATAGTCCCGAATTTAAAGAATTTAAAAAATATTTATAAAAAAATTTCTTGCTTTTGCAAGATTTTTTTTTATGTGAAAATAAAAGTTATTATAAGGATTTAAGTGGATTGTTCTCCCCCAAATATATTGGCATTAAAATATTTTTGTGATATAATCTGATTATGGTAAAGGAAGGTACTTATGAAAAGAATAATTATTGTTATTTTGACAACATTATATATAATTATTTCAATAGTTGTTACAACTTTATTACTTCATTACAATGATTATAACGTTACTGTTATTAATAATAATAGTTTAATAAGTTTAAAAAAAGATTATGATGAATTAAAAAAAGGTTCTTTAGTTATTGTTGCAAATAAGGAAGTTAAAGTTGGAGATAAGATTTTTTATTATGAAGCTAATAATAATAATATTGGTATAAGTCTTAAGTCTGTTAAAAAAATTGATGAAATTAATGCAAATGAATATATGTACACACTAGATAATGATAAAGTAATTACTAGGGACTTTATTATAGGTGCCTTAAATGATGCTAAAGTTTATCCATTTATTGGGAGTGTTTTACTTTTACTCGAATCTAAATGGGGTTTTTTAAGTATCATTATTTTACCAGTAGCTGTTTGTTTTATTTTAGAAATTTATACACTAATTAAGGAATTTAAACCTAAGAAAAAAAGAAAAATGGGATGTAAAAATGAAAATAGTAAAAATAAATAAACAAAAAGCTTTACTGCTGTTATTAGTTTTTGTTTCTATACTATCTTGGGGTTCTTTAATTAAGACTTATGGAAGATACATTTATAATGAACTTAGAGATTATTATTTTGCAAGTCATAGTTTTTATTTTAATAGTGATAAATTAGATGTTGGTTTTAATAATGAAGAATTAGATAATTACTCAGGTGTTGATCCATATACAATAACTATTAATATGAACAGCTATAAAAATAACTTTGTTGCTAGTAGTTCCGATATTGATTACAATATAACTTATAAATGTTCAAATAATGCTACATGTGAAGTTTCTAAAAGTTCTGGTATTATTTATGCGGCAAGTCATACGGATTCATTTTATGTTACGATTACACCAAAAGAAAATTTAAGCGATGGTGATAAAATTTGGGTTGAAGTAGAAGCTACATCTATTAGTCCTTACAAAAAAACTTTAAAGGGTAAATTCACTTTAAAGGTAGGTAAGATGGGTCTTGCTTATGAAATAAATGATGTTAAGAATAGGGCATATTTTGATGTGCATTTTACTAATACATATGACTTTTATACGGTTAATGAAGCATTTGCTAATCATAATGTGGGTGATAGAATAGATATAGAGACGTTTTTAAGTTTAAGTGACATAGATAAAGAAAAATGTTCTTCTGCTGTAATTGAAATTAAGTTTGATCCAAGAGTAGCTGTTTTAGATATGACTAATGATGCTTATATCAATAACATTAGTAAAACTACTAGAATTATAAATAATTATGAATATATAGATGGTTTTATATTTAAAGTAGAAGCATTATCTAGTAAAAGTGTTAGGTTTTATAAAAGTAATGTTAGTAATGATTATACTTATCCATTTAACAATAATAATTCGATAGTAGATGTAATCTATCATTAAGGAGGTAACAATGAGTTTAAATGTAATGAATACTTATTTAAAATTTAATCGAAGAAGATTAATAGGTTATAGTAAAATTATATTAGAAAAACATTATAATAAAAATATTTTTGAAGGCTTATTAGATACATACATTAATGTAAGATACATAGAGTTACCTTCAGGGATAAGTGTTAAATTAATAAATAAGGAACTTGTTAAAAAAGCCGAAGAGTTAAGTCTTAAACATGATGTTGAAGACATAAAATTAATTCTTACATATTTTCCTTATATATATTATTTAGATGGATTTTTGAATAAAGATATTGAAATTACTATTAATAAAATTAATGACTACAGGAAAAAATATTTAAAGTTAGAGAAACTTGATAATGAATTAAGAAATAATTTAATAAATGATAGAAAAAGAATTACTAAGTATTTAGATAGTTTTGATAGTAAAGATTTCTATTTAAATTTAAATAAAACTAATATTAAGAATTTATTTAAAACTGAAGTTTTGCATGAGATAAAGATACCTAAGTTATATAGTGAATATGCAATTAATAATGTTTATAATCGAGGTATTGTTTTAGAAAATAAATTGTTTATTAATTATTATATGGTTAGTAAATTAATATTAATTGATGTACTTAATAAAGACTCTAAATATTATATAGTTGATTTTTCTAAAACTTTGATTTTAAAAGAAGATAAGGTAAAAAGATTATTTAGTATTATTGATAATGATTTAATTAAAGATAGAATAATTCTTAAAGTTAGTGAAAATGATTTTTATGAATACCGAGATAGTTATTTAAAATATATAAATGAAGGTTATAAGTTTATTCTTTATTTAAATAAAGAATCTGAATTAAATAATGATGCAATAAGAAGAGTATTTAGCTATATAGAAGATGATACTTTAATAAAGGAGGTAAAATAATGGATACATTTTTTAAGTTTTTATTTGAGTTCTTAGATCAATTCTTTAAAGGGTTTGAACTATTTTTTAAAGGTTTATTTAATGGAGTAACTGAAATATTTAATATTCCTGCCTATATTAAAGTAATTAGATATTATCAAAGTGATTTAAAAGGACCTGAATGGATATTTGTGGCAATAGCTATATTAGGTGTAATAGTTTTACTAGTAGCAATTATTTTATTTGTTTATTTTATTTTAAGAAAGTATCTTAAGTTTAGAAAAACAATTGTTGAACAAGAATCTTTACTTGAAGAAGTAGCAACTCTAAATAATGAAGTAGCTAATTTAATTCAAGAAAAACAAAATATACTTGCCATGAAAGTATCAAAACTTGGTCTTAAGCCAGGGGATAGTGATGTTGAGGATATTCCAGATGCAAATGAAGATGTTATCGGTGAGGGTCAAAGGTTTCCTAAACTTGCAAGTGTTGATGAAGCCTTTGCAAAATACAAGATACAAAACTATAACAATACTTTTACATTAGAAGAATTAGTCGAGTATTTTAGAAATTTTGCTGCTTCTAAATTAAGACTTTATTATTCAACTGAAATGATTAGATTATTTATTTCAGCCTTAGCAAGTACTAAGTTAATTATTTTACAAGGTATTTCTGGTACAGGTAAAACTTCCTTAGCATATGCTTGGGGAAAGTTTTTAAATCATGATTCATGCGTAGCATCTGTTCAACCCTCATGGAGAGATAGAACTGAATTATTCGGATACTTTAATGAGTTTACCAAAAAGTTTAATGAAACCGAAGTATTAAGAGAATTATATCAAGCTGGATTTACGGATGATGTATATACTGTAATTCTCGATGAAATGAATATTTCTCGTGTAGAATATTATTTTGCAGAAATGTTATCTATACTTGAAATGCCCAATAAAGATGAGTGGATAATTGAACTTGTATCTAGTGCATGGAAAAGTGATCCAAAACATATAATCGGAGGTAAAATAAAAATTCCTGCGAATGTGTGGTACATAGGAACGATTAATAACGATGACTCTACTTATATGGTAACAGATAAGGTATACGATAGAGCAATGCCAATTGATATTAATGATAAAGGAAAAGCTTTTGAACCAATTGATACGGAAGCAATGAATTTAAATTATTCTTATTTAGATAATTTATTTCAAACGGCAATGGAACAAAATCAAATATCTAAAGAAACTTTAGATAAAATTGAAGATATGGATAATTATGTAATTAAACATTTTAGAATTGCTTTTGGGAACAGAATTGTTGCCCATATGAAAAAGTTTGTGCCAGTATATGTGGCGTGTGGTGGCGATGAAATTTCTGGGGTAGATTATTTTATTGCCCGAAAAATTTTAAGAAAGTTTGAACAATTAAATGTTTCATACATTAGGGATGAAATTGATGGATATGTAGATTATTTAAATAAAACATTTGGTAAAGATAAAATGAAAGAATGTATTGAATATTTACTTCGTTTAAAGAAATTAACATAAGGAGGTATACATGGAAATATTTGATTTATATCAAAAAAATGATGAAGTTGAGTTTGAACATTTTAATAAAAAATTAGACTCGCGTTTGCATGTATATAAAGACTATGAAAAGGTTGAATACGACTTTGAATGGTTAGATATTATGGAAGAAACAATAAGGTATTTAGATAATATCTTAAGAAATCCAAATAAGTTTATTATTAATGAGGAAGATGTAATTAAAATTGAACTTGCAAAGCGAGTTACAGTTGAAAGTATTAAACATTTATCAAGAAATACTAATTTAATTCAAGATTATAATAAAAAAACTGGTGATGTTAGACCTTCAAAAATACTTAATATTTCAAAGGAAGAAAGTTTTGAAACATATGAAAATAAGTTTATTTATTCTTTAATACAAAATATGAAGTTTTATATTGAAAGAAAGAAAAATAATATGCAAGCCGGAGGGTCTTATAAAAACGATAAAAAGTTAGAATATAGTGCATCTACTTCGATGGGTAAAGAAAAAGTTGATATGAATTTTACTATTAATTCGAAAATACAAGATAATAAAAATAAAGATATGGAAATAATTAATAAAAGAATTGAAGATTTAGAGTTACATATTAAAGACTTGTGTACTTCGGATGTCTATAAAGCAATAGATAAAAAACATATCTCTTTAGTTACGTCTCCGATTAAAAAAACTAATGTTATAATTAAAAATGTTAACTTTCAATATGCTTTAAGATTATGGAATTATATGCAAGATCATACGGATGATGATGTTAAGAATGAAAAAAATAAAAAGGATTATTATGATAATGATACTTTAAAGAAAATGGCTGATGAAACATTTTTAATTAATTATTTAATATCGAAAACTCTAGATGAAGATGAATCACAAGATGTAATAGAAAAAGAAGAATTAAGTAAAAAGGTAGTTAATAATATGCTTGAGAATCTACTTAGTTTTAACAATATTCCTTTAGAAGAATTACAAAATTTAATCAAAGATCAATATGAAGTTGTTAAGTATAAGGAAGTTGTTTCAGATAAATATATTGAGAATTTATTTAAAAGTAATATTTCTAAATACTTAGAAAGCATTGATAAAATAAAAATATAAGGACAGTGAAAAGATGAAAAATAAAAATATAGTAAAAATAATATTAGGGATAATAAAAAGTATTGCAACATTTTTTATTGTATGTGTTTTTAGTATAATATTTTTACAAAGAGTTAGTAATAATTCAATTAATTTAGCTGGTTTTAGTATTTATACTGTTGTAACTGAAAGTATGTATCCTAAATATAAAGTTTATGATATGATTTTAGTAAAAAGTGTTGATACTAAAAGTATAAATGTTCATGATGATGTTGTATATAAAGGAGAAAAGTCTGATTTTCAAGGTAAAATAGTTACACATAGAGTGGAAAAAATTGATAATAATAATGGTGTTTTAACCTTTACTACGAAGGGGATTAATAATGATATTGAAGACCCTTTAGTAAATGAAAATCAAATTATGGGAAAAGTTGTTCATAAGCTTGTATTATTAAGTTTAATTAGTAAAGTTATAAATAATACATATGGATTTTATTTTTTAATATTTGTACCTTTAGTAATTGTAGTATTTTTAGAAGTTATGGAAACAATTGAAGAAAAAAAGAAATTAAAAAAGGTTTTAGAAAATGAAAAAGAAGAAGGAGAATAACTTATTAATATTTATTAAAATAATAAGAAAAAGAGTTAAGCTTAGTACTTTAATAATGCTTATCATTACATTTTCTTCTTCTACTTTTGCATGGTTTATATATGCTACTAAAGTTGATAGTGGTATAACTGCTCACGTTAAAGCTTGGAATGTCTTATTTGAAGTAGGCGAAGATGAAATTGTTGAAAATATGCATTTTGATGTTTCTGATATTTATCCCGGTATGATGACTTATACTGATAATGTATCTGTTAAAAATAAAGGTGAAACTAAAGCAGAATTATCTTATGAAATAGTTTCTTATACTATTTTTGGAGTTAAGTACGAAGTAGGGAATAACGGAGTTTTATCTAGTGAAGATTTAAAACAAAGTTTGTTAAATGACTACCCATTTAAAACAGCTATTTCTCTATCTAATAATATTATTAGTCCAAATTCAAGTGAATCATTTTCTTTAGTTGTATCGTGGGCTTATGAATCTGGGGATGATGATAAAGATACTTTATGGGGAATAAAAGCTTATGATTTTCATGAGCTTTACCCTGATTTACCAAGTATTTCTATAGAATTAAAAGTTACTGCGACTCAAAAAAATAACTAAAAAAATGCCAAAAGGCATTTTTAATTAATTTGGTATTTGTATAAATTGAATATTTAACTTTAATTTAGCTTGTTCATTGCTAAAGGAAGCATTTGTGTCTTCTTCGTTTGTCATTTTACTATTATTTGAATCATCCCATTTTACATAAAGACGAATATTCGTTAAATTAATGTTATCTTTTTTATAAATGTTATCAGTAATATTTTCGCCATTGTTAATTGCAATGTTTTCACTACCATTAACTGAGTAACTCGTTACAATTAAATCAGAAACTGAACTAGTTGCATCTACATTTGGTGTTATAGTATATGAAAATGATACATCAACTTGCGAAGAATCAATAATTAAATCAATGTAACCCTCACTTGTCGGAGCAATTACTCCGGCTTTTATATGTTCTGTTCCAAGAAAAGTGGGAGTAAGTAAAGCACTTGTGCTTGAGTTGTTTCTTACATCTTGATTATTTACTAATATATGCCATCTAGCAACAGAAATATTGGTTTTCCCATCTAAATTAGTATTGTACTTTGCATAAGTTTCATTAATTGTAGAAAAACAAAAAAACAAAGATATAATTGCTATTAACAAGGTCATTTTTCGAACTATATTCATTTATCATCACCTTATCTTCAAAAAATTATATCATAAAAAAGTGTCTAGTACAATGTATAATGTTTAAAATTCGTTGAACACCTAAATTCATTTATGTTATCCTTAGATTAAGGAGTAGTATTATGGCTAGGGAAGTAATTGTAACAGCAGATGCAATCAAAAGAAGAAAAAAAATGTTTTTGAAAACGAAAATTATAATTGGTTTATTACTAATTATATTTTTACTTATATTTGCAATTTTAGGAATAGTTTTTAATGTAAATAAGTTTACAATTACTTTATCTGATAAACTACAAAATGAAAAAGGTATAATATTATATTCTGATATAAATAATAAAAGTCATCAAAGAAAATTATTTGCAAATGCACTTAATGATATGGATAACATTACATATGATTGGATTCCTAAAAATGTTCATACTTCATCTACCGGAGGAAGCCACAATGGTGATAATTACATTGCTTATACTTTTTATGTTGAAAATGAAGGAGAATCTAGTGTTAATTATTGGTATTCTATAATTATTGATGATGTTATAAAAAGAGTTGATGAGGCTGTTCGGGTAATTGTATTTTTAAACGATGAAGAAAAAGTATATGCAAAAATTAATAAAGATACAGCTAAGGCTGAAAAAGATACGGAAGCCTTTTATAAAGATGATGTCGTAGTTTTAAAATCTCGAAATGATTTTAAAGTCGGAGATATTGATAAATTTACCATTGTTATTTATCTTGAGGGAGAAGATCCGGATTGTTTAAATGATATAATTGGTGGCGAAATAAAAATGCACATGGAGATAAGAGAGGAGCATTTAAATGAATAAAAAACATAAAAAACAACAAAAAGAATTGAAAAAAATATCTTTGTTATTACTTATTTTATTTACGGGTGTCTTTTTAGCTAGTTCAACTTATGCTTGGTTTACTGTAAATCGAATTGCATATGTTGATTCTCTTCAAGTTCGCGTTGAAGCAGAAGGGGGAATGGAAATTTCTAGTGATGCCAAAACTTTTAAATCATATATAACAAGTGAAGATTTAATCGAAGCTGCAAATACTTATAAATCTAGTATAAATCAACTCCCCTTAAAATTAGAACCGGTTTCTACGGCCGGAGGGCTTGAAAATGGTAAATTAATGTTGTATTATGGTAGTGTTACAAATAATATTAAGGGTGATTACGTATTAAATGCAACTCGTGAAATTGAAAAACGTAATAATAATGATGGAATGTTCATAGCTTTTGATATTTTCTTAAAAAGTAACAGAGATACTAAATTATATTTAACACCAGAATCTGGGGCTAGATATATTGGCGATAAAATACCGGGGATACAAAACGCAACGAGAATTGCCTTTATAGTTTTAGGAAATACGGTATCTAATGCAAGTCCTGAATTTATTCAAAATTTAAATAATGCAACACCAAATGATGTATATATATGGGAACCTAATTATGATGTTCATAATGATTATGGTATTAAACATGCCCAAGACGTGTATGGAATTACCGTTGGTAAAGAAAATAATCAACCAGTTTTATATGATGGAATTTCTGGTGAACTAAAAAACATTTTTGTTGATAAAGCAAATCAAGCTTACTATCCAAATTATTTTAAAAGAGTTAATGTTAATTATTTAACACCTGCTAATTTCATTAATAATAAAGAAATATTTTCTATTAATAGTGGTATTACCAAAATAAGAATATATGCTTGGCTTGAAGGACAAGATGTTGATTGCGAAAATAATTCTGCGGTTGGCAATCTAGATTTTAAATTTCAATTTAGTGTAAATCCATCATAATGAAGGAGTTTTATATGAAAGTAAAAATATTTCAAAACAAAAATATCAAATTACATTTAGTTTTAATAAGTATATGTATTGTATATTTATGTTTTAACATTTTTACTTTCTTTTTTACTTTTGGAGAAGATATAACTAGAATAAGTTCTAATACTATTTCTTCTGGAAGAAGTGGAGTAACTGATAATGTTGTTACCGTAGATAATGAAGAATCTGACTATTATTATTACATGGGACAAAACTATACAGATTCAGATGGAACTATGCCTACGAAAACAAATAAAAATATATATAATGATTCAAACTTAATAAAAGCAAAAATTACATATTTAAGTGATGATATAAATTCTAATTTTAAGGGGTATGTTTCAAATACGGAATTACAAGATACCTATGTTTATTATAATGTTTATCCTATAAAAGATGGGTATGTAACTATTGAACTTATTGATAATCCTTTTGTTAATCGACCAAATGATAAAGGATTTAATGGATGGACAACCAATTATCAAGGGGCAAAAATTGTATATGACGATACATATTATACAAGATATGTAAAAGTACCCGTATACACGGATGTTACAGAAATAGATATTACACTTCATGCTAGTTGGCTTGATGCTAATGTTGAGAATATAACTAATTCTTGGAGCAATATAAATAAGTTCGATTCAAAAGTTATGAAAAAAGTAAGTGCAACATATACGGAAGTTGTTTATGGTGACTTTAATATGGTGGGGTATTATAAACCTGTAAAAATTCAAAACTGGGGTAGTTGCCGAGGATATTATAATCAAAATGGAAGATATCAAAATGGCTGGTGTACATGTCGTAATTATGATGGATGTACTTATTATGATTACATAGAAAATGAAAACTATCAAGAAGGTGAGGTATATTATAAATTAGTAAATAATAATATGACTTTGGTAGATCCTTCTACATTAAATAGACCAATAATATCTTCGGAAGAAAAAGTTAATTCTAATATTAATAGTGATGCTAATATGGCAGCATATTATAAAAAGGTAACTATTTCACGTTATGCTAGTATTGAGGGTTTATATAATGAAAATGGCGTTTTACAAACAGGGACGTGTAATTCATCTAGTGGGTGCGTTTTATATGAACTTATACAATATTATGATAACCAAGGTAATGAAAATAAGTATCAGGAAGCAAATGAATATTATTATTTGCCTACAAGAGATACAAATATTGCTGTATTAAAAAACTCTATTTCTAGTCGATGGTCAAGTGTTAATAAACCTTTTACTGTAACAAGTTTGCATAATGGAGTTGATTATAGAACTAATGCTACATGGAGCTTAAGAACAGGAGCATGGAGTGGCATAAGTGTGCAGGCTTATAATGATTTAACAATAGAAAATGTTAAAATTAATTATGGGAGTTCTCTAACTAATTCTAAATCTGATACGCCAGGAGATAGTGATTCTATAGGTAGTTTTTACGGTAATTGGCATAATGTAAAGCTAGGGCGAGGAATTGTTCAAAATGGATCTAGTGCATCGTTTGATTCAATATTGGGTGGTTCTAATTCTACAACTGGCTCAAGAATTAATGAAACAAAATATAAATTTATAGTAGAATCTGGATTTTATAATAGTATTTCTTTAACTAATGGGGGAATAAACCAAAATTCATCAAGTTATATTAAAGCTAAAGGAGTTTATGGAAATGATTATGATAAAGTTTTAAAAAATAATGATAACTTTGTAGTTTCATATGCTGCTAGTGGTTCATGGGGTGGTGTTTATTATACAATTGATCCGGTCGATATTGGTTTTGATTTAACTGTTAAAAGTGGTACATATGGAAAAAATAAATATGATGCATATGCAGGAATTTATATAGGTGGCCGTGGATGGGGAACCCATTACACATCAAGAAGAGTTAAATATGAAGGTGGATATACTTATAATTTAATTGGTGGTCCTATTACAGGATCAAATAGAAGCAATTATAATGATTCTTACATGTATATAACAGGTGGCGAAATTGACATGGTTATTGGTGGCGCAGGTCAAACAGCTACATATGGAAATCGTATTATTCAAATGACTGGGGGAATGATAAACTATAGTATATTTGGTGGATCAAATGGTTATGAATCTGGTAATGGTGATGGTACGGTTAATGGTGGTTCTTATATTTACGTTGGTGGAAAATCTATAGTTGGAAAAAGTGAATATGTTAATAATAAGCAGGAATTATATGGAGCTACCGCAGGTAATGTTTTTGGTATTGGAAATGGAAACAGTTCATATGATACGATTGGTTCAAGTGATTCATCCGTCATAGTAATAAATGATGAAGCTCAGATAAACAATGATGTTTATGGTGGTGGTAATTTTTCATCAGTTGGTGTTAGTAGTACTAAATCATCAACTACAACAGATATAGAAGTTTTAGGTGGTACAATCTATGGTTCTTTATATGGGGGTGGGAATAAAAACGGAAGTGGTTCATCAAATAAAAATGCAACTATTACAATTAATATGTATGCTGGTGATATTTATGGTGGTTTATATGGTGGGGCCAATAAAAAAGGAACAATTTATGGAACTTCAAACATAAATGTATATGGAGGAACAATTCATACATCTATTTATGGCGGAGGTCTTGGTGGATACTTAGATTCATCTTCTCCAGGTACGTATGTAGGTAAAGATGTCAATATAGTTGTGGGAAGTGATGACTTCGATACTATTCCCGTTATTAATTCTATTTATGGAGGAAGTTCTTTTGGTTCTGTAAATGGAACATCAAGTAATGTAACAGGAACAAACTATAATACGAAAGTTACAATTAATAAAGGCAAAATTAATAATGTGTTTGGTGGGGGTGAAGGTAGTGATACATACACTCCGAATGTTTATGGAAATACATTAGTTACTATAAATAATGGGGAAATAACAAATGTATTCGGAGCTAATGATGCATCTGGTATGCCAAGTAAGTCGGTAAAAGTTATTGTAAATAATGGTAAAATCGAAAATGTATATGGGGGAGGAAATAAAACAAGTCTTACTACTAGTGATGTCTCTATAAATGGTGGTAATATTAAAAATATATATGGAGGTTCAAATATAATTGGTGATGTTACAACATCTAATATTTCTGTTAATGGTGGTGATCTTACTAATGTATATGGTGGTAATAATATAGGTGGAAAGACTGCTACTAGTAATGTTACCTTAAATAATGGAACAATTTCAAATGCCTATGGCGGAGGGAATTTAGCACCTACTACTAATACTTTTATAACTGTAACAAGTAATGCGGTTGTAACAAATGTTTATGGTGGTGGTGAAAGTGCTGATGTAAGTGATGAAACTCACGTATCTTTATTAAATGGATATGTAACAAACGCCTATGGAGGTTCAAATATTACTGGCTCTGTTTTAAAATCTTCTATCGTTGCTACTGGGGGAAAAACTTCATATATATATGGAGGTAATAATGCCGGAGGAAGTACCATATCGACAAACGTTTTAATTAATGGAATAAATGTAAAAGAAGTATATGGTGGAGGTAATCAAGCTAATTCAACAACTAGTAATGTTACTGTTAAAAATGCATCTAAAGCAATAGATTATTGTTTTGGTGGAGGAAGAGAAGCCAATGTGGATACAACTAACATTTTAGTAAGTGGTGGAAGTATTAAAGAGGTATACGGTGGTTCAAATAAATCTGGTACTGTAATAAATTCAAATGTAAATATAGCATCAGCTTTAGAAGATTCTCCAGAGGTTTTAGCAAATGTAACTTATACTTTAGAAAATGTTACTTGGCAAAGTGATGAGTATGAAACATTAGCTAAAATTAAAGTTGAGTTAGTTAATAATACGAGTGATGAAATTACCCAATATAATGGTTCACTATACATTCCCGATTCTAAGTT
This sequence comes from uncultured Bacilli bacterium, assembly GCA_934086815.1. Taxonomy (GTDB): domain Bacteria; phylum Bacillota_I; class Bacilli_A; order RF39; family UBA660; genus Onthocola_B. The sequence goes on from CAKOIM010000001.1 coordinate 117,451, forward strand.
GTTTACGAATTATTCACAAACGGCAATTACTTTAGAAGACTATACATATTCATTTAATGAAAATAATACTTATTATGGAACAAATCCTATTCCTGCCAATTCATCTATTTCTTTTGAAATTGAAGTTTTATCTTCATCGTCTATTAATGATTTTGGCTTAACTCATAAGTTCGAAGGTCGAAGTGGAACAAATACATATATAGATAAAACTGGTGAAAAAATAATGTATGTTTATGGTGGTAATAATGTAGGTGGAAAGACTATAAATTCCAATGTATTAGTAAATGATGGGAATATAACCAATGTATATGGTGGAGGAAATGAAGCTATAACTGATAATCCAAAAGTAAAAATAATTGGTGGAAATATTTCTAAGAATATATATGGCGGAGGAAACCAAGCGATTGTAAGCAATGATACAAATGTGTCTGTAACTGGTGGTGTGATAGGTGGCTCTGTTTATGGTGGAGGTAATGGTCAGACTGCAGTAGTTACTAAAAATACATTAGTAAATATCTCTGATAAAGCAAACATTACAAAACATGTATTTGGCGGAGGAAATGCCGCAGCAACTGGATTAAGTCAAAATGATAATTCAAAATCTATAGTTAATATTGCTGGTGGAATTATTAAAGGCTCTGTATATGGAGGGGCTAATACATCTGTTGTTTATGGTGAAACTTTTGTAAATATTGGTGAAAATGTTATAAGTGATAAAACATTAAAAAAATCAGATATTGATATATCTGGTACAATCTTTGGTGGTGGAGAAGCAAATGAATCTGGTAGTGAAATATACGATTATTCATTTATAAGTGTTACTGGTGGAATTAACATAAAAATAGATGGCAAAGGTTATGATAATTTTGCCATGCATGGTTCAATATTTGGCTCTGGTAATGCATCAAGTACTAGAGGATATAGTTATATAAATATTGATAATTATGGTACGTTTGATAAATATCAAAAAAATATTTCTATTCAAAGAGCAGATACGGTTTCAATTAGTAATAGTGCTATTGAACTTTATGGTGCCACGGATAGAACAAATGAATATTCAGATGTTTTATTTTCCATAAGTCGTGTTAAAACTTTAAAACTTAAAAATAATTCAACATTATTTTTACAAACAGGTTCAAATTTACTTGAAAACTTTAATAGTTTAGTTGATATTAATGGAGAAGAAGTATTAGCTAGTGTCGATATAAGTGATGATGGTACAGTAAATAAAAATGTTAATAATAGATTATATATGCTCGAAGGAAAGAATTTAAATATAGCTACTAATGAGCAAGTAACTCAATATGGTAAAGTATCTGGGATGACATTTTTCGGTATGTATAAATTAGATCATAGTAAAAATGCTATTACGGCTTTATATAATCCCAAATATGATCAAGGAAGTACTGTTTTAAATAATGATGCTTATGCATTTATGAGTGGTTCTTATGTACTTGGACTTCATCAAAAAAATCATGATATAAAAGTTAATGGTTTTTATTCTAATTATTTAACTGAAGATAATTCAAATAATATAAGTGTTCAATATATAAAGCCAATACCAGAAGATTCTAACTATTATATGTGGGTTATTGGAGAACAAGTAGCATCATATGAAATAACTTTAACTGCATCAAAGTATTTAACCCTTGGTACTGTTGAACTTCCTCTTAGAAATAACTATAATGCCAATAGTACATTTTCTATAGTAGGTTTTAATTATGATAGCCTAGATTCTTCCGTATCTTTTATCGATGAAGCTGATGTTCCAAGAGTTGCTAGCAATCCTGAAGATGCAGATAAAGTAATGGGACTAGGTGTTAAAAATGGGTCAGGTTTTATTACTAAAGGATCATTATCTTTCCTAACGGGAACAAATGATAATTTAAAAGGTACTAAAGATTTTGAAAGAGAAAACACAACAAGTGTACCAAGTTTAGTATTCTATTTATATCATTCAAAGAATTTACAAACATCTGGAAATATGGGTTCTGTAATTGTATCAATGTTAGTTACAACAAAAATAGATGATTTAAATAGTGAAGTTGAAAGAGTAAATGTTATAATCAATTTAAATAGAGCTTTATATAACACTAACGAATATGAAGCCACAATTGCTCCTTCAAAACATTATGAAATGTTTGCAACAAGTGATGTTCGTATTACTAATAAAGGATCATTTTCAACTTATTATTCATTATATATGCCAAGTGATGTTACTCCATATAAAGATGGATATCATCGTAGTTTAGTTTCTACATATCTTTTCCCTGAAGGTACAAAAATTACTATGATTGACTTAGTTACTAAAACTGTTCCTGAATATTACTATTATGTTGTTACTAGTGATGATGTAGTAAATGGTGAAGAAGAATATCAAAGGTATAAAGAAGTCTCGTACGATTTTTCTAAATTTATTAAAATGGGTAGTACTAGCCTAGATAATTTATATAGTGATGAAAGAAGTAATAATATATATTATAATGATGTAGAAAAGTATACTCACGAAGAATTTATTTTTATAGTTGATTTTAGTGGAACTCAAATAAATGATAATCAAACTAATAAAAGTTTATTAATTGAACTTAGAAATAAAGATAATAGAACAGTTACATCTGTTCTTGGTGCTAGTCAATCGTCAATGTTTTATGATGTGTATTCTGATGTATCTGCAAAAATAGAACTTGATGCTACTTTAAATAATACAGATATTTATCCAGGGAACCAAACATCTTTAAATATTATTACTAATTTTGTAAAGCCAATATTTAATAATGTCGAAGTTAATGATACAACATTTGATGATCAAAAGCTTGGTATAAAACTTACAATATTTGATGCTAATAATAATGTTGTTTCCGGAGCATCATTACTTGGTTTATCATTTGAATTAAATGGTAAAACTTATTATCCTAGAATTGATGGAACTACACGTATAAACATAGCATCTAGTATCGCTAATGTATCTAGTAATATTAAAATTAATACTCCGGAATCTTTTGCCCCAGGTTCGTATAGATTAGTAATAGAATCCTTTGGTTCTCCGGATGGAATTTATTATGGCCTACATTCTTCCGCAGAAACAGAACTTAATTTTAAAGTTTTAAACAATAGCTATGGTTTAACTATTGATATAAGGGATGAAATGTTGGTTATTGATAAAAATACTGGTTTTAATTTATTAGGTAATAATAGTTTTGTTTACATGTTGAAACATTCATCAGTTTTAGAAAATCCAAGTATCAGAGTTAGTTTATATCGAAGAAATTATGATACACCATATTCGTTAAACTATGATATAGTGGACATAAAAGATTTTTTCAATTATAATTATACTGATACCAATATAGATAAAGAATATATTTTATTGGATAAAGCATTAAGTGAAAATAATATATTTATGTCTATTAAAGATAATTTAAAATCTGGTACATATCGCTTAACTTTTACAATATATGATAATAATGAGTATATAGGCAATATTTATAAGTATTTACTTATTAAGTAAGGGCCTTTGTGAGGATGTGATAAAATGAATTTAGAAAATGTAAATAAATTAAGTCATAAAGAATTACTCGAAGCTATTAAAATTATTAATAGCTTTCTTGAGTATTTAGAAAATGTCTTAACTGAGGGAGATAATAATGATTGATGAATTAAATCAAAATATTGATAATATTAAAGAAGTATTAGATACATTACCTAAAAATAACAAAAAAAATATAAAAGCTTATAAAGATGAAGCATTAAACATTTATAATGATTTTAAAAATAAGCGTAGTATATTAGAAAAAGAATTAGAAAAAAGAAAGATAAAAATTAGTGATTTAAGCGTAAATGAAAATATTGAAAAGGAAAGAAAAGAATTAAAATTTTTGGAAGATAATTTATATTTATTTACTGATACTAATACATCGTATGAAAAATCTAACTTAGATATAAATATATATAATGTAAGTAAGTATTATAAATATAGCTTAGACAAAGTAAATGATGATATATTACAAATAATTAAAACATTTACTAGTTTAGGTATTAATTTAACTGATAAAGATTTTTATTACAGTAAATATTTAAAGAAATACTTAGATGCATTATTAAATGGTCGTAATGTTAAAGATACATTTGAAAATATTTATTGGAAGTGTAGTGATATATTAACACATGCGGAATTAAACTTTAAATCATTATATTTAAAAAATAAGAATACATTTGATAAGTATTATGCATTAAAAAAGAATAATTTATTAAAAAATACTTCAAGTAAAGAGATAATTGAAAATTATAAAATGCTATATAAACAATTAGATAATGATATATTTAAAGATAAAGCTACTATATATAACTTGTTTAAAGATAGAGTGTTAAATATAAATGATTTTAAAGGAGATTTAATAAAGAAAAGTTATCAAAATATATTTAATAAAGATTATAATAATATAGATATAGATGATGTAATTAAATATTATTATGCTTTAAAAGAATATATGGATTATTTAAATATAATGTATATTATAGATGATGCTAAGAAGTTATTAGAGTCTAAAAATAATTATAAGAGTAATTGTAAAAGCATACTTAGAGATATTAAGCGTAATGAATATAAGTTAGTAAAAATAAATAAGATTATAAATAAAATAGATAATAAAAGTAAAGATAGTGGTAAATATATTATTATGCAAAATACAATTATTAATAAATTAAAAGAGTTATATGATAATTTATTTGATAATGATTTGCTTGATAGATTATATAAAGTTATTAATAGTGACACTACATATGATGAAGTAATAGAAATATATTATAATAATTATTTATACTTAACAAAATTAATTAAATCATTAAATGATGAAGTAACATTAGAGGAATTAACAAATAATATAGATATTGTTAAAAATATATATTTCAGTCCATATAAGACATTTTTAAAATCATCTTTATTAGGTGAAGACAAAGATATTAAATTAGTTTTTAGTGATTGTTATAGTTTAGTAAGTTATAATATTAATGTTGATTTATTAGATAATTACGATGAAATTAATGATTTAAGAAATAATATTTATAAGATAATTATTTATTATTATATTAATGCATTAGGTATCAATATTGAAGATATAGAATTTTTTAGTATTGTGGATTGAAAATACTTGATAATGTGTGTTATAATTTAGGCAAGGTGGTAGTAGAAAATGAAAATAGTTAAAACAATATTTAGCATACTTATTATTCCCTATGTAATTATTGCAATATTTACAACTGCATGTTTAATGAATTATAATAAGTATGGTATAACAGAGTTTGGAAATAAATCCTTGATTATAGTAGAAGATAATAGTTTAGAGCCAACATTTAAAAAAGGAAACTTATTAGTTGTTAAAAGAAATGAAAATTTAGAAAGTGTTAAACCTGGAGATTCAATATTCTTTTATAATAACTATAATAATGAAGTTAGTGTTAGTTTGAGTAATGTATTAAAAAGAACTAAAGTAAATGATAAAGAGTACACATATACTATAGATGGAAATTATGATGTATCTAGTGAATATTATATTGGTAGTGTAAATGATACTAGTATATATTCGTTTTGGGGAACACTTTTAGGTGTATTTACTTCAAGAATTGGTTATTTATTAATATTTGTATTACCAATTTTATGTTTCTTCTTATATGAAATTTATGCTGTTATTAGAGAAGTAAAAGAATATAAGGAAGAAAAACAATGAAAAGAGGATTCATCGTTATAGGGTGTTTACTCTTTTTGCTTATATTGGGATTTAATATAACTTATGGTTTGTTTGAAAGTAAGAAAGATTTTAATTCAATTATGAATGTAGCAAAATTTAATTTATTGGTAAATAATAGTAATATAGTTGATACTAAAAGTTTTAATATAAATAATATAACTGTAATTGATAACGAAAATGTTTTAAACGGTAAGATAGCCCCAGGTGTAAGTGGATATTTTGAGTTAGTATTAGATCCTAAGGGGAGTGATGTTTCCATATATTATGAAGTGTCGCTTGATTTAGAAAATATATTAAATAAGGGCATTGTACTAGAAAAAGTTGTTAGTGATAATAATAATTTAATTAGAGTTGATAAATATAGTTACGCCGGAGTTTTTACATTAGATGAAATAAAAAATAATGTAACAAAGAGTATAAAATTATATTTTTCGTGGGTAAATAATGACGAAACATTAGATGATATTAAATATGCGGATGGGTTAAAATGCGATATTAAAGCAAATGTTAAAGCTAGTCAATATTTTGGCGAAGATATACCTGTTTATAGTGAGGAAATATGAAATATATAAAAAAAATAATGGATGGATTAATAGTAATTGCTCTAATTATTTTAATATTAATTATTTATGGTTACGTAGAAAAGTATGTATTTAAAAAAGAATATATAAATTATTTTGGATATACAATATTTGAGGTTGCTAGTGGAAGTATGGCTCCGACTATTAATGTTGGGGATATAGTATTAGTTAAATTAACTAAAGATATTAATCAAAATGATATTATAACTTATAAAGAAAATAACTATTTTATTACGCATAGAGTAATAAAAAAAGATAATGATAAAATTATTGCTAAAGGTGATTATAATGATTCCGTTGATAAAGATGTTAATTTAAATGATGTTTTAGGTAAAGTTATAAAAATTATACCTGGGATAGGTATATGGAAGAAAGTATTTTTTAATACAAAAGTTATGATTTCTATAGTAAGTACGATTATTCTTTTTGCAATATATTTCTATTTACTAGAAAGGAAGAAAGAAGTTAATGAAGAAGTTAAGGATTAATAAGAAATATACTTTTATTATAATTGGTATTATTCTAATATTTAGTTTAGGAATAAGTTATGTTACTTTTGCTAAATATCAAGTACATGCTGAAAGTGTTGCTCCGTTAGAATATGCTTTATATATATTAGATACTAAGCCTATAAGTGATACTATTAAATTGAGTGAAATTAAGCCAAATAATGATGAATATGTTTATGCATTTAGTATTAGTAATTTTAAAGATAAAAAAAGACTAGAAACTAATTTAGAATATAGTTTAGTTATTAAAGCGACGACTAATTTACCTTTAGAATATAGATTGGTTATTAATGATGATTACAAAAATAATTTTGGTAATGCTTTTTTAAAAGATGAAATAAAAGAAGATGGTGATGGGACTTATTTTAGGGTAATGACTGCGCCAGATAGTAATTTTTCATATAAAGAAGATGAAACTAATTATTATTATTTAATTGTTAAGTTTCCGCTTAATTATGCAGATAATAAATACCAAAATATTACAGAGTTTATTAGTATAGAAATTAGTTCAAAACAAGTCATATAAATTGTAAGAATTTTGTTGCATTATGTCGAATTGTGTGTTAGAATAAATTCATATGATAGAGAGAGTAATCTATAGTTAAGGAGTGAAGTCATGGAAAATAAAATGGATGAAAATCTTGATGTATCAAAACAAAAAGATGAAAAGAAAAGGGGTACGGTTTTAGTCTCTGATAGACAAAGAAAACATAAAAAAAGAATTGGGTTATTAATTTTATTATTACTATTTACTGGTGTTATGCTGGGTACATCAACTTATGCATGGTTCACTGCTAATAAGACTGTTAATGTTAATAAGATTACAGTTAATGTTGCAGCTCAAAATGGTATTCAAATTTCAGTGGATGGAACTACATGGAAATCAATTATTCAAACTGATGATATAAAGGGCGCTATTGCTAAATATGCTGCAGCTAAAAATCAAGTTCCAGTTTCTATTGAACCTGTTTCTACAGTTGGGGAAATGGATGATGAAGGTTTGATGAAAATGTATTATGGTACTGTTGATACTAATGATGATGGTAATTATATTTTGACAGCTACTAAAAGTACGGAAACAAATGGTACTGATGGTAAGTTTATAGCATTTGATTTATTCTTTAAAGTTGATCAAAATACGGATACTTATTTAACTAGTACTTCTGGTGTTGCTGCAGAAGGAAATGATTCAGGTATTAAAAATGCTTCTAGAATGGCGTTTGCTGTTTTAGGTAATACAACTGCTGGGGATACATTAGAAAATATTCAAAAGCTAAATGCTGGAACAGCTACTCCAGTTAATATATGGGAACCAAATTATGATATACATAAAGCGGCTGCTGTTGGTCACGCTAGAGATACTTATGGTATCACTACTCAAGAAACTGGTGCTACGCAAATTGCTTATGATGGAATTAAAACTGACATAACTAAAGAAAATAATATTTTAGTTGGTAAAGCTAATAAAACTGATAATGCTACATATTTTGGAGCTACTACTATGAAATATTCTACAAAGGCTGATTTTACTGATAAAGTTCCATTTTTAACTCTTCAATCTGGTATTACAAAGATGAGAATTTATATGTGGATTGAAGGACAAGATGTTGATTGTGAAAATAATGCATCTGGTGGATCAATTGCTTATAATTTACAAATTACAACTGAAGCTTAATTAGTTTATTAAATAAAGGATTGTTGTCTATACAACAATCCTTTTAATATGTTTGCAAAAGTTTTGAAAGTCATAATTTAATTATTTGCCTAAGCTTTTTCTAAATAGCTTGTTTTTTTTGTTGGCATAATATATAATTAAGTAAAGATGGTAAAGGATGTGACGTTAATTTGAGAATGCGTTTTAAATCATTATTATTTATTATACTGTTTTTATTCATATTTACGGCATCAGTTGGAGTTGGATATCTTTTTTATCATGAAACACCGACAGATTCAGATATTGTTATAGATGGCGATATTACAATTAATTATTTAAGTGGGAAAACATTCAAATTAAATGGTGATAATGAAATATCTTTTTCTGTTACAAATAATGATACTGAACAAAAATATTATTATATTCAGTTAACAGATGTATATGCTAAAGATGTTTCGTACGAATTAAAATCTTCGGATAACTTTGAAAAAAGTGATGCTTTAAAATCAGATATTATTTCTAATCAAATATCAATTGAAGGAAATAAAACAATTAATTACACAATAAAATTTCAAGCAGAAGACAATAAAGAGTATTCTGGTACAATTAAAGTTGGTGTAAAAGTAAATGAAAATAATACTTTTGCAGATGTAATACTTGCAAATAATAAAGTCGGAGATGTCACATTATCAAATATTGGGGATACTGCGACATTAGATGAAGGTTTACAAAAAAAAGAAGATGATATTGGACCGGCTTATTATTTTCGTGGAGCTGTTTCTAATAATTTTGTTACATTTGCTAATTTTACATGGAAAATAGTTAAAATTAATGGTGATGGTTCTGTAAAACTTGTTTTAGATGGAATACTTCCTGAAATTAGTAAATACTATGAAAATGATACAGAGTTTTTAAATACACCTATATATAAACAATTAGAGAGTTGGTATAATGGTTATTTAAGTAATTACAGTGATTATATAACTTATTATAAGTATTGTGACGATAAAGGATATGATAGTAATAAAACAACATTACTAGCTTATAATAGAATAATAACAAATAAAATTCCATCTTTTGTTTGTTTAGGAAATGCCCTTAATTCTAAAATAGGTTTATTGACAGCGGATGAAGTATCCCTAGCCGGAGGGAGTAATGTAGCAAATACAAGTTATTATTTATATAATGAAAATATTAAAACATCTTATTATACAATGACTGCATCATCAATAAATGCTACATTTAATCCTTTTGTTGTAAATGCAGATGGAAGCTTAGTTAGTGATGTATCTGGTACTTTGCTTAGAGGTGTTAGACCAGTAATAAATATTACTAAAAATGCTAAGGTAAGCGGTAGCGGAACTTACGATGATCCATACACGATAATAAGTAATAAAAATTAAAGATTTTCTTTAGTTTTTTTATTTGCTTTAATTAATTATTTATGTTATAGTAGTTTCGTAAAAAGTGATTGGCTTGTAAACATTTACACTATTATATGTAAATTAAGTGTTTAATTGTTTAAAGTAAAGTGTAAAAGTGATACAATTAAATTGTGGTGATATTTTTATGAAGTTTTTAAATAATATAGGAAGTTTTTTACTAGCTCTTAGGTTAGTTGATATAATATTCTTTTTATCGGTGTTAATTTTAATGATTTTAGTTGTGACATTAATATATTTTATCAAAATTAATAAAGATGAAGAAGAAAAAAATGATATGGAAGAAACTGCGGAAATGAAAATAGTAAAGGAACTAAAGGAAAGTATGAAAAATAATGAGCCAACAATTAATATTACAAATTATGAAAAAGATCAAGAAGATAAAGCAATAATAAGTTATGATGAATTGTTAAATAAAAATAAAAATTATGGTATTAATTATGAAAAAGAAGAAACATATGATGACTTAACGGTAAAAAAGGTTGATTTAGATAATTTAGTTAATAAATCAGCGGAAATAACTCCGAATATAGAAGTTCGTGTTATAAGTTTTCAAAAAGAAGAAGCTTTTTTAGAAGCTTTAAAAAGATTACAACAAGAATTGGGGTAGGTTATTATGAATTTTAATATAATTACATTTGGGTGTAAAGTTAACCAATACGAATCTAACATGATGAAAGAAAGAATGCTTTCATCAGGTTTTTTGTTTAATGATGATTTAAATGCTTGTGATATTATAATAATTAATACATGTTCTGTTACTAATGTGGCTGATAAAAAGTGTTTAAAAATGTTTCGTAAAGTTAAAAGAGAAAATCCTACGGCTGTATTAGTTGTATGTGGATGTAGTAGCCAAAATTTACAAGAAGTATATAAAGCTTTAGATATCGATATTTTAATCGGAAATAAAGATAAAAGTAAGATAGATATATTAATTAAAGAATATATTGCTAGTAAAGATAAATATATGAAATTTTATAATGAAAGAAACTTAGATTTTGAAGATATGATGATAAATGATTTCAATCATATAAGAGCATTTATTAAGATTGAAGATGGTTGTGATAATTTTTGTTCATATTGTATAATTCCTTATGTTCGTGGAAGTGTTAGATGTAAACGGTATGAAGATGTATTAAAAGAAGCAAAGCTTCTAGTAGAAAACAATCATAAAGAAATAGTTTTAACAGGTATCCATACAGGAAGATATTGTGATGAAAATCATGATTTAACTGATTTAATAAATTCCCTTAGTGAAATAGATGGTATTAAAAGAATTAGAATATCAAGTATTGAAATAACTGAGTTAAATGATAAGTTTTTAAATATGCTAAGAACTAATGAAAAAGTATGTAATCATTTACATATACCTCTTCAAGCGGGTAGTAATGAAATTTTAAAGAAAATGAATAGAAAATATGATACAAATTATTTTGTCGAAAAAATAAATAAAATTAGAGATATTAGACCAGATATTTCAATTTCAACAGATATTATAGTGGGGCATCCCTATGAAACTCAAGAATTATTTAATGAAACATATGAGTTAGCTAAGAAAATTAATTTTAGTAAAATTCATGTATTTCCATATTCTTTAAGAGAAGGCACAGCATCTTCAAAGATGAAAGAACAAGTAAAAGAAGAAATTAAAAAAAGTAGAGCTAAAAAACTTGGCCTTTTAAGTGATAAATTAGAACAAGATTATTATGATAAGTTTATTGGAAAAAATGTTGATGTTTTGATTGAGACTGTAAATGATGAAGAAAGTATTGGGCATACTAGTAACTACTTAATGGTTAAACTACCAGAAAAACTAGAAGTTGGAAAGATATATAGTAGGGTATTATGAATTATATAAAGGGAAAAATAAAAAAGACAATTTTTTATAATGCAGATAATGGCTTTTTAGTAGCTCTTTTTCGGGTTAAAGAAACTAATGATATTTCTCTTAAAGAAAAAGTAAATAAAACAATTACTATTACTGGTCAATTTCCGGACGTGAATTTAGATGTATTAATGGAACTTTATGGTAAATTTATTAAAAATGAAAGATTTGGAATGCAATACTCTGTTAATAACTATGTTTTATCAAGACCTGATAGTAAAGAAGCTATCACCGATTTTTTAGCAAGCTCATTTATTTCTGGATGTGGGGAAGTAACTGCCAAAAAAATTGTCGATATGTATGGAAAAGATACTTTAGATATTATAAAAAATGATAAAACTAAATTATTAATGATTGATGGTATGACAGAAAGTCGTGCTAATAAGATATATGATTCTTTACAAAACTATAATAAAAGTAGTGATATTATTATGACTTTTCAAACCCTTGGTTTTTCAATTGATGAGTGTTTTAAAATATACCAAAAATTTAAAAATAGAATCGAAGATATTTTAAATGATGATTTTTATGATTTAAAAGAAGTAATTGATTTTGCAAAAGTAGATAATATATACATAAAAAAGTATGGTGATAAAACAAGTACAAGAATTTATGCTTGTATAATCGAAGCTATGCAACAACTAAGTAATAGTAATGGAGATATTTATTATTATGAACAAGAAATAAAAGAGATGTTACTTAAGAAATTTAATATAGAAATAAATGAAGATGTTTTTAGTGAATTAATAAATGATTTAATAAATAAAGATAAAGTAATAAAGGTAGATAATATATACTATTTAAAAAGTTATTATGATAAAGAAATATTAATAGCGAAGAATTTAAAAAAGATAGATTCATTTAAAGTTAAGAAAATTGCTGAGTTAGATGAAAAATTGGAAGTATTAGAAAATAAACTTAATATAAAATATAATTCGGAACAAAAAAAGGCTATTATAAGTGCCCTTAATAATAATATTTCAATTATATCCGGAGGTCCAGGAACTGGAAAAACTACAATTATAAATGCTATTGTAAGGCTATATATTGAAGAACATCACTTAGGAAATCAAGATATAGTAGAAAATATAGCTCTTTTAGCGCCAACTGGAAGAGCATCTAAGAAGTTATCTACTTCGACTAATTTACCGGCCTATACAATTCATAGGTATTTAAAATGGTACAAAGATAGTAATGATTTTTTTTATAACGAATATAACCGAACTAAACATCATTTAATAATAGTGGATGAAGTTAGTATGATAGATGTAGATTTATTTAATGCTTTACTTAATGGAATTAGTTCTAATGTAAAAATAATATTTGTCGGGGATACATTCCAGCTACCAAGTGTAGGTCCAGGCCTAATATTAAATGATTTAATAGCTAGTGATTATTTTAATTATGTTCCGTTAAATCAAATATATAGACAAAGTGAAAATTCTTATATTCCATATTTAGCTAAAGAAATAAAAATGAATGAATTAAGCGAAGATTGTTTAGTTAAAAAAGATGATTATAATTTTTTTGAAGCCAATAATAATCAAATAAAAAGTGCAATAAAGCAAATTATAGAAGTTTCATTATCTAAAAATATTGATGAAAAAAGAATGCAAGTATTAGCTCCGATGTATCGTGGCGAAAATGGTATTGATAATTTAAATATAATATTACAAAGTATTTATAATCCGGCAAGTATAAAAAAAATAGAAATAAAATATGGCGATGTAATATATCGAGAAAATGATAAAGTATTACAATTAATAAATGATTTAGATAATAATGTATTTAATGGTGATATAGGGTTTATTAAGCAAATAGTAAATAATAAAATATATATAGATTTTGATAGTAGTGAAGTTATATATGAGAAGAAAGATTTGAAAAATATAAAACATGCATATGCTATAACTATTCATAAAAGTCAAGGTAGTGAATTTGAACATGTAATTATGCCAATTACTTCAAGTTATTTTAAAATGCTTTATAACAAACTTATATATACAGGTGTAAGTCGAGCTAAAAAAAGTTTAACCATTGTTGGAAGTTTTAAGGCTTTTAAAGATGCTGTTGGTAATAATTATTCAGCTTCAAGAAAAACTACTTTAAAAGATGCTATTATTAATGTATATAAAGATTAAAATTGGTTATCATATCTTTAGAGGTGGAATATGAAAAATATGATGAAATATATGACTGTTGCAGGAATATCAGCAGTAACAATCGGGGGTTTTTACTTAATAAATAATCAAAATGCTCGTAAGAAAACTGGTAAAACTATGCTTAAAGCAATGGATAGTGCAGAAAACTTAATTGCTAAGAAAATGAATTAGAGTCTTAAGACTCTTTTTTTGACATTTTTTTTAAAATTCATATGTTATTATTCTCATGGTGATATTGTGAAAAAATATTTAAAAATATTAGTCGTTGCCATATGTCTTGGAGGAATTATAGCGTATTTTTTTTATAAAGATATAAATAAAGAAGTAAAAGCAATTACTAAAAAAGAAGAAATAGTAAATCTTTTTCAAGTCGGAGTATTTAAATCTTATAATAATGCTTTAGAGTTTTCTAAAGTATTTAACTCTTCTTATATATATGAAAATGATGGTTATTATCGAGTAATAATAGCAGCAAGTTATAGTAAGGAAGCCTTAGTTAAATTAGAAAGCTTATATAAAAATAAAGATATAAATTATTATTTAAAAGAGATAAGAGTTAATAAAAAGTTTATAGAAAAATTAAAAAATTATGAAAAAGTAATAATTAAAAGCAATAAAGAAGAAATTATTGATAATGTAAATAATAGTGTTTTAAATTTATTTGACTCATATATAAAGAAAAGTTAGTTATACTAATAATATGATAAAGAAGAATAGAGATTATATTTTATTGTTAGGTGTTTTTTTGTTAACTTTATTTAGTAATAGTCTAAATAATATTTTAGTGAGTTTTAATCCTAATTTAAAGCAAGATAATATTTATAATAACTATGATAAAGTATTAGAAAAAGAAATAAAGGAAATAAATGAAAATAATGCTTTGGCTTATAAAAATTTAGATTTAACATTAAGTCGAGTTAAATATCGTGATGTTTATGATTTTATGAATACATTAACTATTTATAAAGGTTTTTTAGATGGTGTTTCAGTTAATGATGCTGTTTTAACTAATAATGGCTTAGTCGGAGTAATAGAAAAAACTTTTGCCCATTATAGTGTTGTTAGATTAATTACAAATAAACAAAGTAATATATCTGTAAAAATAAATAATTCTATTGGAGTTTTAAAGTTTCAAAATAATAAATTAATTGTTAGTAATATAAATAATTATGAAAATATAAATATCGGAGATTTAATATATACATCTGGCTTAGGTAATATTGATGAGGGAATATACGTTGGAAAAGTTAAAAATATAAAATTAAATAATACGGAAATTGAAAAAATAATTGAAGTTTCTATAAATGAACCATTAGAAAATATAAATTATTTATATATATGGAGGCATTAATGTTTTTAGTATTCTTAGATTGTTTAATATATAATTTTACTTCTTATAAGTCTTTCTTCTTTTTAAATAGTATTAATTCTAAGTCTATAGTTTATAATATAGCCATAGGTATATTTATTGATCACTTTATAATACATTTATATTTTCCTACATTAATTTTTATGATAATTATGTATTTTATTCATAAATATTTAAAACTTAACTATTTAAATGTGTTAAATTACTACTTATTTAATATTTGCATGGTATTTATTTATTATTTAGTATTATCAATTATTAATAATAGTAATTATAGTATTTTACTAAATATCTTTGTAATTAATTCAATATTTATTTTAATAAGTTATATAAAGGATTCTAGGCGCATAAAATTATCTAGGTGATTTATATATGGATTCTTATTTAAATCAGTTTAAAAAGAAAAAAAGAAATATTAAAGTAATTGATAAAAATAATAATTTAAAAAACTTATTATCAAAGTTTTTAATTGCCATAATATTTTTTTTAAGCAGTATAATTTTTACTAATATAAGTGATAATAATTTACTTTTATATAAAGAATATGTTTTAACAGAAAGTTTGCCATTTACAAAAATTAAGGGCTGGTATGAAGAGTTATTCGGAGAAGTTTTACCAGATAGTAAAAATAATCAAATGGTTTTTGATGGTAAGTTATTATATAAAGATATAAAAGATTACTATGATGGGGAACAATTAACTTTAAATAATAATACTTTAATAAATAATATAACGAGTGGAATAGTTGTTTTTATCGGAGAAAAAGATAATTATAATAATACCGTTATTATACAAGGGGTAGATGGCGTAGATGCTTGGTATGGTAATTTAGAAAATGTTTCTGTTAAGTTATATGATTATGTTGAAAAAAATTCCGTATTAGGTCAAACTCAGGATGATAAACTTTATTTAGTGTTAAAAAAAGATAATGATTATTTGAAATATGAAGATTATAAAAATTCATAATATTACATATTATTTTTTATTTATATTATTTTTAAGTGGTTACATAAAAGTTGGACTCATAATATTATTCATTGTATTATTTCATGAACTTGGCCATATAATAGTTGCTCATCTTTTTAAGTATAATATAGAAAGTGTCATAATTTATCCTTTTGGGGGCATTACTTTACTAAATAAAGATTTAAATACTCCGGTAGAAAAAGAAATTATATTAGCCTTAGCTGGTATAATTAACCAATTGATTTTATTAGTACTTATTTATATATTACCATTTAGTATTACTTTTAAAACTTGCTTTTATAAATATAATTTAAGTATTATTTTATTTAATATGCTTCCTATTATTCCTTTGGATGGAAGCATTGTTATGTTTTCTATTTTAAATAAATTTAAGTCTTTTAAAGAAGCTTATTTTCTTCATGTCATAATAAGTATTATTTTTATTATGGGTTATTTATTATTTAATTATTGGTATAGTTTAAATAATTACTTATTAATTGGGTTATTTATCTATAAAATATATTTAGCAATAAAAAATTATAAGTACATATATAATAAGTTTTTATTAGAAAGATTTTTGAATAATTATGATTTTAAATATATATCGATGAAGAAGGGCAATTTAGATATTTTAAAGATTGATACGTATCAGTATTTTCAAAAAGATAATAAAATTGTTGGAGAAGAAAAAATTCTTCGGGAAAGATTTGACAATAGGCCATATATTTGATAAAATTAGTTTGTTTTTAAGTAATTTCTTAAAAAACCGCACAGAAAAGGTTATAAACGAATGTACCTTAATGGCGCGACTTCAAAATAATATAAGGAGGTATGAAATGAAAGCTATATTTGAAACAGGTGGAAAACAATATTATGTTTCTGTTGGAGATATTATTTATGTGGAAAAATTAAATGCTGAAGTTGGAAGTGATGTTACATTTGATAAAGTTTTATTTGCAAATGGTGTAGCAGGAAATCCATATGTTGATGCAAGTGTAGTATGTACAGTTGAAAAACATGGAAAAAACAAAAAAATTAAAGTATTTAAATATAGACCAAAGAAAAAATATCGTAAGACTCAAGGACATAGACAACCATATACTAAATTAGTTGTTAAGAAAATTGGTTAATGATAAAAGTATATTTAAATAAGAAAAGAATAGTTATTAAAGGACATGCTAATTATGATGATTATGGCAAAGATATAGTTTGTGCTAGTGCATCGGCAATAGTAATAACAAGTGTAAATTCTTGTCTTAAGATTTCAAAAGATTCATTATATGTAGAAGAAAAACCAAATCTTGTTACAATTGAAATATTAGTTGATGATAAAAATGTCTTATTAATAATTGAAAATATGATTTCAATGCTGCAAGAATTAGCAGTAACTTATAAAAATAATATAAAAATAATTAAGGAGGATGAACTATGAATTTCATGAAGTTAAATATCCAATTATTTGCTCACGTTAAAGCTCAAGGTTCTACAAGAAATGGTAGAGATTCAGCTGGTCGTAGATTAGGTGCTAAAGCAAGTGATGGACAAACTGTTTCAGCAGGTTCTATTATTTATCGCCAAAGAGGGACAAAAATTTATCCAGGAACAAATGTTGGAATGGGTAAAGATAATACATTATTTGCTAAAATAACTGGTGTAGTTAAATATGAAAGATTAGGAAAAGATAGAAAGAAAGTAAGCGTTTACGAAGCATAGTAAATGCTTTTTTTTATAGCATTTTTTTAAGTCTTTTTAAAGTTAAGTTATCATTTAAGAAGTTATCAATAAGTTTATTTGGGATTTTATTTACTAAAGTTTCATAAAGTAGGTATTCATCTTCGGGATTATTTAATAAATCACTAATGTATTCTTGAGATAATAGTTCTAAGACTAAAACATTTAAAGAAAATTCTGTCATTTTCTGAAATTTTTCATTAAATGTATCAGAATATATAGCTGAGTGGCCATCAATATCAATTATTTCTGGCTCTAGAAAGGGAGTTAATAATATATTAGTATTTTTGCACTCCCAGGTTGGGTGTTGACATAGATCTATATGATAAATATTATGTTTTGCTAGTTCTTCGACTTTTTCAATTATTCTTTTAACTATTTTTAAACGTATATTGTATGATGGTATATTCATTACACTGTAAATATTTAAAGCATGTCTGTGATAATATAGAGAGCAACCTTTAAATTTTCCATCTACATATATTGGCTTTTGCGGTAATTTAGTTAATTTAATGTCTTTTTGAGTTTCTATAGCTTTAGTTATAGCGTCCGCCCTTGATAGACGAACATTTTCTTTATCATAATATTGAATAATGTTTCTTTCAACTTTTTTATTGCTAATATTTTTAAAGGGAGTAATATTAACCCCGTCTTCATCGATTATAGGTTCTTTAATATCAACTTGCATATAATCATAGTAAGAGTAATAAATTTTTAAAAGCTCATTTTTATTATATTTATATATTGTTCCCTCGGTACCTTGACCAATTATTTTTAATTTTTGTAATTCTTTTTCTGTAATTTCTATTTTATCCATAAATACCTCGCTATGTATCAATTATAACATTACTAGTTATTAAATAATATAACACATGATAAAAAAATAATTTAGAAGCTGTTATTAAAAGTAGTTTTTTTGCAAGTTTATATTGGAAATTGGATAAGTTTAGAGAAATATATAAATAATAAAATTAATAAAATTAATATATATTGACATTATTAATTTAGAATGTTAATATAAATAAAAATTATTGAATTATGTAATTTAAATTTATTTTGGAGGAGGAGGTTCTTTTTTAGAGCCTCCTTTTTCAAAGGTAAAACAGAGAAGGAGAAAAAATGGAAAATGTAAAATTAATGAATATGTGTAAAATTAATGAATATGTGTAAAATTATTGATCCTAATACCAAAAAAGTATTAGTACAAGAAAGAATAAAAAGTTGGAAGGGAGTTGCTTTTCCAGGGGGAAAACTAGAACTAGGAGAAAGTATTGTTCCTTCGGTTAAAAGAGAAGTATATGAAGAAACAGGATTAAAATTAAATTCTGTTAAAATATGTGGAGTTAAAGATTGGTATGATAAAAAAGAAAAAGAAAGACAATTAATTATTTTATTTATATCAGATGATTATAGTGGTGATATCATTGCAGAAACTTCCGAAGGTAAAGTATATTGGATAGATGAAGACAATTTAAAAAACACAAAACTTGCAGATGATTTTGATAAGTTATTGGAAGTTTTTAATAATGCAGAAATTAATGAAATGGTTTATGAAGAAAATGACAATCAAGATGAAAAATTAAGATGGGATTTAAAATTATACTAAAAACAATTAGATGGAGGAAAAAACATTAAATCTAATAAACAAGAACTTCTAACAAAAAATAATATAATATATTTTAGAAAAATAATTCTTGGATTCAAAAACTTGTTATTGTTTAATAAATTAACTGGTTAAGTCAAACTTCAAAAAAATAATAAAATAAATTTATTTGTTTACTAACTATGAAAAACAAAGAACATAAAAAAATAAAATGAGAAAATAAAAAAGTTTTTTAAGTTCTAAGGTTTCTTTAGGCACATTGGAATAATGATTCTGGATGAAAAGTTTAGTATTAAGGACCAAATATGGCGAAGCAGCACGAATGATTCAATTTAAAGAAAAATCAAAAAATAATTCGAATTTTTCTGTTGGGTTATTGACATATCCTATTTTAATGGCCGTTGATATATTGTTTTGTGAAGCAGATTTTGTTCCCGTAGGCATAGATCAAAAACAACATGTTGAATTAACGAGAAATATAGCAAAAAGATTTAATAAAAAATATGGTAAAACTTTTGTACTTCCAGAACATTAATAAATGAAGTAGGTACAAAAATAAGAGATTTAAAAAATCCATTGAAAAAAATGAGTAAGTCAGATGAAAATCCCGAAGGCGTTATAAGTTTATTTGATGATGTTAATGAAATAAGAAAAAAAATTATGAAAGCCACAACTGATAGTGAAAATATTGTTAAGTTTGATATGGAAAATAAACCTGGAATTTCCAATTTATTAAATATAGCATCATCATTAACCAAAAGAACAATAGCTGATTTAGAAAATGAGTTTGCTAATTCTGGTTATGGTGTTTTTAAATCTTATGTTGCAGATATTACAATAAATTTTATATCAGAAATACAAAAGAAATACAATGAAATATTAAATGGTGAAGAATTAAATATTATTTTAGATGAAGGTAGAGATAAGACAAGAGAGTTAGCAAAAGAAAAATTTGAACTAATGAAAAAAAGAATGGGTGTTGGTAGATAAAACACATTTAAATAAAAGCTTATCAATAGCTTTTTTTATTTCAATAAAATATTAAAATGTTTCTTAATTAATATAACATAACATATAATTAAGTGGTGATTACATGTTTTATAATAATGTCCATACAAGAATTAGATATGTTTTTCTTGTAGTTATAATAATTCTTCTTATAACAATTTTAAGAGTTTTTTATATTCAAGTTTTTTCTTATGAAAAATTAAATACTTTAGCCCAAAATTTATGGAGTAGAATGTTACCAATTTCTGCGGATCGGGGAGAAATTGTCGATAGAAAGGGAAGAAGTCTTGCGACAAATATTACAACCACTTCTTTAGTCATTATTCCTAATCAAATAAAAGATAAAGAAGATGCGGCTAAGAAATTAAGTGATATATTAAAAAGTGATTACAATGATATGTTAAAGCATGTAAGTAAAAAAACTTCGATTGAAAGAGTCCATCCGGAAGGAAGAGGGTTAAGTTATGATGTAGCCGAGGCTATAGATGCCTTAAAAATAGATGGAGTATATTTAGTAAAAGAAAGTAAAAGATATTATCCGTATAATAATTTATTAAGTCATGTTTTAGGTTATGTAGGAATAGATAATCAAGGTTTATCTGGGTTAGAGTTATATTATGATAAGTATTTAACTGGTAAAGATGGATCAATTAAATATTTTTCTGATGGGAAAGGACATAAATTAGAATTAGCGGAAATATATGAGGCTCCAACATCAGGAATGACTTTGCAACTTACTATTGATTTAGATTTGCAACAAGTAGTAGAAAACGAACTTGATAATGTAGTTAGTAAATATAATCCGGAAAGTGTAATTGCTATTGCTATGAATCCTAAAAATGGCGAAATATTAGCTATGTCTAGTAGACCTAATTTTGATTCTAATAATTATAAAGCATATGATAGTGAAATAATAAATAGAAATTTGCCAATTTGGATGACTTTTGAACCTGGGTCTACGATGAATATTGTACCACCCGAAAGCGATACCTAATTAATGATATTCATATTTGGTGTAAATATGCATAAAGAATAATGATTTGACAAACATTTTTATTGGAGCTATCATTCACTCAATGGAGGTTTTTTTATGAGTATGGATAAGTTATTTCTAAGAAATGAAAAAAGAATCAAAAAATTATATGATACCGAACTGCTAGCACATTTGTTGCTTTTAAATTATCAATTTTCAAATAATAAATACCATAATATAATCGCTAGTGAAATATTTAAAAATCTACACAAGATTAAATATTCCAAAAAAGATTTAGAACAAATAAAAAATAATGCTATTGCACTATTAGATATAAAATATAATATTAGAGTTAATAATTTAGAAACACTTGATTTTTATAATTTAGATTAGTATAAAATAAAAAGAAAACAAATCTTATTTTCTTTCATCAATTCTATTAAATGTAGTTCTATGAGTTTTATCGTATTTTAGTAAATCTGATGCAGTCATTTTTAACTTACGATCAATATTTTTGTTCATACCTTCTGCTATTTTATCAAGCATTTCAATTGTAGGTTTTCTTTTACAATTTTCTAATTCATTTATATAAACTAAATTACTTCCAACTTTCTCAGCAAACTTTTCTTGAGATAAGTTATATTTTTGTCTATAATATTTTAAATTCATTGATAGTATTTCACGACTATTATTCATAAAATCTTACCTCACTTTCTACAATTTATTTTATACAAGTGTTAAATAATTGTCTTTTGCACAACTGTTTAAGGTTAAAGTATTGATTTTTTATAAAAATTGGTTATCATATTAATGTAGTAGTAAATCTTAAATAGTTTGGTGGTGAAATAAAATGAGTATAAAAAAAGCAATAAGTATATTTGGAGCAGCTATATTTCTAGTATTCCTAATTAAAGGGTTATATATTGATACAAATTTAGGATATACCCTAGAAGCATCTCCTTTTTCAATGACGGGATGCCCATTGTTTATCGAAGCATTATTATCAGTTGC
The DNA here is from genome assembly GCA_934086815.1 of uncultured Bacilli bacterium. Taxonomy (GTDB): domain Bacteria; phylum Bacillota_I; class Bacilli_A; order RF39; family UBA660; genus Onthocola_B. Next base: position 140,089 of record CAKOIM010000001.1, read on the forward strand.
ATTTTGGCCTTTTTTAATATATGCAATGATAGAGGAATTATGCGACAAAGTTATTAATCGTTTCATCAAAAAAATCAATGCTAATTAAAAATTATAAAGAAATATTTTATGAAAGTATTTCTTTCTTTTAATAATTGTGTATAATAATAGTAAATTAAGTTTTGAGGTGCATTATGAGAGTAGTTAATAAAAATGTAGAATCAAAAAGGGATATCATAAGTGAATTAAAAAATATTAAAGTTAATTCAACAAATAAACATAAGGAAATAGAATTAGATTCTTACATAGTAAGTATTGTTATGATAATTATTACTTCTAATGCTAGTAATCTTAATAAAAATGAATATGTTGTATATATGCTTATTCAAGATAAAAAAACAGATGATTTATATGGGAAATTTAATTTAAAAACATTCTTTGATGAAGAAGATGCTAATGCTTATTATGATAAGATGATACTTGAAGCATCTAGCTTTTCTAAAGAAAAAATTGAAGATTTAGTGCGAGATTTATAGTTGGCATTAAAATGCATTAAAAAGCATCGAAAAGCATCGAAAAGCATTAAAAAGCATCGTTTAGTTCTTGACTTAGTAAAGTCAAGTGGTAAAATATAGTAAAATCGATGAATTGTATCGAAAGAAACAAGTCATCGTTTTTTTGTTATTAACTTTTTTCACAAAAGCCATTGACAATATAAAATAAAAATATTAGAATAATAGCCAATATTTGGAAAAAGAAAAATTTTTGTTATGTGTGAAGTGATTGTGGTAGTATTTGATGACTTCACCTTAAGGTAAGGTGATAACTATGCAAAATCATAAATCTTATTTTAGTATTTATAACTTAAATTTAGTTTCTCTAAAAAACGAGGAGATACTTATATAGGGTTAAATTCCCCTTATAAGCATCTCCTTTTCTATTGGCTATATTCAAGTTGGAGGGTTAAAATGAATAACACAATACAAGAAAACGAAGTTCTATTTGATAATGAAATGTTATCTAGATTAGATTTAATTGATTACGATATTGAAAGAACTTTCTATCGTGTCTGTATGTTTATGAAAAAATATAGAAAATTAAAAGTAAAAAATTATTGTGAAGTACCAATTAAAATTACTAGTACATATAAGTATGTTTTTGTTGATGAAAAAACTAAAGGTATTAATGATTATACTAAATTAGATGCTTTTATAGATAATGATACAGAATATCAAGAATTGTCAAAAAAAATTTGCTCTATAACTAAGAATTTTAGTCAAGAGGAATTAGTTTATTATACTATATGCTTGTATAGACAAGAATCCGAAACTCGTGCCTTTAAGGAAATTGGTTGTTCTAATAAAGGTCTTGTACCAATTAAAAATAGTTGTATTGTGAAATTTGCTTGTGCCTTAGATATAGAAGTATATAATGATGATGACGGATTTGCTGATCCTAACGAGGAAGAAAAGTTTGAAAAATTTATGAAAGAATTTAAGTTGTAGAAATGCAACTTTTTTTATTGCATTAAAGGAGGTGGTTTTATGATTGTGTAAAAGGTAATTCTTAATGATTTGACAAAAGTTTTTAAGTAGTATATCATTCAAGCAAAGGTGATATTATGAAATCAAAAATCTTTAAAATTAGCGTTGTTGCTATAATAGTGATATTAATTACTACTTTTATCTTTATTGGTAAAACCAATTCTAGTAAGAATAACTTATCAAAAAATTTTACTAGCAATACAGAATCAAAAGAAAAAGTAAAACAAAAAGATATTCAAGAGAAAACAGAAAATCAAAAGGAATTACCAAAAGAAAGAAATGAAAGTGTTGATGTTGTAGAAAGCCCTAAGGAAGAGGTAAAAGAAAATAAAGTATTTTCTACTACTTCTACTACATCAAATAATTCAAATGAAAAAAATCAAAATAATAATCAACAAAATCAATCACAACCTAATAATAATCAAATTAAAGAAGAACCAACAAAAGAAAATAATAATTCTTATATAGGTATTCCTAATCCAAATGATTTTAATTATTCTTTTCATAAAGGTAAAATTGAATATAGTTCTATGGATGCTTGTCTTTCTGCTAGCGAAAGAATTTCTTTGAAAGATACTGTTGATATTATTAATAGTTGGTGTATGGATGTTGTTGATGGTCAAGGTACAGTTTTAGGTGAATATTTATATATTAATTGTTCATCTGGAAATTGTAATAAGTATAAAGATTAGATATTCTAGTCTTTTTTATTTTGGAGGAAAAAATGAAAATATTATTATTTATTGGAATAGCACTATTAATTTTACTAGTGCTTTTTTTATGGTCTGCTTGTGCCTTATCAAGTAAACTTTCACGAGAGGAGGAAATAATTGAAAATGAAAAATAAAATTACAAATTTCTTGTTGCTGCTTGGTGTCATAATTGGATGTGTTTCAACTACATCTGTATATGCCCAAGGAGCTACTTTAACAATGAATAAGTCTGGTTACTTTTGGACAAGAACTAGTCCAAATGAATCTACTCGTAGTTGGTATACTCAAGATTATTATTTTGGTGATCGTGTTGCTTACTGTATCGAACCTGGTGTTCCAGAGGGAACTAATAATTATACAGTTGGTGATATGTCTAATACCAATTATTCTAATGAACAAAAACTAAAAATGTTACTAATTGCTTATTATGGTTATGATTATCCAAATCATCAAACATTAAATTATAGATTAGCAACTCAAGCCCTTTTATGGGAACAGTCAGGTATTTATAATGTTTCTTACTCCACTCAAAGATGGGGAGCAGGAACAAATATGGATGTATCTGCTGAAAAAAATACAATTATGAATTTAGTTAATAGTCATTATGTAAAACCTTCTTTTAATGGTCAAACAGTTACTATGAAAGTTGGTGATAAAATAACACTAACTGATACTAACAATGTATTATCAAATTACGATGTAATAATGAGTAATAATGCTGAATACCAAGTTAATGGTAATACTATTACTATTCGTGCCACTAATGTAGGTAATATTACTATGCAATTCAAGAAAAAGATGTACACTACAAGACAATATCTTGTATATTATGGCAATGGTATTCAAACAATGTTATCTTCTGGAGCAGTTGATCCAGTTTATGCATCTTTAAATATCAAATCTGAGGGAGGGAAAATTGACTTTACTAAACATGATAAAGACAATAATTCTACTAAACCACAAGGTGAAGCAACTTTAAGTGGTGCAGTATATGGAGTTTATGATAAAAGGACAGATGCCTTAGTTGGTAAAACAACTACTGATAGTAATGGCTATGCAAAAATAGAACATTTACCTTATTTTGGAGATTTCTATTTACAAGAAATAATTTCTAGTAAAGGTTATCAATTAGATACTACTAAATATTATTTTACTAGTTCTTTAGATAATATTGATAACTATGTTATT
>CAKOIM010000002.1 GCA_934086815.1 uncultured Bacilli bacterium
ATGTTAGATGAAAGAAATATTCACAATTCAAAATTTGAAAGTATTGGTGACAAAATTAATGTTGGATGTGGTCAAATGGCTGCTTTGAAATTGGAGAGGATAAAGAAAAATGTATAGTGTTTTATTTAGTAGAATTGAAACGGGAATGGATTTAGTTAGTGATAAATTAAAACAAATAATTCCAAAGGATTCAAAAGTTGCGATTTTTCCTTGGGCATTTCCTGTTGAAATAGATGCTCAAAAATTAGATAATGAATTTTTTAAAAAGGGAGAAAAAAGATATAATAGATATATAAATGAATTAAAAAAGATAGGCATAAATGAGATTGATATAACTGTGTGCAGTTGTTATAGTGATTCAAAGGAAAAATTAAAAGAAATTATAAAAAATTCTAATGTTATATTATTACCAGGCGGTAATCCAGAAATGTTTTTTAGTAAAGTTGTTCATGATACTGAGATTCTTTATGATATAAAATATTATAAAGGAATTATAATCGGTGAAAGTGCTGGAACAGAATTACAATTAAAAAGATATTTTATAACAGCAAAAAATAATTTTTATAAGTATTTTTCATTTTATGATGGTTTTGGTGTAATTAATGATCCATTCTATATCGATGTTCATACGATAAATAATTCAAGATATTTATCTAAATTACAAAAAGTTGCAAATGAGAAGAAAAAAAATATATATGCGATATATGATGATGGTGCAATGATTTATAATAGAGATACAGAAGAAATAGAATTATTTGGTAATGTTAGAACTTTTAAACCTGAACAAAATTGAATTTATTAAATATAGATAATGGGATACAATATATTTGTTTAAATGTTATGATTACGACATGAAAGTATTTTAACAATTAAATAAAAAATGTTGTTTAACTTTCTCTACTAGATTTAAATATTATATCTTTTTATGAGAACATTAATATCTGAGAAAGTAATATTTGATGTTGTGACATTTTCAATTTCGGTTTTTACTTGTAGATTTATTGGATTAGTTACTTAAATAACAGTTACTCCACAAAAAGTCATATTCGGAGTATTTTCTTTTTTTAGTTCAAAAACTAAATTGTTTATATTTTGATTATTAGTTATATCATATAAAGAAAATGATGCCCCATTAGTTTCGGTTACGCCAGTAATTTTGCCATATGCGGATCCTGCTACTGTTGTTTCGGGAATGTTTACAAAAAATAAGGTGTTATATAATATTGGTTCTAATGACGAATCCCCTTTATCGACTTTAGGCCCTGGTTCAAGTTCCCCTTTATCACCCTTGGGGCCTTTGAGTCCTTGTATACATTGGTATCTAATATTCTTGTTGTATTCTTTTATTTTCTTTTTAATTTTATCATAATTGTTCATGAATAAACTCCTTTCTTTATATATTATGTTATTTTTATTAACTTGAATTAACCAGTGATAAAATGGTTTTCTTTTTTTTATAAAGTGTGTTATACTTTCTATAAGGTAGTGATTAAAATGATGTTTATAGGAATTTCTCTAATTACTTGTAGTATAGTATATAGTGTATTAGTAATGGCTGTGTTTTTTTCAAAACCTAGGTTGAGTTCGCATGAAACAAAATTTTACAAAAAAATATTATATGCTAATTTAGCAAATTTAATATTGGAACTGGGTTGTTTTCTTACAATTGCTCATGCCTCTATAATTCCTTTCTTAGCAGCCGTAGTAAGTAGATTGTTTCTATTTTCATTGCTTATTTGGAACATTTATTTTACACTTTATGTATTTCACATTTGTTTTATAGAAAAAAAACAAAAAAAGTTACTTAGTTTTATTGTGAATTTAGAACTTGTCTTATATATAGCTGCCACTTTAATAGTTAGTTTTTCTCCTTTGTATTATTTTTATGAAAATAATGTAATGTATTCTTATGGGTTTGGAGCAGATTTCGTTTCATTGATATATAGTCTTAATTTAATTTTAGCTTTGATAGCGGCGATAAAAAATTATAAAAAGATAGCTGTAAAAAAATTATTGCCATTATTTGCTTTAGTATTTTTAATCGGAATATGTATATTAATTAGAGCTATAGAACCGGGTTTAAATATTCTTTCATGTATTATGGCTTTTATAACTTTGTTTATGTATTTTACAATTGAAAATCCAGATTTAAAAATGATCGAAGAATTAAATGTAGCAAAAGATCAAGCTGAAAAAGCGAATCAAGCTAAAACAGAGTTTTTATCAAGCATGTCACATGAAATTAGAACTCCGTTAAATGCTATTGTTGGTTTTAGTAATATTTTATTGGAAGATAAAAGCTTACCTGATAGTGCTAAAGATGAAGTTCAAGATATTGTAATGGCTTCGGATAATTTACTTGAAATTGTAAATGGAATTTTAGATATATCTAAGATAGAAGCTGGTAAATTAGAAATTGTTAATACTGAATATGATGTAAAGAAGGTTTTAAATGAACTTACTGCGTTATCTAGAGGAAGACTAGGAGAAAAACCAATAGAATTTATTGTTAAGTTTGATGAAAGTATTCCCCCAGTATTATATGGGGATGCCGGAAGACTTAAACAGATATGTGTTAATATATTAACTAATGCTATAAAATATACAAAAAAAGGAAGTATTGTATTTAGTGTTAATTCAGTTAAAAAAGATGGAATATGTAGATTAATTATTTCTGTAGAAGATACTGGAATAGGAATAAAACAAGAAAACATTAGTAAGCTATTTAATAAGTTTGAAAGATTAGATTTAGAAGATAATGTAACTATTGAAGGGACTGGATTAGGACTTGCTATTACTAAAAAGTTAGTTGATTTAATGCATGGTAAAATTGTTGTTCAAAGTGTTTTTGGCAAGGGATCAAAATTTACAGTATCCATAGATCAAAGAATTGTTGAAAATCCAACTATTAAAGTTGAGGCTAGTGAAAAAGGTAAAAATGATATAAAAGTAAAAGATAAATTGGTTTTAGTCGTAGACGATAATAAGATTAATTTAAAAGTTGCTGAGCGTTTACTTAGTACTTATGGTTTAAATATCGAATGTGTTGATAGTGGCTTTGCCTGTATTGAAAATTTGAAAAATAATAAAATGTATGATTTAATATTAATGGATGATATGATGCCTAAGATGAGTGGAGTAGAAACACTTAAGAAAATAAAAACAGAAATAGATAATTTTTCTATTCCAACAATCGCTCTTACAGCTAATGCTTTAACTGGGGAAAGAGAAAAATATTTAGCAAGTGGCTTTGATGATTATTTAGCTAAGCCTATAAATAAAGATGAATTAAATAAAGTAATAAATAAATATTTAAATGATAATTAAAGGAGATAAATGTTATGAAAGATGTAAATATTTTAATTGAAAATGGGGCTAATGTAAAAAAGGCTTTGGAGTTATTCGGAGATATGGAAACTTATGATCAAACTTTAGAGGTATTCTTAAGTGAAGTTCCAGATAAGGTAAAAAAAATAAAAAATTATAAAACAATCGGAGATATGGCAAATTATGCAATTTTAGTTCATTCTTTAAAAAGTGATGCTAGGTATTTTGGATTTGAAAAATTAGCTGAATTAGCTTATGACCATGAACTTAAGAGTAAAGCTAATGATATGTATTATGTAACAGAACATTTTGAGGAATTAATGATGGAAACTAATAGAATAATTAATTTAGTAAAAAAATATATGGGTGTAGGTTCTATTAGTGAAGAAGAATATAAAAAACCGGTAGTTACAAATGATAAAACCATTTTAGTAGTGGATGATTCTAATATTATAAGTAACTTTATTGCTAAAATTTTGGGTGATTCTTTCGTAGTTATCGTGGCAAATGATGGAAAAGAAGCATTAGATTTACTTGAAGATCAAGAAAAAAGAAAAAATATTAAAGCTATGTTACTTGATTTAAATATGCCTAATGTAGATGGCTTTCAAGTACTTGAATATTTAAAACAAAATGATTTATTTAAAGTTGTTCCAACTTCAATAATAACAGGTGTTGATGATAAAGAATCTATTGATAAAGCTTTTAAATATCAAATAATTGATATATTGTTAAAACCATTTAATGAAAGAGATGTTAAAAAGATTTTAGAAAAAACTTTAAATAGTAATATATAGTAATTTTAATAAAAATAACAAATGGATTTTATTCTATTTGTTATTTTTGTCTTTCAAAGAAATTTTGTCAAAAAAAGCTTGACAAGAAAAGTAAGAATATCTTACAATTTAAATATAAGAGGCTTCAGGTAAAGAGGCTTCAGGTAAAGAGACTTCAGGTAAAGAGGCTTCAGAAAGGGAAAGTCTTTTTGTATGCGAAAATTTATTGTGAGTGTGGTCGTGGCTTTGGTAGTGTCATGTGGGGCAAGTTTCTATGTTTATAAGACTAATTATGCGAGTGAAACATATGAAAATAAAGAAATTAAGAATGATAGTAATATGTTAAGTATGATGTTAGAAACAAGTGCTGGATCTGGTGAATATCAACAGACTACGGCAAGTTCATGGCCAAATGAGGATTATATATTTAATTCAGAATTAAGTAAATGTAAGAATGGCAGTAATCTTAAATGGGATAGTAAAAATAAACAAGTAATATTTGATGGTAATAGTATAGATAAATGCTATGTATATTTTGATAAATATGTTCCTACTTTGGCTAATCATATAAAAAGATTATATACTGGTATTCAAGGAGAAAATAATTTGTATTATCACAATAGTTCTTTAACAAATGGAGCTGGAGATAATTCATATCGTTATGCAGGATCAAGTGACACTACTAATAATTTTGTCTGTTTTGGAAGTAATGATGATACATGTCCAATAGATAATTTATACCGAGTCATTGGTGTATTTAATAATAATGTTAAGTTAATAAAATATGATTATGCCAAAACAGCGTTATTAGGTAGCAATGGGGATTATAGTACAAGTTATGCTAATACAGGTTTTGCTCAAAGTACATTAGGAAATAATTTAGTTTCTGATATTGGAGCTTATTCTTGGAATTATAAGAGCATAAATACTGGTTATGGAGTTAATCAATGGGATACAAGTTACTTTAATAAAATAAATTTAAATACTAATTATTTAAATAATATTGGAACTTCTTGGAGTGATAAAATCGAAACTGTAACTTGGGTAACTGGGGGTAATACTTATGAAAATATAAATGGAGAAATATCTCATAATGTGTATCAAAACGAAATTATTTCTCCGGTTTCTTCATCAACTTATGATGCAAAAGTAGGACTAATGTATGCAAGTGATTACGGTTTTGCTGCTCCCCCAAATGTGTGGTTAACAATATTAGGTAATTATCTTTATCAAAGTATAAAAGATGTAAATTGGATGTACATGGGGTTAGTAGAATGGACTATTACTAGAAGAAGTGATTATGACAATATAGCATTTGGCATTGGCGAAACTGGAAACGTTGGTAATAGTTATTGTAGTAATGTTCATGCTGCAAGGCCTGTATTCTATTTGAAAAAAACTATAATGTATAAATCAGGAGATGGAACAAAAAATAATCCATTTAGAGTAGAGTAAAATATTAAATTAATTTTGTTAAAAGGCTTGACAGGAAATATAAGAATATCTTACAATCTAAATATAAGAGGCTTCGAGTTAAGAGGCTTCGAGTTAAGAGGCTTCGGAAAGGGAAAGTCTTTTTGTATGCAAAAATTTATTGTGAAAGTAGTTGTGGCTTTGGTAGTGTTATGTGGGGCAGGTTTCTATGTTTACAAGACTAATGATGTGAATGAAACATATGAAAATAATGAAATTAAAAATAATAGTAATATGTTAAGCATGATGCTAGAAACAAGTGCTGGATCTGGAGAGTATCAAAAGACTTCGGCAAGTACATGGCCAACGGAAGGTTATGTTTTTAATGAATCGCTATCTAAATGTGAAAAAGGGAGTAGTTTAAGTTGGGATTATGATAAAAAACAAGTTATATTTGAAGGAAATTCAAAAGATGATTGTTATATTTATTTTGATAAAAGTATACCATTAAGCAATTATGTAATATCTCAATACACAAAAATTCAAGGTGAAAATAATCTTTATTTTCATGATAGTAATTTGGAAAATGGAGCTAAAGATGGATCGTATAGATACGCTGGAAGTAGTGAAACCACAAACAACTTTGTGTGCTTTGGATATGATTCCACCGATGGAACATGCCCAACAGATTATTTATATAGAATAATCGGAGTATTTGATAACGAAGTAAAACTAGTAAAATATGATTATGCAAAATCTAGTTTACTCGGAACAGATGGTGATTATGTAAATACATATGAATTAGTTGGATGGGGCATGAGTACTAAAGGAAATAATATATTATCTGATATTGGTGCATATTATTGGAATACTAACGCTAGTGATAATTTATGGAGTAAAAGTAAATTAAATATTGTAAATCTAAATATTAATTATTTAAATCATATAGAAAGCAGATGGAAAAATTTAATTTCAACACACACATGGAAAGTCGGAGGAAATACATGGGATAATATTATTCTAACAACAGTAGTAGAAACTTTTAAAAATGAAATAACTTCACCAGCTACTAACATAACATATGATGCTAAAATAGGTTTAATGTATGTAAGTGATTATGGTTATGCCGCTTCACCTAGTGCGTGGGGTATTCCACTTTTTAATAATAATGAAAATGATTATAGATCTTCAAATGTAACAAGTGTCAATTGGTTGTATATGGGACTTTCGGAATGGACTGTAATGCCATCTACAAGTCTAAGTACTCACTCTTATTTTGTTTCTAATCATGGTTATGTTGAATGCAGTAAGGTTAATTATCCAGCTTTAGCAATTAGACCAGTGTTTTATCTTGAGTATGATGTATCTTATGGGGGTGGAATTGGTACTAAAATAAAACCAATAATAATAAAATAAAAGATGCTTAAGCATCAAACTTAGCATCTACATAATATATTGGTCTTCCTTCTTTTTCGTATTGTTTTTCAAAGTCAGTCATAATATTTTCAATATTTCTTTCGTCATTATGAAGGTCTAAACTAACTTTATTAAATATATACCAGTAATTTGATAGTGTTTCTAAAGAATAAGCAAATAAACCTTTGTTATCGGTTTTTAAAATAATGTGCTTATTCTTTTTAAATATTCTATCGTATAATTTTAAATAAGATTCATGAGTAAATCTATTTTTTTCATCTCTTTTTTTAGGCCATGGTTCTGAAAATGTTAAATAAATTGTATCTATTTCTTTACCAAATATATTTATTATATTTCTTGCACCATCATTAATTAGTTTTAAGTTATTTAGTTTTTCACGTTCCACATTTAATGCGGCAGTGGCCGTTTGGTTAACATTTAATTCTAAACCTATAAAATTAATATTTGGATATTTTCTAGCCATATTAATAATAAAACTTCCTCGACCCATTCCAAGTTCTAAATATATTGGATTATGATTTTGAAATAAATCATGCCATTTATTTTTATATTTAGTTGGATTTTTAATACAGTATTTACTGTTTAATACTATTTGTTCTGCATTTTTAACTTTATTATATTCCATATTTACCTCGCTTTTTCCATTATAACATGTATTTATATCAGTTGTAAATTAAACTTAAATGTGATAAACTTAATTTGAATTTATTTCTTAAAAAAGGAGGTTATTTTATGTTTGTTGATGAACTTACAATAAAATTAATGGCAGGTCCAGGCGGAGATGGATGTACATCATTTCGAAGAGAAAAATTTGTTCCTATGGGTGGACCAGATGGGGGAAATGGTGGCCGTGGTGCTAGTATTATTTTTCGAGTTGATAAAAATTTAAAAACTTTGGTTGATTTAAGCTATAAAAAAATTATTAAAGCTCCGAAAGGTGAAAATGGAAAAGGCTCTAATAAGTATGGGAAAAATGCTGAAAATATAATTATTCGTGTTCCGGAGGGAACAACGGTTTTTGATAAAGAAACAAATGAAGTTATTGTAGATTTAATAAAGGACCAAGATGAATTTGTTGTAGCTCGTGGGGGCCGTGGTGGAAAAGGAAACAGATCTTTTGCTACACATGATGTACCTGCGCCAAAATTTAGTGAAAAAGGAGAACCAGGGGAAATTAAAGAAGTTAGATTAGAACTTAAAGTTTTAGCTGATGTTGGTTTAATTGGAATGCCGAGTGTAGGAAAATCAACATTATTATCAGTAATATCAGCGTCAAAACCTAAAATTGCTGCTTATCACTTTACAACTCTTAGTCCTAATTTAGGGGTAGTTAAACTAAAGGGAAGTTCTTTTGTAATGGCAGATTTACCAGGATTAATAAAAGGGGCTAGTGAAGGAGTTGGTCTTGGACTTACATTTTTACGTCATGCTATGCGAACAAAAATATTAGCTCATGTAATTGATATGGGGGCTAGCGAAGGAAGAGATCCACTTGAAGATTACCAAATAATAAGGGATGAAATAGAAAAATATAGTGAGTATTTAAAAAATAAAAAAGAAATAGTTATTGCTAGTAAAATGGATTTGCCAGATGCCCAAAGCAACTTAGAAAAATTTAAAGCTAAGTATAAAGATTTAACCGTAGTACCAATAAGTGCATATACAATGGATGGAATTCTTGACTTAATAAGTGTTTTAAGTGACAATTTAAAAGAAATACCTGATGTAAATTTATATGAAACAGATACATTTAAAGTATATAAATACGAAGATATTAAACCATATAAAATTACAAAAGATGGTAATATATGGATCGTAAGTGGTAAAGAAATTGAAACATTACTACTTATGACAAAATTTACGGAAGATGAAGGAGTTTTACGATTTGCACGTAAATTTAAAGGAATGGGTATAGAAGATGAATTAGAAAAACTAGGAGCTAAAAAGGGTGATGAAGTACAAATACTAGATTATCTATTTATATTTAAAGATTAAGGAGTGAATATGTTTAGTTATATTATTGGAAATGTTACAGAAATAAATAATGATTCTATTGTTATAGAGGCAAATAAAGTTGGCTATTTAGTATATGTTGCTAATCCATTTAGTTATGAATTAAATCAAGAATATAAAGTATATTTATATAATAAAATAGGCGAAGATGAATACAGCTTATATGGTTTTAAAACTAAAGATGAATATTCATTATTTATTAAGCTTATTAGTGTTAAAGGTTTAGGACCTAAAATTGCTTTACCAATACTTGCAACAGGCTCTATAACTGGTATTGCTGATGCTATTGAAAGAGAAAATATATTATATTTAAAGAAGTTTCCGAAAATTGGCGAAAAATTAGCAAAACAAATGATTCTTGATTTAAAAGGTAAAATAGATGTTGATCTAACTAGTGGTGTTAATACATCAGATACGGAAGAAGTAATTGAAACTCTTGTCGCACTAGGATATAAGCAAGTAGAAATAAGAAAAATAATAGGTAAAATAAATACGGAATTAACAATGGAGGAACAAGTAAAAGAAGCATTAAAGCTTTTACTTAAATAAAAGTATGAATAAAAATGGGTTTACTTTAATAGAAATTTTAGCAGTTATTGTTATTACAGCTTTGATTACAATTATTGCGAGTGCGGGTATTAGTGGTATTAAAAATAGTATAAATGAAAGATTATATGCAAGTAATGTTTCTTTAATAGAACGTTCGGCGACTAATTTTGGCGAAGATAAAAAAAGTTATTTAACAAGTCTTAGTGATACTTGTACAATTAATGGTAAAGAATATAAACCATGTTTAAAGGTAAGCGTCCAATCACTTATTGATAAGTATTATATTAAATCAAAAGTTGTAAATGATGATAATGAAAAAGTATTAATTGACTATAGAAAAAATAAGGGCGATGAAAACTATTATATGAATAATACATATGTTTATATATTTATTGATGATTATGTTGTTTATGCTAAATATATAGAAAATGGAGAAGTTTGATAATTTCTCTTTTTTTTGTTCATAAACTTTAACTTAAGACATATAGTTTTATTAGTTAAGGAGAGAAAAATATGAATTGTATAATACCATTTACTAAAGATATTAATTTTAAAACTAATATTGCTAAAATCTTAAGTGTTTCGCTAGAACATGAGTATACGGCAAATCCTATGGAAGTTTTAGGAAACTTTACTATTTCCGGAGAATATAAGGTTCATGAAGTGAGTATTAATAAAGAATCGTTTGAATATGTTTTGCCTTTTTCAGTTAATTTAACTAAGGAAATAGATATTAATTCAGTAGACTTTGATATAGTTAATTTTACTTATGAAGTAGTGAATGATGATACGTTAAGAGTAAATATTGAATATAGTATTAATGCAATAGAATTACCAGAGGAAAAAGAAGAAGTAACTATTGATGAGTTATTAGATGAAATAGATGAAGATGTTCGTGCGGAAATAGAGGAAGAAAAAGAGGAAGAAAAAGAAGAAATACAGGAAAAAGAAGAGGTGTTAGAAACTGAAAATAGAGATATAACTGATGAAGCAAAAGAAACAATCTTAAATAGTATTAATAAAGATGATAATACATATGTTACTTATCATGTCCATATAATGAGTGAAACAGATACTATTGAGTCAATTTGTTTAAAATATAATGTTACAGAAAGTATTTTAAAAGAATATAATGATCTAACAACAATTGGTGTAAAAGATAAAGTAATAATACCGGAAAACTATGAATAAAAGTTTAGAAATATTAAAAGCCATTTATAAACCATATCGTTATACTATAAAGGGAAATACTACACTTTTAGAAACAACCTCTGGTGATTTTATTATAAAACCAAAGACAAAGAATCTAAGAGAATTATATACTTATTTAACTTCCCGAGGTTTTTCTTATTTTCCTAAGCTAATAGATGACTCCAGAGATGGTGTAAATGTTTTTGAATATTTAGAGGATTTTAAAATACCTAAAGAACAAAAAATAATGGATTTAACAGAAATAATAGCTAGTTTGCATAATAAAACTAGTTATTTTAAAGAAGTAAGTGAAGATACATATAAAGCTATTTATGAAGATATTAAAAGTAATATAAATTATTTGCAAAGTGTATATGACACAATGTATGAAATAGGTTTTACTGAAAAATATATGCGTCCATCAACTTATGAATTTATGCGAAATTATTATAAACTTCAAAGTTGCATAAAATTTCTTTTAAGTGAGTTAGATACATGGTATGAAAATATAAGTGAAGAAAAAAAGATAAGAGTAAGTGTAGTGCATAACAATTTATCCCTAGATCATTTTTTAAATGGAGAAAAATTAGCTTTAATTAGTTGGGATAATTTTTTAATAGATACCCCAGTCATTGATATTGTAAAATTATATAAGAATGAATGGCATAATATTGATTTTAGTGAAGTTTTAAAAAGATACTTTTATAAGTTTCCTTTACTTGATCATGAAAAAAGATTGCTTTTTATTCTTATTTCAATGCCCCCTAAGTTAAGTGATTCTAAAAATGAATTTATGAAATGTCAAAATATAAGTGATATGATTAATTATGTTTTTAAAACTGAAGAATTAATGCGGCCATATTATGCGAATGAGAAAGAAGAAGAATAAACATAGTTCTATTAATAAAATAAAAATATTAAATCTAAAGGGAAAAATTAAAGTTATAATACTTTGATAAAATATAAGTATTCCAAGTAAAAATAAAATAATTACAGTAAAACCATTATTACAATTAAAAGGCCTCATAAAACCACCTATAATAATATATGAAACCATTTTTTTAATGGTTGTTTTTCTTTACAATTAAAAGCATTTTTGCTATGATTATTATAATAAAGGGGAAGTATTATGAAGAAAAATGGATTTACTTTTATTGAAACAATTGTTACAGTTGTAGTTCTTTCAACTTCACTTTTATATCTTTATAATTCTTATAGTTCCATTATAAACGATGAAGAAAAAAGATTGTATTATGACGATGTTTCCTATATATATAGAACTAATTATGTAAGGAGATTTTTAGAAGAATATTCAAATATTGAAAGCTTGAAGTTATCTTTTAATAATACATATGTTGTTACAATTGGTTATGACTATTATGGATTATTTTCTGATAATAATTTAGCTATGAATGAATCGCTAGCTAAAATTATTAATAACTTTAATATTAATCAAATGTTAATTATAAAAAGTGATATGTTTAATAAATGTTTAGATAACAATAATTCTTTATGTAAAAATTCTTTAGAAAATGTTAGTTATAATATGAAAAAATATATAAATACTTTAAGTGATACGACTTATAATTACTATTTAGTTATAGAATATGCTGAAAAAAATAACGGTGAAAAAATAGAAAAATGCAACCCAGGAAGTGATAAGTATTGCAAAACATATTATGCTTCTTTAGGTATTAATATATGGGAGGAATAATGAAGAAGAAAAATGGTTTTATTTCTATAACTATGATATATTCTTTTTTTATAGTGTTTTTAACTCTTATATTATCTATTGTTAATGGTTATGTAAATAATAGAAATTTATTAAATAATTTGAAAAATACTATTGTAACTGATATAGCTGATACTAATTTTACCAGTTATTTGATAAATCATGCGGATGAAATAGGTTTATTAAAATATGATGGAGTTTATAGATATATTGGTAATAATCCGAATAACTATGTATGTTTAATAGAGTCTTGTGAAGAAAAAGATATGTATCGTATTATTGGTATTGAAAATGGTAAAATAAAAATAATTAAAAATGAAACAAGCGAAAAAGAAATAGATACAACTGATACGAATGTTTATATTAATACTAGTATTTATAATTACTTAAATAACGAATACTTAAATAGTTTAAATGATGAAGAAAAAAAATTAATAACATTGTTTAATTGGTATACCGGTGGTGTTGACATTAAATATTTAACTGATAAGCCTTTAGATTTTTATCAATATGAAATAGGTACTAATAAAAATATTGGTGTAAGTATTAAAGCTTATATTGGCCTACCTTTTGTTAGTGATTATATTTTTGCAAGTCGTAATTATGAAAAAGAATATACTAAAGAAGATAATTGGTTATTTTTAAATAATATGTGGTTTATTACAAGAGTTAGTAATTACTACAATTATCAATATTATTTAAATGATGATGGTAATGTAAATTTAGGTCTTGTATCAGAAATTAAAAAGGTTAGACCTGTTATGTATTTAAAGGGTAATGTTATAAATAAAGATATAAAAGCGGATGGAAGTCTAGATGCACCATTTATTATAGGAGGTTAATGTGTTAAATAAAAAAGGAAGTTCTTTATTAGAACTTATAATAAGTATTGCTTTAATATCCGTAGTCATGGGTTTTTTAGTTAAGTTACTCGTAGATTTAAATAATAAAGATACAAATAGTGATTTTGCTATAAATAATCAAGTTTATAGAGCGGAAATAATTAGAGCCATCGAAAATGATTTGTTATATAATAAGATTGTTGATATAACTGATACATCATCTACAGAAGATAATTTGAAAGTAGATATTACCTATCATAATAATAAAACATCATCAATAAATGTCACAAAAAATAAATTTACTTATGAAAATATAAATGGAGATTCGCGAGTATGGACAATGAAAAATGCTACCCTTAGTAATAATGCTTACATATATTATGATAAAGATAATAAAACTGATGGGAGTGATAACATATATTCTTTTATATTAAATATAGAAGTTTATACATTAAATGATAATAATAAAAAAGGAAATAATAATTCATTAGATGATATAACAATTTCTTATATAGGTAAAGTTAATGACTATAATAATATGCAAAATTGTTTAGGTTATAATTGTAAGCATTAAAGCTATAATAGTTTGATATATTCTTCCCTTTAAGAAGTATTTATAATCAAGATTATATTCATCTAAAATACATTTTACTTGAGTATGAATAGAAAAACCGGCAAAAGATATAAAGATAATAGCAAATAATTCTTTAAAGTTATTTGTTATTTTTATTAAAGAATTTAAACCTTGAGTCATTTCAACAATACCTCGGATAAAAAAAGATATTGAACTATTTATGTTAAATGTAGATATAAAGATATTACAGATTATAAAATAAAATACAATTGTTCCAAGAACCATAAGTGTAGTGTTAATACTTCTCCTTATTGATTGGGATAAATCAATTTTTTGACTTGCAGTATTTATATTTATATCTTTCTTTAAGTTTTTTCTAACAAATAAATAGATAATAATGTTACTTAAGTAATGTATAAGCATTAATTTTATTACTATGTAGGTATTGTTAAATATTGACTGTAATATAGTATATAAAAATAAAGGATTAGCAAAATAAGTAAATAATAGGCAAGTATTACCATAAGACTTTGATATTTGCTTATATTTAACCATGTTACCTGTTATAAATGCTGATGAGGGAGTTCCACTTATAATAGACATAAAAAAAATATAATGACTAGGTTTAAAAAGAGTTGATACATTTAAATTTATTAATATATCTTGTATAATAATCATAATAAAAAGATAAGGGAAAACTTTATAAAACCAAATATTTGTTGCATTTATAGTACTAGTTAAAACTAAATTATAATTTTTAAATAATAAAAGTATAAATGCTATTAAAAATAAAAATATAAACTTTTTTTTCATAAATCCATCCTTTTTTGCTATAATTATATAAGGTGATAATAATGTTTAATAAAATATATGAAAGTATAAAAAAATTTTTGTCTTTAAATTATAAATTTTTAATATTTTTAATTGTAATAATTTTTGCATTTACCTTTGAATTACCTTATGTTGTATATACACCAGGTGGGGTAGTTCCTTTAGAAAAAAGAATTGAAATAGAAAATAGTGAAGATAAAACTGGTAGTTTAAATATGAGTTATGTATTACTTAGAAAAGGGACAATACCAGCAATTTTGACATCGTTTATTATTCCCAATTGGGATTTAGTAAGTGATAGAGAAATAACTAACGATGATGAAAATATTGATGAATTATTGGAAAAAGAAAAACTATATATGAAATCATCTTTAGATAATGCAACAATTCTTGCTTATAAGAAAGCAAACAAAGAAATAAATATTACTAAAACTATTAATAATGTTATTTATATTGATGAGGCTTCAAAAACTAATATTAAAATATTTGATCAAATAATAAAAGTAGATGGCAAAGATATAAAGGATATTAATGAATTAAAAAGGATAGTTAATGAACATAAAAAGGGAGATTTATTAAAAGTTGAAGTGCTTAGAAATGGTAAACATAAATTTTGTGAAGCTGAAGTTTTTGAAATTAATGGCAATTTAAAAATAGGAATAGCGTTTTTAACTACTTATGAGTATGAAACAGACCCTAAAATAAAGATTAAAACTAAAAATAGCGAATCAGGTTCGAGCGGAGGACTTATGTTAAGCTTAGCAATTTATAACTCTTTAGTAAGTGAAGATATTACTAATAATCGTAAGATTGTAGGAACAGGAACAATTGATATTAATGGCAATGTTGGCGAAATTGATGGAGTAAAATATAAAATGCTTGGGGCTAAAAAAAATAAAGCTGATGTATTTTTGTGTCCCTATGAAAATTATGAAGAAGCAATAAATGTTAAAAATAAATATGATATAGATATGGAAGTCATCGGCGTTAAGACGTTTGATGAAGCACTGGCTTATTTAAAAAAATAAGTCAGTTTTTTTTCGACATTTTTTTTAAATCTTTTGTGTTAGGATAGTTCTTCGAAAGGAGGATTTCTATGTGAAAGATAGTTTTTATGAGTATTTTTTAAAAGATAGTTTACTTGCTTTTTTAGTAAAACAAAAGGCCATAATTAAAGATATAAATGATTTAAATGTTACTTTTAAATATGAAATTGATGCTCGTATTATAAGAAAAATATTTGCTTCTTTAAAATATTTTGAAGTTTTAAAAATTGAAAGAATAGAAAAAAATACTAGTTATTTAGTTTATTTGGCTGCTTGTTATAAAAGGTATAAAACTAATTTTAAAGTTACTATTAATCAAGGTAATTTATTTTTTCCTAAAGGAACAAATGTTGAATACTTTAGTTTTATGTTAAAAAGAACTTTAAATTTAGTTGTTTATAAAAATGAAGAATTAGTTAGTGATTTATTTTATAAAATACTTGAAGTTAATGTAAATGATATTAAACTTTTAGGGGATTTTTATAACTTGATAAATAATAATAAAATAGATACATATGATACGTTAATAGATATATTTAATATTTATCAAGGAAATAAGAAAAAAATTGATTATACTAGTTTGAAAAATAGAATTAATAGAAAAAATTGCAAGAAAGTCTTAAAAGAATGGGAAAGTATTAAAAAGAATAATATTTTTATTAATTATGATTTAAACAAAGTATTAGAAAAACTAGAAGATTTAGTAACGCTTTTAAGTAAATGGGAAGGGAATGATTAAAATGATTAAAAAAATAATAAGCTTTGTTATGCTTTTTATGGCATTAGTAATAAATGTCAAAGCAGAAACTTTTAAAGGCGGAGAAGTAATAGATAATGTCTTTATTAAAAAGGTTTCTGGGTCTTTTGAAGAAAATAAAAAGGGACAATTTATAGTTGATAGTAGTAATGAATATGTTTATTGTTTAGAACCTTTTGTAAAGGTAAAAAATAATGCTAATTATAATGTATATGAAACAAATTTTGCTGAATATTTAGGAATAAGTGAAAGCATTTGGCAACAAATTAATTTAATTGTCTATTATGGATATGAGTATAAAGATAATATATATGATCATACGGATTATAAATGGTATTATATAACCCAAATGTTAATATGGCGCCTTGTTGATAGTAATGCTTCATTTTATTTTACGGATTACTTTAATGGGCCGATAAATGAGAATTTATTTGCCGGAGAAATTAAAGAAATTAATGATTTAGTGGCAAATCACTTTGTAACTCCAAAGTTTGATTTTTCTAATCTTTATTTAAATGATTACGTAGAACTTGAAGATAATGCACATGTTTTAGATAAATTTAAGATAGATAATGACTTAATAAAAGTAGAGGACAATAAATTAAAGTTTAAAATTACTAATAAAAACATGAATTTTAGTTTAAGTAAAAATAATATGAATACAAAATCTATTATTTATGTAAGTCCGGATAGTCAAAATATTATAAAAGGAAAAATGGATGTCCCAGTAAGTCAAAGTTATGAAATAAATGCTTTAGAAAAAACTGGTAATATAAGTATTAAAAAATATGGGGAAAAGATAAATATAATTAATAATTACTTATATTATAACGAGGATGTTTTAAGTAATATTGAGTTTACTTTATATGATGAAAATATGAATGTTTTAAGTGTTGGTAAAACTGATAAGTTTGGTAATTTAAACTTTCAAAATTTAGCTTTAGGAAAATACTATTTAAAAGAAACTAATACGAATAATTTATATATTAAAGATGAAAGTACTTATGAAATAACCTTAGATGTAGATAGTAATAATAATGTTATTGATGTTTTTAAAGAGATTCATAATAAATTAAAAAAGGGAAGTATTACAATATTAAAAAGAGATAAGAATACACAAGAAATTTTAAGTAATACTAAATTTAATTTATATTATAATGGTACCCTTATTTATACGGGAGTAACTAATGAAGATGGGATATTAAAAATAGATAACTTACCATATGGTAAATATTATTTACAAGAAGTTGAAGCTCAAAAAGGCTATATACTAGATGAAGAAATAAAAGAAGTAGAAGTCTTAGATGATGATTATTTAATGGAAGTCTATAACATACCTCATACTTCAATAGATATAAATATAATTTATTATATTGAATGTAAAAATGACTTTTAAAACTTAACCGGCTTAATTTTAAATGTTGTATTGAAGTTCTTTGTTTAATGGGTTATAATTATTTGACTGGTGGTTATTATGTTAAGAAGTGAAGTAGATAAAAGTAAATTAAGCCCTATGATGGCTCAATATATGGAAATAAAAGAAAAATATGAAGAAGAATTAGTTTTTTATCGCTTAGGTGATTTCTATGAACTGTTTTTTGATGATGCCTTAATAGCTTCAAGAGAACTAGAACTAACATTAACAGGTAGAGCCGCAGGGTTAACTGAGCGAGTACCTATGTGTGGTGTACCTCATGTCAGTGTTAAAACTTATATTGAAAAACTTGTTAATAAAGGATATCGTGTAGCTATATGTGAACAATTAGATGACCCAAAAGTAACAAAAGGAATGGTAAGAAGAGGAATAGTCGATGTAATTAGTAAAGGAACTATTGCTGATAATGATTTATTAAGTGAATTAGACTCTTCTTATATAGCGGGAATAATCTTTTTTAATGATTCTATTCTTTTAACTATCTTAGATATTTCTACTGGATATTTAGCTTGTGAAAAAATAGACAATGACGAAAATAAGTTAATAAATGAAATACTTGCATATAATTTAAAAGAGGTTGTATTAATAGATAATCTAAATACGGCTTTAATAGATTTGCTTAAAAATACATATAATATTGAAGTTACCATTAGTAAAGATTTTTTATGGGAAAAGTATGATGAATTATACAAAACAATTAATGATGCGCAAATAAAAAGTGGCGTAGCTCATTTGTTTTATTATTTAAGTGTACGCCAATTAAAGGATTTATCACATATTAAAAAAATTGAGTATATAAATAAAGATGCATATTTAAAGATGGACGTTCATAGTATCAGAAATTTAGAATTAGTTGAAACTTTACGTTTAAAAGAAAGGACATATTCTCTTTTATGGTTGCTTGATAAATGTAAAACTGCGATGGGAAGTCGTAAACTTAAAAATTGGTTGTTGAATCCCTTAAAAGATAAAGATAAAATAAATGCTAGATATGATAAAATAGAAAAATTAAATAATGAATTTATTTTGAAAGATGAACTTAAAAATGCTTTATATGAAGTTTATGATATTGAAAGATTATCAGGAAAAGTTATAAATGGCTCTTTAAATGCTCGAGATTTAGTACAACTAAGAAATAGTTTAAAAGTATTACCTACGATTAAAGATATTTTAAAAAAGTTAGATTTTGGATATGATATTGATACCCATTCAGATATATATAAGTTATTAAGCGATGCTTTAGTAGATAATCCTCCGATTGGAATAAAAGATGGATTTATGATTAAACCAGGATATAATAAAGATTTAGATGAACTTAAAAGTATTCGTAGTGGTGGAAAAGAATTTGTGGCATCGTTTGAGGCAAAAGTTAAAGAAGAAACTGGAATTAAAAACTTAAAGATTGGATTTAATAAAGTTTTTGGTTATTATATTGAAGTTCCAAATGGAAGTAAAAATTTAGTTAAGGAAGAATATAATTGGTATCGAAAACAAACATTAACTAATTGTGAAAGATATATTTCTCCGGAATTAAAAGAAAAAGAAAGTTTAATATTAAATGCGGAAGAAAATATTATTAATTTAGAATATAACTTATTTTGTGAAATTAAAGAAATTGTTAAAAAGAGTGTACCTAAGTTAAACTTAACAGCAAATGAGTTAAGTGAGATAGATGCTTTAGTATCTTTAGCTGTTTGTAGTGAAGAATATAATTTAGTAAGACCAATATTAGTTGATAGTGGAAAAATAAATATTAAAGATGGACGTCATCCAGTTGTAGAAGTAGTAAGTAAAGAAGAATATGTACCTAATGATTGTGTTATGGAAAATGGAATAAATACTTTGCTTATTACAGGACCTAATATGAGTGGTAAATCTACGTTTATGCGTCAACTTGCCATAATTATTGTAATGGCTCAAATGGGATCTTTTGTCCCAGCTAAAAGTGCAACTCTACCAATTATTGATAAGATTTTTACTCGTATCGGAGCTAGTGATGACTTAGTAAGTGGAGAATCTACATTTATGGTTGAGATGAAAGAAGCAAGAAATGCTATTAAAGGAGCTACTAAAAATAGTTTGATTATATTTGATGAACTAGGAAGAGGAACTGCAACTTATGATGGTATGAGCCTAGCTCAAGCAATACTCGAATATATTAGTGAAAATATCGGGGCATTTACTCTTTTTTCTACTCATTATCATGAATTAACTAAACTTGAAAAAAAATTTAAAAACATTAAAAATGTTCATGTAAGTGCCATTGAAAATGGTAAGGAAATTACATTTCTTCATAAAATAAAATCTGGAGCGGTAGATAAAAGTTACGGTATACATGTTGCAAGACTTGCTGATATGCCAGATAAATTATTAGATCGTGCCGAAGAAATTTTAGCGGAATATGAAAGTAAAGAAAGAAAGAAAAATCCGGAAGAAAAAATACAATTAACGATGGATTTTTGTGATTCTCCGGAACAAAAAGAAGATGTTATTAAAGAAACAATTGAAAAAATTGATGTTTTAAATACAACACCAATTGAAGCATTAAATATATTATTTGATTTAAAACAAAGAATAAAAAATAAGTAATTAGATGTTTATTACTTATTTTTTATGTACAAATTAATTATACATTTTACTGTAACTGTCATAAATTAAGATATAAAAATAATATTTTAGTACTTAAAGAAAGGGGAAAAAATGTATAATAAAATTAAAAAAAGAATTCAAGAAGAACAAAATAAATATAAATATTGCTATATACAAGGGCCAAAAGGGGATAAGGGGGATATAGGCCCTCAAGGTGAAAAAGGTGAACGAGGCTTGCCAGGACCGGTGAGTATAGAAATTGGAACTACCGAGGTTGTTGAATCTTTTGAAAATGCAAGTGTTGAAAATGTTGGTACAAAAGAAGATGTAATATTAAATTTTAAAATACCTAAAGGATTGCAAGGGCTAAAAGGTGAAAAAGGAGATCCGGGGCCATCAACTATTAAGGTTGGTAATGTTGAAACTATAGAGCCAGATAAAGAGGCCGAAGTAATAAATGTGGGAACTCCTTTAGATGTTGTTTTAAATTTTAAAATACCAAGAGGTGAAAAAGGTATTCAAGGAGATACGGGGCCTAGAGGAATGCCAGGTGAAATTGGAAGGACAGAACATATTGCCATCGATGTTACGGAAACATTAGAAGCCGGAGAACCTGCTCAAGTTATGGATACTTTTGAAAATTGGGTTCATCATTTAACGTTTTTAATTCCCAAGGGAGATAAGGGGGATATAGGACAAAGAGGACCTCAAGGGCCAGCCGGGCCACCGGGAACATCGTTTACCCCATCTTATGGTATTAGATATTCAATGGTTGATACACAAATAAATTTGCCACAAGCAACAGATACCGTAATCCCTTTACCAGAAAAAGGAACTTCATTTCTTGTTGAATACCCAGATAATAATTCTATTAAAATAAAAGAAAGTGGTGTTTATTTAGTATCTTATTTGTTATGTGGAGCTACAAACGAAGAATGTTCTATAACGTTATCAGTTAGAGCAAATAATATATTACAACCAGCAACAAGTGCAACTAGTGAATTTAGCGCCCAAATGATAAATAATATAAGTGGTTCTACTATTTGTTCACTACAACCAGATGATCTTATAACATTAAATGCTAAGTCTTCTAAAACAGTTAACATGAAGTTTAATGGAAGTACAAATGCAATGTTAAATGTAACAAAAATACATTAAGAGTCTGTAATGAAATAAAATAATTTCATACAGCTTTTTACTTTGGAAAAGGAAATTTTTCTGTTTTTAAATCACTTGACTTTTTAATTAATAAAATTTCGCGTCGATATATCTATACTAACACCAAGAATCAATTATAATTGCAACGAAAAAGAGGTATTAAAATTTTTATAAGATAGGTATCATGAATATATAAAAATGTAAAAAGTGTAGAGATATCATGCACATGATTTAAAATGAGGTTAATAAAAAATGGCATTTCCAAAACTTGTCGAATTTTAATAGTTTTGGAAATATTTTTCCAAAACTTAGATATTCTTTAAAAGATAATGGTAACATTTTTATTTAGTAACATACTAAAAGATAGATGAAAAAGTTATCAAAAAAGATATGAAGATGCAAGAAATATAGGCTTCGATGAAATATTAATTTGTTTAAAAAAGATTATTAATGTAATAGTAGATGTGCAATGTTAAATGTAACAAAAATACATTAAGGATGGTAAAACATTCTTTTTTGTATGAATTAATTATTTCCCCTTTTATATAAATCATAAAATATTAAAAAGGAAGGTGATAATATACAAATAATAGATGATAACACAGTAGTAGTTACGACTAGCGAAGAATTTAAACAAGCAGTAAGTGAAAATAACAATTATAACTATATTTATTTAGGGTCAGATATTACACTTACAAGTGGCTTTATTATAAATAGTAACAAAAGTAAAGTTGTAATTGATGGAACTTATAATAATGTAAAATATACCTATACAAATAATCTTAGTTTAGAAGAAGATGCTATTAGAGTAAGTACACAAAATAAAAGAATTATATTAAAAAATATGAATATTATATCATCTCATGGGTATGGTGTTGTATATGTACCATCTCATCCCAATTATTCTAATGTACTAGTAGAATATAATAATATAGTTTTTGAGGGAATTGAATTGTCTTGTAATTATTATGGTTCAACCAAAATAGTAAATTCAATTATAGATATAAAAGATACAAATAATGTACCAGCCCAAAAAGC
The DNA here is from genome assembly GCA_934086815.1 of uncultured Bacilli bacterium. Lineage (GTDB taxonomy): Bacteria > Bacillota_I > Bacilli_A > RF39 > UBA660 > Onthocola_B. Next base: position 22,709 of record CAKOIM010000002.1, read on the forward strand.
TTGTGATTCTAATAGAATTATAATAGACGGTAATTCAACAATAACAAGTAATTCAACAACAAATACAGTTTTTTTCTTTAATGATGTTATACCATCTTATTTAAAGATAATGCCAAATAGTAGAGTAAGTATAACAACTAAAAAAGAACTTATGAATGGAACAAATAGAATGGATTTAATAGTAGGACATGGTTCAGAATTTCTTTTAACTACCGGTAATGGTTTTGCAATAACAACAACACATGGGGCTAGAAATGTATTAATCGAGGAAATGGCCACATTTACTTTTATTGAAAACTCACACCAAAGAGTTCCTATGTGGAATGTATTCGGAGATTTTAAGGTTAAAGAAGGTGCAAGTGTTTCAATTCTTAATACATATATGACTACACCAACAGATAATTATAATATTTACTTTAAAGGAACAAACCAAAAATTTATATTAGATAATCCTAAATATGTAAATATTTATACTAAAAATGCATGTGTTGTTTATGCTAATAATCCGGTTGATTTTACATTTAAATTTACGAGAATAAACATGTGGATATATGCCCTTGATTATTCTTCGGCTTGTACTATAGATGATACCCCAGCATTTTTTTGGCATAAAGAAAATTCTTTAGCAGAACTAAAAGGCGTTTTAAATAAAGATAGTACTACTATTACATCACATAATTTTACAGAAAAAGAATTAAGTTCTTTATCAGATATAAATAGTTTTTCTTTTCAAAATACAAAAGTTTTAACAATAGGTTTTTTAAAAATAAATGTTCATCCTATTACTGATAGTAATGATACTATTTCAGGACATACAATACCACATTCAAATATAAAAATAGAATACGATGGGAATAGTCTAAGTACAACTGCAGATGAAAATGGTTTTTTTGAAGTAAGTATTAATGCACCTATAACTAGTAATACTAGAATTAGAATAATATCTTGTTTAAATAGTTGTTTTGCTGAAAGAATAATACTAACACCCTTTATGGGCGAACTAACACTTTTAAAAGCAACTGAAAATATTACTTTTAGTAGTGTTCCATCATCAACAAATCCCATTATCTTACCAAAGGAAAATAAAACTGTCGTGACTGTTGTTGATAGTAGAGTTAATAGTTCTAATTGGAAACTTTACATACATTTTATAAATCCAATGCTAGAGGCAAGCGGTAAGGTATTAATAGATTCATTATTTTTCAAAAAATTTAACAATGAAGAAATACTTTTAAAAACAAATAAAAAACTAGTATATGAATCTAATGATAATGGGGGGGATGTAAGTGTAAGTAATGTTACATTTTCAACTGATAAAGGCTTATTTTTAAAGCCAAGTAATAATTTACTAGAGGATGAGGATTATTCTACTATTGTAATATGGAGTATAGAAGAATAACTTTAGTTTAAAAAATATTGTGATGGGGTGATGTATGCAAAATGAATATATTTATATAAAGCTATGTGGTATAAACATACCACATGGAAAACTTATTTTGAAAAATAAATGTAATAAAACTGTTTTTAGTTGTTATATAAAAAATACTAATATAATTAAATTACCTATTTGCAATTTAGAGGTTTATAAATTAATTATAATTACTGATATAAATGATTATATAATACCTTTAATTGCAAGAAAAAATGAAACATATTACATTAATATTAATAATAATCTTAGTGTTAAAAAACGTTTTATTACAATAAGGCTAATGGATGCCAATTATCCAAATTTAAGAATAAAAGGAGGGGAAATGATAATATGGCAAGACATACAATTCCAATAACTAATGGTAAAGGAAGTATAGAGTTAGTTGATGGAGTATATAATGCTACAGCTGTAGTAGGAGGATATGATGCTTCGACACTAGATCCTAAAAAAGTAACTATAATTGAAGGTACAAATGATTATGCTTTTACAATAAGCGCAAAAGGAACATTAACTTTGCATGTAACTGATACAGGAGATCCTGTAGGTGGTGTTCAAATTATAGGAGCAAAATTTGCAAGAACGGATAGTACAGGTACTATAATAGGCGTAGAGGCAACTACTGATCGTGATGGAAATGCAGTTTTTAATAATGTTCCATTTGCTCCAACAGATAGTCAAGAAATTTATTATAAACAATTAACTAGTGATGGAGGACACACATTTGATAACTCTGTAAAATCTGTTGTTATGACTACGGATGCACAAACTATTGAAATAATTAATCCACCGGCACCACTTAGAAATATTGTACTTACTGATGCAAGTTTTCCTAATATACCAATTAAAGATGGCCAAATACTATTAGAAGATAACTAATGAAAGTTAAGAGTAAAATCTTAATTTTTTTGTTAATGTAGATATTATTAAATCTTAGAGATATTGTATCATCTAATTTAGGTATGATAAAAAAATTAAAATATTGAACAATTAAAAACAAAAATAAAAATGGAAATTTATTCAATATCCATTTTTTAATTTACCCTAAAGTTATGTCAAATATCATCATTATTATAAAACCAAGTATTGTAAATAAAGACATTAAATCTTTTCGTTTGTTTTTTTGACTTTCTGGAATTAATTCTTGAACTACGACATAAATCATAGCACCACCGGCAAAAGCAAGTAATATAGGTAATAATATTTTGACTTTTAAAACAAGTATTGCCCCGATAACAGCAGAAATAGGTTCGACAATTCCACTTAAGACTCCAAATATAAATGCTTTTTTAGGGCTCATTCCTTCTCTTCTTAAGGGTAAGGATACTGCGACTCCCTCTGGGAAATTTTGAATACCAATACCAATAGCTAATAAAACCGCTGCCATTAATGTTGCTCCATCTAAATTATAAAATACTGAACCAAAAGCAACACCTATAGCCATACCTTCGGGAATATTATGTAGTGTAATAGAAAAAATTAGCATCCAACTTCTTTTTTTTCTTGTGATATTTTTATTTTTAGTCATTTTATTAAATATTTTATCTCCGAAAAAAAGTAGTAGACCACCCAATAAGAAACCTATTGACACAACAACCCAAGAAATCATTTCTAGATTATCAGCCATTTCCATTGCCGGAAGTAATAAACTAAAAAATGTTGCCGCAAGCATTACCCCAGCGGATAAACTTAGCATAGCATCTAAAGTAGTTTTATTTACACGTTTAAATAAAAAAACTACGGCTGCACCTAATGATGTAATAAACCATGTAAAGCACGTTGCAATTAATGCTTGAATAGAATAAGGTAAATTTGTAAACCAATTAATCATTTTTATACTCCAATCTATTTATATATTATGAAAATATTTTAATTAAGTTCATTACAACTCTTTACAAAGCATTAGTTTGTCGTTATAATAATTCTTATGTTTGGGAGGTGTAACTGTGAGTTTTAATGTACCAGTAATTTTACTTAAAAATGTTGTTATTCTTCCTAACCAAGAAATTAAAGTTGAACTATATAATTTAATTAGTGGAAAAACAATAAATGATGCCACAACTAATTATAAAGGAGAAATATTAGTTGTTACACCAATTGATGCTTTAGAAGAAGAACCAAGTGTTGAAGATTTACCAAATGTTGGGGTAATTGCTAAAATAAAAAATAAAATAGATAATAACGGATGTATTCAAGTAAGATTAAGAGGAATTAAAAGAGTCGCAGTTAATAAATACTTTCAAAAAGAAAATAATGAAATATTGTATAGTAATGTAATGTATATTGATTTACCGTCTTTAGTAAAAGAAGAAGAAAATGCAATAAATAAAAAAATGGTTGAAACTTTAAAGGAATATATAAATGTTTCTAAGGGTGTATCAAATGATATATTATCTTTTATAAGTGCTTGTAATGATTTGAATAGAATTACAGATGCGGTTGCATCTTTCCTACCAATAAATACGACTAAAAAACTAGAATATATGCAAGAGATTAATCCGATTAAAAGAGCTAAATCTTTAATAAAGGATATGAATGAAGAAATAAAAATTGTTGAGCTTGATAATGAATTAGAAAATTCAATCGATGAAACTTTACAACAAGAACAAAGAGAATTTTATTTGAAAGAAAAGTTAAAAGTTATTAAAGAACAACTCGGAGAAAAATCTTGGAAAGAAGATGAAATTAAAAATTATCGTAGTATTCTTGATAAACTTAAAATAGATGAAAATATTAGAAAACATTTTTTACGAGAAATTGAAAAGTATGAAATAATGAATGATTCTTCTCCAGAGGTAAGTGTAATGCATAATTATTTAGATTGGGTATTACATTTACCATGGGATAAAAGTTCTTGTGAAAATATTAATTTTACTAAGATATATGAAGAACTTAATAAATCTCATTATGGATTAGAAGAGATAAAAGTTAGAATAACAGAATATATTGCTATTAAAAATATTAATAAAGATATTAAAAGTCCGGTCATATGTTTAGTTGGGCCTCCGGGAACAGGGAAAACAAGTATTGCGATGTCTATTGCTAATGCTTTAAATAGAAAGTTTTACAAAATAAGTGTTGGGGGCTTAAATGATTCCATGGAATTAATTGGAACAAGAAGAACATATCTTGCTTCGATGCCGGGTAAAATTATTCAAGGAATAAATAAATGTGGTGTTAATAATCCAGTTATCTTAATTGATGAAGTAGATAAAATGATACGTGATTATAAAGGAGATCCCGCATCAACATTATTAGAAATATTAGATCCAGTGCAAAATAAATACTTTATGGATAATTATATAGAAGAACCATTTGATTTAAGTAATATTTTATTTATTTTAACTGCTAATAATATAGAACAAATACCAGCACCCCTTTTAGATAGAGTAGAAGTAATTGAAATAAATAGTTACACGATATTTGAAAAAATTGATATAGCTAAAAATTATTTGTTACCTAAAATACTTAAAGAAAATATGGTATTTGAAGAAAAAATAAAATTTAGTGATGATTTAATATACTTTATTATAAATAAATATACAAAAGAGGCTGGACTAAGAGATTTAGAAAGAGTCTTATCATCTTTGGCAAGGAAAATTACTATAAATAACGTTAAACAATTATCAGAACAAAAAGTTATTAAGTTACTCGGTGAACCTAAGTATAGAGATGAAGATGTATTTTTAAATACCCCGGGACAAGTAAATATTTTAGCTTATACACCACTTGGAGGTATTTTAAGTAAAATAGAAACAGTTATTTATAAAGGTACAGAAAAGATTAATATTACAGGTAATGTGGGTAAAGTTATGAATGAAAGTGTAAATGTCGCTTTATCGATGATTAAAAATAAATATAAGTATAATTTTCATAACTATGATTTACATATTCATTTTTTAACCGCTGGGATTAAAAAAGATGGTCCAAGTGCAGGTTTAAGTATAGCTGTTGCTATTACTAGTTTAATGGAAAATAAGACTGTGAGTGAAAATATTGCTTTTACAGGAGAAATAACATTACAAGGAAATATATTAAAAATTGGAGGATTAAAAGAAAAATTAATCGGAGCATTTAATAAAAATATAAGTTGCTGTTATATCCCTTTAGAAAATAAAGATGATTTAAAAGATATGCCAAAAGAAATTTTAAAGAAAATAGATATAAAATTGGTAAGTAACTTTGATGAAGTTTATAAAGATTTATTTAAATAATAGGCATTTTAAATAGTGTGTACATATATTATAAATATAGCTATTTTAGTTTTAGTATGATATAATTTTTTTGATAGTTAGGAAGTGGAACATGGATATTAATAAACTTAATTATATAGATTATGGGGTTAATAAAAAAGGAGTAATTGTCTTACTTCATGGTTGGTCCCAAAATATTGAAATGATGAATATGCTTGGTGAACCTTTTAAAGATGAATATCGCGTTATTGTTTTAGATTTACCAGGTTTTGGAAAGAGTAGTGAACCAGATGATGGAATAAATATAACTGATTTTGCTAATGTACTACATGAATTATTAGTAAAATTGAAGGTCGAAAACCCCATTATTATAGGCCATTCTGTTGGTGGTAGAATAGGTATTATGTATGCCTCTATGTATAAAGTTAAAAAATTAGTTTTATTATCATCTCCATTTAGACCAAGTAAAAAAAGTAAAGGTTTAAAGGTAAGATTATTTAAGATAGCTAAAAAATTCAAGTGTTTAAAAGGATTAGCTAATTATTTAAAGAAAAAGTGGGGATCAACTGATTACAATAATGCTAGCGATGTTATGCGTAAAACTTTAGTAAAAGTTGTTAATCAAGATTTAACTGAAGATGCTTTAAAAATTAAATGTCCGACACTTTTAATATATGGGGATAAAGATACAGAAACCAGAATAACGGAAGCATATGAGCTTGAGAAACTAATAAAAGATAGTGGCCTTGTTAAATATGATGGTTGTGGACATTATGCATACTTGGAAAGACTTAAGCAAACTATTTCCGTATTAAAGGTTTTTCTAGGTTGAAGGAGGCAAAAAAATGATTGTTATATATGTACTAATGTTAGTTCTTTTTTTAATCAATTCATTATTTAATATACAAATGCTTCAGCAAAACTCTTATAATGGGAAGCATAAATATTTCTTATATATATTAAGAGATTATAAAAATAATTATTTAGTTAATGCTTTAAAAATTATATTTTTAATATTAACTTGTTTAATTAATACGAAGATATTTGTAATTTTAGGGTTAATTGTTTATATACTTTATGAATATAAAATTTATGAAAAACACAAAGAAAAGTTACCATTAAAGTTTACGAAAAGGGTATTTAGAATCTCTTGTCTTAACTTGATTTTCTTCTTAAGTTTTAGTTTTAATTATAAATTACTACTTACTTACATAATTTTTAATAGTTGGATTTTAATATTCATTGTCTTTATTTTAACCCCGGTTGAAAAAATAATATTTAATAGTTATAAAAATAAAGCTTTAGCAAAATTAAATAAAATGCAAGGTATAAATATTATTGGTATAACTGGTTCTTTTGGTAAAACAAGTACGAAAATGATTTTAAATTCTATCTTATCAGTTAAATATAAAGGCTTTTTTACTCCAGGAAGCTATAATACTCCGAATGGTGTAGTATTAACACTTAACAATGAAAAAAGTATCTTTAATGATTATTTTATATGTGAAATGGGAGCAAGAAAAAACGGCGATATTAAAGAATTATGCGATATTGTAAAACCTAAATATGGTATTATTACAAGTGTTGGTCCGGCTCATTTAGAATCTTTTAAAAGTATTGATAATGTATGTAAAACAAAGTTTGAATTAGGTGAATCATTAAAAGAAGATGGTTTATTAATATTAAATAAAGATTCTAAATATTTAAGAGAATATAAATTAAAAAATAAAGTAAAAGTAGTTTGGGTTGGTATAGATAAAGATGCGGATGTAATGGCTAAGGATATAAAAATAACTAATAAAGGAACTACATTTAAATTAGTAATTGAAAAAAGTAGTATAATGGTAAATACAATTCTTTTAGGAGAAAAAAATATTTATAATATTTTAGAATCCGCGGCTCTTGCATATAATTTAGGGTTATCACTTAATGAAATAAAACAAGGTATACTAAATATTAAACCAATACAACATCGTCTTGAAATTAAACAATATAATAATATAACGGTAATTGATGATTCTTTTAATGCTAATCCGGAAGGGGCTAAAAATGCTTTAGAAGTATTGAGTTTAATGGAAGGTAAAAAGATTGTTATAACACCTGGTATGATTGAAATGGGTTCATCCCAAGAAGAACTAAATTTTGCTTTTGGTAAAAATATAGCCGAAGTTGCTGATGAAGTTTATTTAATCGGAGAAAATCAAACAAAACCTATTAAAAATGGTATAGAAAGTGTCAATAAAAAATTCAATGTTCATGTATATAATAGATTTATAAAAGCATATAATGATATAATTAAGGCATCTGGAAATGAAAAGATAGTTATCTTAATAGAAAATGATTTACCAGATGCATATATGGAGGGATAGTATGAAATTAAATATTGGTTTTATTTATGGGGGAAAAAGTACGGAGCATGAAATAAGTGTTATTAGCGCTGTACAAGCAATGAGTCATATTGATAAAGAAAAATATGAAGCAATACCAATATATATATCCAAAGATTCTAAGATGTATACATCAGATATTTTAAAGGATATGAAAACATATAAAGATTTAAATAATTTAAAAAAGAAATGTAATGAAATTATTATAACAAAAAAAGATGAAAAAATTTGTTTAATAAAAAATAGTTTTCCTTATAAAACTGTAGCTTATGTTGATTTGTTTTTTCCTGTAATGCATGGATATAACACGGAAGATGGTTCTTTGGAAGGATATTTAGAAACATTAGATGTTCCATATTGTGAAAGCGATATGTTTGCATGTGTAATTGGTCAAGATAAAGTGTTTCAAAAAGCCGTATTAAAAGAAAATGGAATTAATGTTGTTCCTTATGTTTACTTTTATGAATATGAATACTTAAATGATGAAAAAAACATTTTAAATAAGTGTGAGAATTTAGATTATCCATTAATTATTAAACCAGCTCGACAAGGAAGTAGTATTGGTATAGGTTTTGCTAATAATCGGGAAGAATTAATTGAAAGTATTAATGAAGCTATAATGTATGATGAAAAAATAATTGTAGAAAAAGTTATAAAAGATTTACAAGAATTAAATTGTTCTGTTTTGGGCGGTCTTGGAGATTATAAAGCTAGTGTAATTGAAGAGGTTTTCCCATCAGAAAAAATACTTTCTTATGAAGATAAATATTTAAGTGATTCAAAAACTAAAGGAATGGCTTCTTTAGGAAGAAAAATACCTGCGGAAATTAATAAGTCTTTAGAAAAAGAAGTAAAAGATATAAGTTTAAAAGCATGTAGGGCATTAAATACTAATGGAATAGTAAGAATTGATTTTTTAGTAGATAAAAAAGAAAATAAAGTTTATTTAAATGAACTTAATATTATTCCAGGATCTTTAGCATTTTACTTGTGGACTCCATTAGATAAACAATATAAAGAATTATTAAATGATATTATTGAATATGGCATTAAAAGATCTAAAAATAAAGCTCGAAAATTAAATAGTTTTGATACAAATGTTTTAGAAGGTTTTAATGGAGTTAAAGGTGTAAAGAAATAGGCTTATGTCTATTTTTTTTTATAGAAATATTGTATACTTAAAATAGGTGGTAGAATGGAAGCATGGAATAAATTTAAAAAAGGAAAATGGTGTAATGAAGTAAATGTCTATGACTTTATTGAATTAAACTATCAAGAATATACTGGGGATGAATCTTTTTTATGTGATAAAACTAAAAAAACTACTAAAGTTTGGAATAAGTGTGAAACACTATTAAAAAAAGAAATGAAAAAACATGTACTAGGAATTGATACATGGACTATTTCAGGTATAGATGCATATAAACCGGGTTTTATTGATAAATCTAGTGAAGTAATTGTAGGTTTACAAACAGAAAAACCTTTAAGAAGAATTGTTAATCCTTTCGGAGGTATAAGAATGGTGCATCAAGAAATAGATGCTTACAATTATATATTAGATCCTAAATTTGATTTAGTTTTTAAATATCGTAAGACTCATAATGATGGGGTATTTGATGCTTATACTAAAGATATTAAATTGGCAAGAAAAGTAGGGCTTATTACGGGGTTACCTGATGCTTATGGAAGGGGAAGAATTATTGGGGATTACCGAAGAGTTGCATTATATGGTACAAGTTTTTTAAAAGAAGAAAAAATTAAAGATTTAGATACTATGTTACAAGGAGAAATGACTAGTGATTTAATTCAATTAAGAGAAAATGTTTCAATGCAAATTAAAGCTTTAAGTGAATTAGAAAGCATGGCTTTAAAGTATGGTTATGATATTACTAAACCAGCAAGAAATGCTCGTGAAGCTATCCAATGGACTTATTTTGCTTATCTTGGTGCTATTAAGGAAAATAATGGTGCTGCAATGAGTTTAGGTCGTGTAGATTCATTTTTTGATATTTATATAAATAGAGATTTAAAAAATAAAACATTAACAGAAAGTGAAGCTCAAGAATTAATTGATCAATTTATAATAAAATTAAGATTAGTAAGACATTTAAGGACTCCGGCTTATGATGAACTTTTCTCTGGAGATCCAACTTGGGTTACTTGTTCCATTGGTGGAGCTACAGATTCAAATAAATCTTTAGTTACTAAAACTAGTTATAGATTAATTCATTCCCTTACTAATTTAGGACCTGCTCCAGAACCAAATATTACAATTTTATGGAATGAAATATTGCCTTTAAATTTCAAAAAATATTGTGCAAAGATGAGTATTTCAACAGATGCCATTCAATATGAAAATGATAATTTAATGAATAGTATTTTTGGAAGTGATTATGCTATTGCTTGTTGTGTATCAGCAATGCGTTTGGGTAAAGATATGCAATATTTTGGGGCAAGATGTAATTTAGCTAAAGCGCTACTTTATGCTATTAATGGTGGAGTTGATGAAATAACTAATATTAAGGTCTTAGATGTTGAAAAAATAAATAGTGAAGTATTAGATTATAAAACAGTTAAAAAAGCATTCTATAAAGTTTTAGAAAAAGTTGCTAGTCTTTATGTTAATGCTATGAATATAATTCACTATATGCATGATAAATATGCTTATGAAGCAATTCAAATGGCTTTGCATGATACTTATGTTAATCGATTAATGGCTTATGGGGTTGCCGGTTTATCTGTTGTTGCTGATAGTTTATCTGCTATAAAATATGCTAATGTAAAACCAATATATAAAAATGGTTTAGCCGTAGATTTTGAAATTGAAGGAGATTTTCCCAAGTTTGGAAATGATGATGATAGAGTTGATAATATTGCCAAAGAAGTAGTGGAAAAATTTTACCAAGAATTAAGTAAACATCATCAATTAAATAATGCTAAACCAACATTATCAGTTTTAACAATTACTTCAAATGTTGTGTATGGAGCAAAAACCGGGGCTACTCCGGATGGACGTAAAAAAGGTGTTCCTTTTGCACCGGGGGCAAATCCTATGCATGAAAGAGATAAAAGTGGAGCTTTAGCAAGTCTTAATTCCGTTAGTAAAATTCCATATAAAGATTGTTGTCTAGATGGTATTTCTAATACATTTTCTATAGTTCCCACTTCTTTAGGTAAAAGTGTAAGTGATAGAACAAACAACTTAGTAAGTGTTTTAGATGGTTATTTTAAAAAAGGTGGACACCATTTAAATGTAAATGTTTTAAATCGTGAAACTTTAATAGATGCAATGAATCATCCAGAAAAATATCCTCTTCTTACAATAAGAGTATCAGGTTATGCGGTTAGATTTAATCGTTTAACTAAAGTTCAACAACAAGAAGTTATAAGTAGGACATTCCATGATAAATTATAAGATGAAAGGTAGCGTTAATAGCGTTGAAACTTTTGGCCTTTTAGATGGACCAGGTATTAGATATGTACTTTTTTTCAATGGTTGTTTACTTAGATGTAAATTTTGTCATAATCCGGAAATGTTTACTATAAAAGAAAAAAATGTAACCGTAAAAGAATGTGTTGATAAAATACTTAGATTTAAACCATACTTTAATAATGGCGGAGGTGTTACATTATCCGGTGGTGAACCTCTTTTACAAGTTGATTTTTTAATTGAATTATGTAAAGCTTTAAAAAATGAAAATATCCATATCACCTTGGATACGGCCGGTGTGGGAATTGGAAAGTATGAAGAAGTACTTTCATTAGTTGATTTAGTAATATTAGACATTAAACATTTAACTCGGGAAGGATATCAAGATATTACTGGTCACAGTATTGATGAATTTAATAAGTTTGTTATGGTTTTAACTAAGAGTAGTAAAGATGTATGGATAAGACAAGTCGTAGTTCCTCTTGTTCATGATAATCAAGAATATATGCTTATGTTACAAAAATATTTAGGTACTTTAAAAAATATTAAGAAAGTTGAATTTTTGCCTTATCATAAAATTGGGGATAGTAAATATGATGATTTAGGTATAATAAATCCCTATAAAGATAAAGAAGCGATGGATGCCAAAAGATGCGAAGAATTATATAATAAATATATTAAAGATAATCTAACTTTTTAGTTGGATTTTTTCTTTATTTTTGTTAATATAAATGTGTAAGGTTGTGATATTTATGAATAATAAATTTAATTTAACAAAAGAACAAAATGTTTTTGTTGCTAAAAGAAATATTGTCGATTATATTTGGAAAAGTGCTAATTTAGAAGGTATTGGAGTAACATATCCAGAAACTCAAGCAATTTATGATGGCGGCATTGTAAATGGTTTAACCGTGGATAATATTATTACTATTAATAATTTAAAATATGCTTGGCAATTTATTCTTGAAGAAAAAGATATAGCTAATAATTTTGATACTTTATGTTATATTCAAAAGCTAGTGTGTGATAAATTAGTTTTACAAGAAAATTTAGGAAAATTAAGATCTACCCCGGTAAATATTGGGGGAACTTCTTGGAAGCCTCTATTTCCAATTGAAACACAAATTAAAGAAGAATTGGAAAACTTACTTAATAATCAAACAATAACTAAAACAGAATTGGCTATTGAAGTAATGTTATGGATTATGCATAGACAAATGTTTATAGATGGTAATAAAAGGACTGCTATGTTATTTGCAAATAAAATCATGATAGATAATGGATGTGGTATTATTTCTATATCTCAACAAAATCAAGCAACTTTTTTAGAAAAATTAATTAAATTTTATGAATCTGGTAACGATTTTGATTTAAAACAATGGATATATGATACAAGTATTGATGGGATAAATTTAAATAACTAAGGAGGACTAAATGGATAAATTAATGATTAAAATTGATGACAATGATTTTTTAAATGAGAATTTAAAGAAATATTTGATTAATTTAGATGGTATTTTTAATTGCCTCGTATCACCAAGGGAAGGAAAAATATATGTCGATTATGAATCTTCAATTATTTCTTTAAAAGTTTTAAAACTTGAAATATTATATTTCTTAGATGCTTTAAAAACACCATCTATTCTTGCCTTTTCTAAGTATTCTCGTGAAAAAACACAACAAGATACTATTATAATTAAAGATATTTGTTGTGAGTATTGTCTTAAAAATTTTATTAATGATTTATTTGATCAAGATGAAATAGTAAGTGTAGATACAAATTTTGATCATCATAATATGTTTAATGTAAATATATTTATAACATATAAAGAAAATATGATAGATAAAACATGGCTAGAAAATTTAGAGAAAAATAATTATTGTTTAAAGAAGTAGATTTTTTATCAAAAATTTAGTAGAATGGTAATTGTTGGAGTTGATTTTATGCGTTTAGAATTTAAATTAAAATACAAAGATGATAAGTCTATGGGAAGAATCGGAGAAATTACTTATAATGGTAAAACTTATGAAACACCGATGTTTATGCCTGTAGGTACTAATGCTACAGTTAAAACATTAGCTCCGGAAGAACTAGTTAGTGTTGGTTCGGGAATTGTTTTAGCTAATACCTACCATTTATGGCAAAGACCGGGCGAAGATATCGTTAAAGAAGCTGGAGGACTTCATAAATTTATGAATTACGATGGACCTATTCTTACAGATTCCGGAGGATTTCAAGTGTTTTCTTTAGCTAAACCAAAAGATATAAGTGAAGAAGGAGTTAAATTTAAAAATCATTTAAATGGTGATAGTTTATTTTTAACACCAGAAAAATCTATTGAAATTCAAACAAAACTAGGTAGTGATATTATGATGAGTTTTGATGAATGTGTAAAATGGCCTAGTACTCATGAATATATGGAACAAAGTGTTGAAAGAACTTTAAGATGGGCTAAAAGAGGAAAAGATGTAAAAGAAGATAATGATCAACTTTTGTTTGGTATAGTCCAAGGTGGGGAATATCCGGATATTAGAAAACATTGTTGTGAAGAGTTAGTTAAGATGAATTTTGATGGATATTCTATAGGTGGTACTAGTGTTGGAGAGGATAAACCAACGATGTATAAAATGGTTGAGTATTCAACCCCTTATCTTCCCGAAGATAAATTAAGATATTTAATGGGAGTGGGAGATCCAATAGATTTAATTGAAAACTCTATGCGTGGAGTTGATATATTTGATTGTGTGAGTCCGACAAGACTTGCAAGACATGGTCATGCTTATACGAAATATGGAAAAATTAATATAAAAAATAGTAAATATAAAGCTGATTTTAGTCCTTTAGATGAATGTGATTGCTATACTTGTAAAAATTATACCAAAGCTTATATTAGACATTTAATAACTGCGAGTGAAACTTTTGGGGCAAGACTTTTATCAATTCATAATATTTATTTTTTACATAGTTTAATGAAAAATATTAGAAAAAATATAAAAGATGGAACTATGGAAGAATTTAGAGAACAATTTAAAAAAGATTACTATGGAGAAAATTAATGAATAAATGGATAATTAGTGGTACTATTGTGATAATATCTCTTTTAATAGTAATTACAACAACATATAAAGTAATTAAAATACATAATAGTAAAATATTACTTGTGGAAAGTAAGTATATAATCGAAGCTTCTAAAAGATGCGTAAATGAAAAAAAGTGCAATGAAGATATCATTACCCTTAAAAAACTATATGAATTAAATTACTTAGAAAAACAAGTTAATGAAGTTACAAAAGAATATTATAACGAAAACTCATATGTAAAAATAACAAATGAAAATTATGAATTTATTATCGTTTGAAAATAGTTAATATTAACTGTTTTCTTTTTTATTTATTCCAAACATTCCTCCCATAACACTTACTAATAATAATATTATATAATATATTAAAGTGCTTATTGTAAATATATTTCTAGTAGTTATTAAAGATATAATAATTAATAAAGCTAAAAGTATACCTCCTTGCTTTAAACCACTTAAATATCCTTTAGAAGTAGCGTTTTTACCTGTGGATGCCCCAAAGATAAAGAAGGCTATAGCATTAAATATAAATAAAAGTAAGTTTGTAATTGTGTAATTTACTCCGATTAAATTAAGTAAACTACATAAAAATATTATTATAATTAAAAATATACTATAATATCCTATATTTTTTAACATTTTTTTCACTGTATCACCTAACTAAATATATGTTATGTTTAAAATAATATTCTTTGTACCATAATATAAATGGTGATACCATGGATTTATTTATTGTATTATTTAGAACTGTATTTTTTTACTTTTTTGTTTTAATTTCTTATCGTATAATGGGAAAAAGAGAAATTGGTCAACTTGGAGTAATTGATTTAATTGTATCTATTTTAATTGCAGAATTAGTAGCTATTAGTATTGAGGAATTTGATCAACCAATGGTACTTACAATACTTCCTATTGCAATGCTTGTAGTCTTAGAAGTCATTTTTGCTTTTATTTCCATTAAATCAAGAAAATTTAGAACCATTTTTGATGGTAAGCCATCACTTATAATTGTTAATGGGAAAATAAATTATAAAGAAATGGTTAAACAAAGATATTCTTTAGATGATTTATTAGTTAGTCTAAGGCAAAAAGAAATAAGAGATATAGAAATGGTAGAATATGCTTTTTTAGAACCTAACGGAGAATTATCTGTGTTTAAATATAATTTCTTTAAAATGCATAGTCCTTATCCAGTTGCTTTAATACTAGATGGCGTATTACAAAAAAATGTTTTAAAACATATTAAAAAAACCGAAGATTGGGTAGTAGATGAACTAGCTAAAAAGAATTTATTAATCAAAGATATATTTTATGCTTTTTACAAAAACAAAAAGATATTTATTATTAAGAAAAATGATGTCTAGCTAAAAAATGCTAGGTGTTTTTTTTATTTTGTGCTATACTTGATATAGTAGGGTGATTAAAGTGAAACAGCTAATAAAAAGAATTAAGAGTAATAAGTTTTTATCAATTACTGGCATATTAATTATAGGATTAATATTAGTTTTAATATTTAGAATAACTTATGCTTTTTTTGCACCGGTTATAAATGAAGCATTAGGTAATGTTGTAGTTGATAGTGCAACAGTAGATAAATTTTCTTTCAATTTAGGAGATGCTTTAAAGGTTGATGCAACTCCGACAACATTACCAGAAGCAGGTACTAATTTAGTAAAAAGTACTACGGCAACAGCTTCACTTACTGCCAATAGCACAAAAAATACAGCTACTATGAATTATTATGTTTATTTTCAAATACCAGAAAATACTTTTGTTTATAGTGATGGTTCAACACCAGAAATTATTTTAACTATTAAAAATCCTAATGGAACAGAAGTAACCAATATTAGCGGTTTAACTTACGGAACATTTAATGGTGTATCAGGTTTTGATATCACAACTTATAAAGGTTTAATAACAGTGGCTAATAATTATGAAATAACTTCTAAATCAAGTAAAGAAGCTACTACTCAAGAGTGGCAATTTACATTAACTTATTTAAACTTAGGTATAGATCAATCAGTTAACTTTGGCCATAGTATGAGTACTAAAGTTATTATGAGTAAAGAAGAAAGAAAACCTGAATTAGCAAATTTATGTAAGGAAAAAACTTTAAGTGATTGTGTTAAGACTCAATACACAGGAACACAAGGAGATAACAACTTATACTTGCATGATAGTACACTAACTAATGGAGCAGGGGATAATTCATACCGTTATGCAGGTTCGAGTGATACCACGAATAACTTTGTTTGTTTTGGTTATGACTCTCAAGACGGAACCTGCCCATCAGATAATTTATATAGAATCATCGGAGTATTTGGCGATGAAGTAAAACTAATAAAGTATGATTATGCAAAATCAACATTATTAGGAACAGATGGGGATTATGGAAAAACATATCAAGCAGCTGGAGAGGGAGGAACAAATAAAGGGCAAAACTCTCAAGCAGAAATAGGTGGATATTATTGGAATAGAAATGGTACAAATACATGGAGTTTAAGTAGTTTAAATACAATAAATTTAAATAAGAATTATATAAATAAAATTGATGAAAATGGAACAAAATGGTCAGACAAAATATCAGACCATACATGGACAGTGGGGGGGAATACATATGATAATATTGTGGGTCAAACTGTGCCAATTGCATATCAAAATGAAATAAATTGGCCTGTTACAGAAAAAACAGTAAAAGCCAAAGTAGGATTAATGTATGTTAGCGACTATGGATACGCAGCATCATCTAGTTCTTGGTCTACAATTTTAGATAGTTATGATGATGTTATAGCAAATAATTGGATGTATATGGGACTTTATGAATGGACATTAGCGCCTCGTACGGACGATTATGAAAACGCTTTCTCTGTCAAACGTGACGGCTGTCTGAATTACAGCGATGTGCCTGGCAACTTTGTCAGATATAACACGTTTGGTGTCCGCCCAGTCCTTTATCTGAAGTCAACGATAAGCTATGCTGGCGGGTCTGGCACGGCCGCGAAACCGATTTTGGTGAAATAGTGACGGAGCAAGGCGAAATCTTCGCACCCTTGATGGGACATGGTGAGCCACGAAAAAAAATAGGCGAAGCGAAAAAGCTTGAGAGGTCGAAAAATAAAGAACGCGGTGAAAAGGTGTGAGATGCTAAAAACGCGCTATGTATATGAAGCCCTGCCCATACAGGGCTTCCAAAATTAGGCGAAGCCTAATTTTGTTGGAAAAATAAATAAACCAAGAAAGGAAATGATTAAATGAAAATATTATGTATTGGACATACAAGTTGGGATATGACTGTTCCAGTAGATGAGTATCCAATAGAAAATACTAAGTATAGATATAATGAAAAATACCAAGCAGGAGGAGGCCCTGCATCAAATGCAGCATATCTTTTAGGTAAATGGGGAATGGATACTGTTATTGCAACAAGTATTGGAAGTGATGATTTTGGAACTAAAATTAAAAAGGAATTTCAAGAAATAAATGTACCTACAGAATATATAGAAACAAGTTATGATAAAGATACTTCATTTTCTTTTATTCTTATAAATAAAGGTACTGGTTCAAGAACAGTCTTTAATGTAGCAACAGAACATCCACCATTAAAAAAACTTAATTATGATTTTACTCCGGATATTATATTTACTGATGGCCATGATTATGGAGCAACGCAAAATGCAATAAGTAAATATCAAAATGCTATTACAATTATAGATGCGGGAAGGGTTACTCCGGAATTGTTAGAATTATGTAAATATATTAAATATATAGTATGTAGTAAAGGTTTTGCTGAAACTGTAACAGGTTTAAAATTTGATTTTAGTAATCCTAGTAGTTTAGTTGCGGTATATAATAAATTACAAGATAAATATCCAAATAGTAATATAGTTATTACTTTAGAAGAAAATGGCTGTTTATATACAAGTGGAAATGAAATAAAAATAATGCCAGGATTAAAAATTCAAGCTGTGGACACTACCGGAGCAGGGGATATATTCCATGGAGCATTTACTTATGGTATAGCTAATAACTTTGATATGGAAAAAATAATAACTCTTTCTAATATTGCTGCCGGTTTATCTGTTACTAAAATTGGTGCTAGATTATCCGTTCCTAATTTATCTGAAGTTTTAGATTATTATTCCAAAAAAATGAATAATCAAGTAAATGGACAAACTAATATTCCTGTCGATAATAATCAAGGTAATATGCCAAATGCTAATTAGTAAGACACCACATCTTGATTTACATGGAGAAATAGTATCTATGGTTGAAGTCTTAGTAAATGAATTTATTCATGATAATGTTATACTAAAAAACGATACAGTAGTAATAATTCATGGGAAAAGCACAAATATTTTAACTGATGAAGTTCATAGAGTTTTAAGTAGAAATAAAAGCGTGGTAAAATTTTATAAAAACAATTGGAATTTAGGTGAAACAATCGTAGAATTGCGCTAATTTGACAAAATTAGCGTTTTTTGGTATAATTAAAGTCCAATAAGGGTATACTATGAATAATATGATAAATTTACACAAAATTGACAAAAAACGCAGTTTGTGGTATAATGATATTGTTCGAGTAATTAGGGGGTATGGAAAAATGAAAGGATATGTTTTAGAATACGTTTGTGAAAATGAATTTAAAAAGTTGGAAAGGGCATTAAAAAAATATAATATGTTAGCCTTTAAAAAATTAAATTTTGATTATTATCCAGCTTTAAGAAATGGTAATTTTGTCGGAGAATTAATTTCTGTTAATAAGAAAAATGGAACAGAAACTTATGAACTTAAATTACCAAGTGATAAAATGTTTGCACAAATACATGGTGATGTTAAATTAGTTTATACAGTACATAAGAAAGATGAAACAATTGTACTTGAAACTATTACACCATCAGAAATATTATTAGAAGGTCATAGATCAGAATTAACGACTTATAAAGGAATAATGATATCTAAAGCAAATGCTACTAAAGATATGTTTAAAATTGATTTACTTAATATGTTACAAGATAAATAATAACTTAGGTTTCGGGGGTTACCTAAGTTTTTTTTATGAAAATGCAAAAAAGTTATTGCATGATAAAAGAAAATATGATAACATTAATAGTGTCATGGACCTCTAGCTCAGTTGGTTAGAGCCCTCGGCTCATAACCGAGTTGTCGTAGGTTCGAGTCCTACGAGGTCCACCATTTATTTTTTTTATGCAGGTGTGGCGGAACTGGCAGACGCGCTAGACTTAGGATCTAGTGGATATATCCGTGGGGGTTCAAGTCCCTTCACCTGCACCATTGGGAAATATGTCCAGACTTTTATAGTCTTGGATTTAATATAAAAAATATCAATTTCTAAAAGAAGTTGGTATTTTTTGTTGTTAATTAAAAAAAGAATTAGATTTTGATGATCTAGAACGATAATTTTATGGTAAAATTATATTAGATGAAAAAATTAATAGATTGGTTAGACACGATTGACTAATTTAGCAAAAACTCAAAATGATGAAGCCCCAGCAGATGTTGTTAAAAATTGGTTAAGAAATAAAGAAACGATTTCTTTTCTAGGTGTATGGGAAGAATTAAATAATGAAAATTTTAAACTGGTCGAATTCGACCAGTTTAAAAATGAAGCAGGAAGACATGCATTTACTATGTCCCCTCAAAAATGGATTAGGGAAATAAATGCTATTGGTATTATTTCTAAATCTGGTAAATATGGTGGTGGACCTTTTGCAAGAAGTGATATTGCTTTCGAGTTTGCTAGTTGGATTAGTCCTGAATTTAAATTATATTTAATTAAAGAATTTGAAAGATTAAAAAGAAATGAAACATATCAAGAAAAAATTGAATGGCATGCAAATAGACTATTATCTAAATTAAATTATGTTGTTCATACTGATGCAATAAAAAAATATATTGTTCCTACTTTAACAGAACAACAAATTAAGTTTGTATATGCAAATGAAGCTGATGTATTAAACGTTGCATTGTTTGGTATGACTGCTAAAGAATGGCGTGAAGATAATCCAGAACTTGCTAAAAATGGAAATATGAGAGATTATACAGATTTACTTCATTTAATAATTTTAAATAATTTAGAAAACACAAATGCAGAATTGATTAGAATGAATATAAAACAATCTGATAGACTTATTCAATTAAATGAATCAGCAAGAAATCAAATGGAAGCTTTAAGAAATAATAAGAATGTTAAGAAATTAGAAGTATTACAACAACAAGTAAATGAAGATAATAAATATTTAATCGAGAGTAAATAAAATACAAAAGATGTTAAGACTTTAGTAAAAGATTTAAAAAATACACTAATACCAAAAGATAAATATATAATGTAGATGAAAAACTTAAATATAATAATGAACTTATAGCTAAAAGTTATTCCAGTGTACTGGAATAATTTTATATTTTTTGAAGTACAATAGTATAATATAATTTTAAGTGACTTGAAGAAATGCTTTATTTATCATCCATTCTTGATTTAGTTGATGCTTTAAATAAAATAAGAATAACTAAAAACTGTGAAAATGTAAAAGAATATAATTCAAATGAAGAATGGTAAATATATTATAAAATTTTCTAAAATAAAAAGACCATTAACAAAATTTGTTTGTCAATAGTCTGAAACGACTTGCTTAAAAGTCGTTTTTATGTTATTCTGTATACAGATGAAGAAATCATCATAAAATATTAAAGGAACACTTAATGTCGCATGTTGAGTGTCGCCAATTTGTTTGGTTCCATCTAAATCATTGCTGAGTTAGGTGGATTTCTTTTATATTAATACTATAAATAGTAAGAATAATAAAAGGAAGATAATTATTACTAGAGATAGAACTAAAAAATCCTTCTTGTTCATACTATTGCCTCCCTTCTTTCAAGAAGTTTGGCTCCGCCCAACTATTAAGTGTTCCTATAGGTAATTATAGCAAAAATTTGTTTATTATAACTTATAAAACAATAAAAATAAAGTTATAGTATTATTAAAGTCAAAAAAATAATAATGTATGATATACTATTATTAAATTATGTTTGGGAGGTACTATATGGCACGATTTGAATGGGATTTACAACAAATATTTACTAGTAATGAAGAATTTTATAAAGAGATAGATAATGTAAAGCAACTACTTACAAATATTAAAAAATATAAAAGCACTAAATTAAATTCAACTTTATTATTGGAATTATTAGATGAAAAATGGAAAATAAAAGAAAAAAGTAATAATATTTTAATTTATGGATCTTTAATGTATTATAAAAATATAAAGGATGATGAATGTATTGAATTAAAAAGCACGGCGGAAACATTCAATAATAACGTAAATACAACGTTAAAATTTGTTGATAGAAAGATATTGGATTTAGGTTATGAAAAAATTTTAAATTTTATTGCTGAAAACCCTAAACTAGAAATTTATAAATTGTCTTTACATAATTTATTTCGACTTGAAGAACATGTGCAATCGGATGAAATAAATCAAAAATTAAAAATAAATAATGATCAAATAAATGAAAATTTAAAAAAATATAATAATTTACTTAGAGATATTAAATTTGGAAATATAAATGTAAACGATAAAGAGGTTGAATTAACTTCATCAAATTTTGCAAAATATATTTCTTCTAGGGATAGTGATACAAGAAAACAAGCTTATTTTGCGGTTAATTCTGCTTATGAAAAAGAAAAAAATATTTTTGCAAATATATTAAATAATATTTATGAGCAGAGAATAGAAAATGCCAATTTAGAAAAATACAATTCTGTTTTAGAAAAAACTCTATTTGAAGAAAATATTAATACTGAAATTTTAACTAAACTAATTAAGATTGTGAATAATAATTTAGATCTTATTCAAAACTATTTAAAACTTAAAGCAAATTTGTTAGAAATAAACGAACCCCACTTATATGATTTTGGAGTTCCATTAGACAATAATTTAAAAATTAAATATTCATTAAAAGACGCTCAAGAGATAATTCTTAATGCTTTAGAACCTTTAGGTACAGAATATATTGAAATAGTAAATAAACTATTTGATGGCCATATAGATGCTGAATTAAGTGAAAATAAACATCAATCTATAACTTTTTCTTGGAATACATATTCATTTATGAATTTTAGAGGGGCTTATATAGATTTAAAAAATATGATTCATGAAATTGGCCATATTGTTAATTATTATTTATCAAAAAAAGAACAACCATTTATATATGAAGATAGTACTGTATTTGTTGGAGAAACAGCTTCCATAGTAAATGAAATACTTTTAAATAGATATTTATATAAACATACTAAGAGTAAAGAAGAAAAGATATTTTATTTAAGTAAGGAAATAGAAAATTATTTTACAACTGTATTTAAACAAGTTATGTATACTGAATTTGAAAATGAATTATATAAAATTAAAACTAATTTTGAATTAACATCAGAAATTTTAGAAGAAAAATATTATAATATATTAAAAAAGTATTATGGCAACAATATTATTTATGATAGAATTGCGGGTATTGAATGGTGTAGACTTGGCCATTTATATAGATGGAGTTATTACCCATATAAATATGCTACAGGATTATTAATTGCCAGTGTAGTAGTTGATTCTTTAATTGACAAAAAAACTTTAACAAAAGAAGATTATATTAAATTTTTATCTTCAGGAAGTAGTCATTACTCTCTAGATTTATTAAAAATGCTTAATATTGATTTAGTTAATACTGATGTAATAGAAAATGGCTTTAATGTAATGGCCGAAGATATAAATGAATTAAAATCTTTAGGCAGATAATGTTTGTTTAAAGTAATGGATATTCTTTTATTTATTAAACACAATAATTAATATGAAAAAAACAGATTATAAAAGTATCAAAATCAAGTGGCTTAATTCAAATTCCTTATTTACTTTAGTTAATTTTTGCTGTGGTTTTAAATTAGCTTAACAAAAACATAAAATTTTGCTAAAATTATTATAGGTGTTTAAAAATGAATCAAGAAAATTTTGGTAAAATCATTAAAGATATTCGTAAAAAATATGGGTTAACACAAAAACAACTCGCTGAAAAATATAACGTTTCTTATCAAGCTGTAAGCAAATGGGAAAACGGTTTAAATATGCCTGATATAAGCTTAATAAAAGAGATTAGCAAAGATTTTAATATTAGTTTAGATGAAATGCTTGGAAATAAAAAAAATACTAATAAAATAAAGTATATTGCTATTATATTAGGCGTAGGGATATTAATTGCAAGTTTTTTATTATTAGTTTTTAAAAAAGATGATTTTCAATTTAAAACAATAGATACGAGCTGTAATAATTTTAATGTTTCCGGCAATATTTCCTATAATCAAAATAAAACGGCCATACATATAAGTAATATAGAATATTGTGGTAATGATGATAATAATTTATATAAAGAAATAGAATGTATCCTTTACGAAAGTAATAACGGTTATGAAAAAAAGATTAGTGAATATAAAGGTCAAAAAAATAATGCTACATTAGATGAATTTTTAAAAGAAGTAAAATTAGTAATTGACAATTATGAAACATCATGTAAATCTTACCAAGATAATAATTTATATTTATCAATAAATGCTTTAAGTAAAGATAATAAAACAATAAATTATAAAATACCATTAAAACTTAATAATTGTAATGAACTAAAGTAAGTTATATTACATAAAATGACAAAAAACGACTTTTCATATTTCTATCACAAAAATTTCACAATTAAATAGTATAGTATTATTGTGGCAGTAAGATTAGGGTTTTAATAGTTTTATTGATCATTAACTCTTTTACAAACCTTTCTATAATTTTTTTATAAAATTATAGTCTTATAGTTCCTACAATATTAAGTATTAAAAGTTTTCTTTTAAATAGATAAAATTCATTAAAACTTAGTGTCACACTAGATAGGTTAATTCCTATCTTTTTATTTGCAATTAATGTCTTTTTTTGATAGAATTAGTATGTGTTAATTTAGAAAGAGAGAATTTTATGAACGATAACACTAGTATATTTAATGTAAATGATTTAAGACAAGAATTAATTTTAATGAATGTAAATGAGGTTATTAGATCTTTAGAAAAAAAGGGCTATAACGCAATCAATCAATTAGTAGGCTATTTAACTACTGGTGATAAAGCCTATATAACAAGTTATGATAATGCTAGAGGAAAAATAAGTCAGTTTGAAAGAAGTGAAATATTAATGGCAATATTAGGAGCATATTTAGGTAGATAATGCGTTATTTAGGATTAGATCTAGGAACTAAAACTTTAGGAGTATCTATAAGTGATAAAACTAATACTTTAGTTAGTCCATTAAAATTAATTAAATTTACAAAAGAAAATTATGATGAAGCAGTAAAAGAATTACTGTTAGTAATAAAAGAATATAATATTAAAGAAGTAGTATTAGGGTTACCTAAAAATATGGATAATACTTTAGGGTTTGCTGCGAATAGAAGTTTAAATTTTAAAGAAATGTTAGAAAAAGAAGATGTTATTGTTCATTTAGAAGATGAAAGATTAACTACGGTCGAAGCTCTTAATATACTTAAAAATAATGGAAATAAAAATATTAAAAGCCAAGAGAAAACTGATATATTATCAGCGGTACTAATATTAGAAAACTATTTAAAGAGGGTATCATGAAAAATAAAATAATAATTAGTAATGATGAGAATAAAGAGGAATATAAATTATTATTAAAAGTTGATATAGATAATATTACATATGTTATTTATACTTTAAATGAAGAAAATGACTGTAATGATATTATTTGTTATGCGGCTATTTATAAAAAAGAAAAAGGTAGGCAATACTTGATGCCTATTGAAGATGAGTATATGATTGAACTTTTAGATAGTATTTTAATGCAAGTACAAAATTTAGCGAATAAAAAGGATGTTGATTAAGATGAAATATAAGAAAACAATTATAATTATAGCAAGTATATTTTTAGTACTTTTAATAGGTATTACAAGTTATATGTTTTTATTAAGCCCAGTTGAAAATAAAAATGATAGTAATATTGTCTTTGTTGTAAATAAAGGTGAAGGAAAAAAAGAAATAGTTGCAAATTTAAAAAAAGCTAATTTAGTAAGAAGTAAATATGCAACTCTTATGTATATAGTAATCTCTAATAATAAAAATATACAAGCAGGAAGTTATAATTTAAATCGAAGTTTAAATACGAAAGAAATAATTAAACAATTAAATAATGGTGATGCAATAAAATTAAGTAAACCATCAGTAAGTATAACATTTAAAGAAGGAATAACTTTAAAAAAATATTTAGAACTTATAAGTGAAAATATGGATCTTAATTATGATGATATGCTTAAAACAATTAATGATAAAGCTTTTGTTAAAAAATTAACAGATGAATATTGGTTTTTGACAAATGATGTATTAAGTGATAATATTTATTATGCCTTGGAAGGTTATTTGTATCCAAATACATATGAATTTTATAAAGATAGTGATATTGAAAGTATAATTAAAAAGATGCTTGATAATACTAAACAAAATTTAGAAAAATATAAAACTGAAATAGAAAATAGTAATTATAGTATTCATGATATTATGACAATGGCATCAATTGTAGAAAAAGAAGCTATAAGTTATACGGACAGACAAAAGGTATCTCAAGTAATATATACAAGATTAGATAAAAAAATGAGTCTTGGTATGGATGTTACAAGTTATTATGGAGTAGGAAAAGATATGAAAGAAAGTCTTACTATGAGTGATTTAAATAATTCTAATCCTTATAATACAAGATTAACTTCTTTTATAGGTCTTCCAGCAGGTCCAATATGTAATCCTAGTATTGAAAGTATTAAAGCCGTTTTAAATCCAGCCGATACAGATTACATTTACTTCTTTGCAGATATTACAACGGGAAATGTTTATTTTACAAATGATTATAAAGAATTTGAAAATTTTAAAAAAATATATGGATAGGTGATTTAAATGAAAGAACAAATATTAGAAATGGAAAAATATGCGGCCTTAAATAATGTGCCAATTATTGAAAAAAAATCAATTGTTTTTATAATGAAATACATAAAAGAAAATAAAATTAAAAGTATTTTAGAAATTGGTAGTGCAATTGGATATTCTGCTATATTAATGGCATCAAGCACTCCGGAATGTGTAGTTACAACAATTGAAAGAGATGAAGCTAGATATATGGAATGTTTAAAAAACGTTAAAAAATGTGGTATGGAAAAGAAAATTAATGTTGTCTACCAAGATGCTTTGGAATTAAATTTATCCGAAGATTTAAAGTATGATTTAATTTTTATAGACGCCGCTAAAGGACAATATACAAAGTTTTTTGAAAAGTATAAACATTTTTTAAATCCAAATGGCGTAATAATTACTGATAATATTAAATTTCATGGTTATGTAGGATCATCAAGCAAATTAGATAAAGGAAATTTAAAAAGCCTAGTGCAAAAAATTGAAAGCTATATCGAATTTTTAAAGGAAAATACAGAGTTTGACACTAAATTTTATGATGTTGGTGATGGACTATCTGTAAGTGTATTAAAAAGTGAATAAATTAGTAACTGTTACAAATAAAGAGGTTATAAGTTCATTAAAAAAAGAGAATGTAACTTTACTATATCCTCTTCAATTTTTTTGTGTTGGGTATGAAACATATTTTAATATAGATGAAATTGATGATTACTGTTTAGTAAATAGAATATTAACTGACGAAGATATTGAAAAATTAAAAGAAACTTTATCTAACTCACAAATTAAGGGAATATTTTTTGACGATCTAGGGGTAATAGATGCTATAAAAGATTTAAAGATTAAAAAAGTATTAATATTAGATCATATTGCTGCTAATCATAAATCAATTAATTATTACTTAGATTATGTAGATAGCATCGTAGTTTCTAGCGATTTAACAAAAGATGAAATTGAGAATATTGTAAGTTTAGCTAAAAAAGAAGTTGTAATTAGTGTTTTTAGTCTAAAAGGTCTTATGTATTCTAGAAGAAATTTAATTAAAAATTATCATACATATTACAAATTACCAAATGAAAACATCATAAATGCTAGTATAGAAAACAAACATTTTATAGCCGTAGATGATGAACTCGGAACAAAGTTTTATGCATATCCATATTATAATGCTTTAGAATTATTAAATTTAAAAAATGTTTTATTTTATTGGTATAATCCTATATTTTTGGATAAAGATAAAATTATCAAGCTTGTTATTCATAATGATATTACAAATATACCAAATGATAAATTATTTTTAGATAAAAAAACAATATATAAAGTAGGTGATATAAATGCCTGAATTACTGGCTCCGGCAGGAGATTTTATAAAGCTAGAAATAGCCTTTATGTATGGGGCTGATGCCATTTATTGTGGAGGAAAAAATTTTAGTCTAAGAGCTAATGCAAAAAATTTTAGTAATGAAGAGTTAAAAAAAGCCGTGGATATTGCTCATAAACTTGGAAAAAAGGTTTATATAACTGTAAATATTGTATTTCATGATGAAAATTTTAATGGTTTAGATGAGTATTTAAAATTTTTAAATGATATAAAGGTTGATGGAATAATAGCGAGTGATATATCAGTTATAAAAAGAGTTAAAGATTTAGGTTTAAACTTACATATTTCTTTATCTACGCAAGCTAGTACTTTAAATAGTTATGCTGTTAAGTTTTGGAAAAATTTAGGTGTAAATAGAGTTGTTCCGGCTAGGGAAGCTAATAAAGAAAGTCTTATAAAGATAAAAAATGAAGGTATTGAAGTAGAAACATTTATCCATGGAGCTATGTGTACTTCTTTCAGTGGTAAATGTATCTTATCAAACTATATGACCCTTAGAGATTCTAATCGTGGGGGGTGTGCCCAAGTGTGTCGTTGGCCTTTTTTAGTGCAAAATAAAGAAGATCTTACAATAACACCGAAAGATTTAAATATGATTCCCTTTATTAAAGAGGAAATTGATATGGGAATTGACTCCTTTAAAATTGAAGGAAGAATGCGTTCTATTTACTATGTAGCAACTGTTATACTGTGTTATCGAAGATTAATTGATCACGCTTTAAATAATACCTTGACACAAGGATTGGAAAGTTATTACTTAAATATTTTAAATAGATGTGCAAATAGGGAATCAACACCTCAATTTTTTGATAAGTTACCTGGTGTTAATGAACAATATTTTCAAGGCCGAACAGAGGTATCTAATCAAGATTTTTTAGGTTTAGTTCTTGATTATGATAATACAACTAATATAGCTACTATAGAGGTAAGAAATTATTTTGAAGTTGGGGATGAAGTACAATTTTTTGGGCCTAATATAGAAACATTTAACTATACTATAAATAAAATGTATAATGAAGATAATGAATTAATTGATATTGCTAGACACCCTAAAAGTATAATTAAAATGAAAATAGATAAAGAATTAGAAAAAAATTATATGATGCGAATAAAAGTGTTTGACAAAGATAATTTTTTATAGTATGATTATGAACTATAAAAAGTAAAAAAAGGAGAAAGATAAAAATGAAAAAAGAAAATACATTTATAATGACTGCGGAAGGGTTCGTAGAAGCAGAAAGTGAATTAAATGAACTTAAAAACGTTCGTCGTCCGGAAGTTATTAAAGCTTTAAAAGAAGCTAGAGCTCTAGGAGACTTATCAGAAAATGCTGATTATGATGCAGCTCGTAATGAACAAGCTATTATCGAAGCTAAAATTCAAGAACTTGAATATAAACTTGAACATGCAGAAATTATAAATAATAAAAATAAAGATGAAATTAACTTAGGATCAACAGTAACTATTAGTTATGATGATGGTGAAGAAGAAGAATACAAAATTGTTGGCTCAATGGAAGCAGACCCTTTTGATAATAAAATATCTAATGAATCACCTTTGGGAGTTTCTTTACTTAAACATAAAGTCGGAGATATTGTAAATGTTGAAAGTCCAAACGGTGGTTACCAAATAAAAATAGTTAAAATAGCCTAGTTTTCTTGTAAAAGTTAAGAATTTATATTATAATATAGGAAGTTTAAAGGAAGGATATTTATGAAAAACGTACATGAAATTGAAATTAAATTAGATAAGGAATGGATTGATGCTTTAGATGCAACATTCAAAAAGAAAAATAAGGAAGTAAAAATAGATGGTTTTAGAAAAGGAATGGCTTCAAAAGACATTTATTTAAAACATTTTGGTATTGAATCATTGTATGCAGATGCAGTAGATACTTGTATTGGAGTTGCTTATAAAAAAGCTTTAGAAGATAATAAACTTGTACCAGCTTGTGAACCAAGTGTTGATGTAACTGGAATTAGTGATTCAAATGTAATATTTAAATTTAAAATTATTACAAAACCAGAAGTTACTTTGGGTGAATATAAAAACTTAAAAATTAAAAAAGAAAAAGTTAAAGTAACTGATGAAGAAATTGATAATCAAATTGAACATATGCGTGGTCATATGGCTGATATTGTTGTAAAAGACAATGGAGAAATAGTAAATGGTGATACTGCTGTAATTAATTTTGAAGGAAAAGTTGATGGCAAAGTAGTAGATGGTGCTACTGGAGAAAATTATTCACTAGAAATAGGAAGTCATTCATTTATACCTGGATTTGAAGAAGGGCTAGTAGGTCTTAAAAAGGGTGATGTTAAAGAATTAAATTTAAAATTCCCTGAAAATTATGTTGAAGATTTAAAAGGAAAAGATGTAGTATTTACAGTTACTGTTAATGAAATTAAAACTAAAGTATTACCTGAAATTAACGAAGATTTCTTTAAAGATTTAGGATACGAAGACGTTAAAACTTTAGATGAATTAAAAAATAAAGTTAAAGAAGAATTAACTCATGAAAAGGAACATCAAGAAGAAGAAAAATTTATGGATCAAGTTTTAGAAACTGCAGTTAAAAATATGAAAATTGAATTAAATGAAGAAATTGTAGACGAAGAAATCCATAGAATGATTAATCAATATGCAGAACAACTAAAAATGTATGGAATGGACATTAATGAATACTTTAAAATGACAGGAATGAATGAAGAAACATTACATGTACAAATGAAACCAGAAGCAGAAAAGAGAGTAAAATACCGTTATTTATTAGAAGCTGTAGCTGAAAAAGAAGATATTAAATTTACTGAAAAAGAAATTGAAAAAGGTGCTGAAGATTTAGCTACTAAATATGGAATTACTAAAGATCAATTAATAGAATCTTTTGGTTCAATGGATGTTGTTGAATACGATATGAAAATGCAAAAAGCTATTGAAATATTAAAAGAAAACAACTAATTTAAAAAGAGTAGGGAAGCCCCCTACTTTTTATATGTTTATTTTTTATATGTATAGATGATATATTCGTAATGCTTTAGATGAAGGTATATAATTCATTTAATCTTATTTTTAATTACTTATAGCGATAATACATCTATCTATATAATAAATCAATTAATTACTAAATAATTACTATATAACCTTATATTTATATATAATAATGATATATATTATAACCTTATTATAAATATAAATAAGGTTATATGCGTATTATACATTATTTAATTTATATTTTTATTTTTAATTAATATTACTTTGAATTAATAATGCAATTATAAATGACTTATAATAATTCCACAATTAATTAAGCACTTTAAAAAATTAATATATAAATTAGTTATGAGTATTTAATTAAAATTCATTTTAATTAGTTGTTTTATTTAAATTATATTTACAAAATAATATATATTATGTTAACTTAATTGTTGGAAAGAAAACTAGTTATCTATTTCTATTATCATTAATACTTAAATATAGTTCTTCTAATAAAGGATTATTACACTTCGTAAATTCACTAACATTAATATGCATATCAATATCATCAATAAATGGTAAAGCATATATATTAATATTATCAAAATGATATTCTAATCTTCTAAAAGTACGTATAAATTTATCAGATAAGTTTCTACTAATCTTATCATGTTCTGCGTACTTTTCTTGTAAGAACTTCTCTTTGTTTTCTTCTTCTATAAAACAGGAATTATAAAATTGTCATAACCCAAATCTTTAAAAAAGCTCAAGGCAATTGTCGCAGATACTAATGCTGATGGAGTTATTCCTTTTAAATTTTCATAATCTATAATATTATTATCTGATTCTTTCTTTAAATCAATACCGTCATTAACTTTATATAATTGTCTATTTAATTTTTTGTCTCTATCTACTTCCTTAACGTTTTGAATTGCATAAATATAAACTGAATTATTAAATATTCCAAACCTTACCATAGGCATGACATTATCATTAATAGTTATATTTAAATAAAATGGCGTCTCTTGCTCTACTCTATCCTTTTTTATAGAAACATTAATATTTCCAAGAGAACTTGTTATGTTTTTTTCTTCATTAATATTATTGTTTAGAAAAGATATTCTTTTTTTTAGAAAACTAAGTGGATTTTCAAAATCCTCACTTGTTGCATTACTCCATAATAACGTTAAAATTGTCTTAATATAATCATGTTCATCCAATTCCTCATACTTACTTGATTTATAAAACTTATATGCTTCTAAAGTATATTCTGTAAGCAATTCATCAAATGCTTTTTTATTTTTTATTTTTAAAGTTGGAATTAATAATCTACCATTTATATCATTTTCAATATTTATTAATTTATCGTCAATCAAAGTGTTAAATAAAATATTATAAGTAAAATATGCTTCTACTTTACCTTCCCTAGCCTCTTTAATAACTTCGTTATAAAATATATCTAAAACATTCATATGCAACACCTTATTTAAAGAATAACACAATTTTTAAAATTATGCTATAATTGATTTAGAAAGGAGAGTTAATTTATGATTATATTAGGAATTTTTATAATGTTTGTCATACTGGGAATATATGTATATTTTAAAGAAATTACTAAAGACAAAAATACAATTGTTAATGAGGAGGAACAAACTCAAAAAATTTATGAATATAGGAAAAGAAAATTTTTGACTATTAGCGAAATTGATTTTTATAATACTTTAACTGAATTAAATAATGAATATATCGTAGTTCCTCAAGTTAATTTGGGAACTATCGTAGAAAAAGTTGATAGTAAATATCGTAGCGAACTTTTTAAAAATATTGATTTTGGTGTTTTTACCCCAGAATTTGAATTATTATTACTAATTGAACTCAATGACAAAACGCATAGACAAAAAAATAGAATTGAACGAGATAAAAAGCTAAAAGAAATATTAAATAATTGCGATATTCCCTTGCTTACTTTTTATACTGATTATCCTAATGAAAAAAATTATGTAATTAATCGTATTAGAAAAACAATAATTAAAGGGCAAGAAGAAAATTCAAACCAAATAAAAGTAAACCAATAAAAAAACCTAAGTAAATATATTTATTTTCATTATACTTTAATGATGCTGGGAGCATTTCTTGAATTGATAAGGTGATCATTATTCCTGCTACAATTATAAGTATAAAACTAATCATTAAATCATTAACGTAATTTTTAAAAAATATGAAAGCAAGTAAAGCTCCTAGTGGTTCTGATAAACCTGATATTAAAGTAGCTCTAAATGCTTTTATTTTACTTTTAGTAGAATAATATATGGGGATTGCAATGGATATTCCTTCTGGAATGTTATGTAACATTATTGCTAAGCCTAATTTTAAGCCTAAATTTATGTCATGATAACTACTTACAAATGTTGCAATTCCTTCTGGTAAATTATGAAATATTAATACAATCATATTAAGTATTCCTAAACAATATAAATTATCTTTGCTTTTATTTAAAAATAATTTTAAAATACGTAGTATTATAATACTTAGAATTATAGAAAATACTAAAAAAGTTATAGCTCGAGAAATTGAATAATAACAAACTATTTGAAAAAAAGATTCAGGTATTAAATCAAATATACTTATACAAATCATAATAGATATTGAAAAAGCTAAACAAAAAGTAATAAATTTATTTAAATTATTAGGTTTAATTTTCAAAAAAACTAAAAAAAAGCCTAAAATTGTAGATATACCTGCAATACTAGAAATAAGTAAAGGGATAATAATATGCAATAAGATCACCTATATAACTATATTACTATTTTTAAAAAATATTTATTTACAATTTATTATTAAAGCCTTAAAGATATTATAACTATAAATGTCATCTAAATCTTCCGGATGCCATTGAACACCTAATATAAATCTTTTATTTTTAACTTTAATTGCTTCAATTACATTATCTGGTGAAACAGCCTCAATATCAAAAAAATCATCATTTACAATCATAGAATTATGTCTACTATTAACTAAAATCTTATCTTCTTTTAAAATATTTTTAAGCATACAACCTTTAATAATTATTTCATGTACATATTCATTATTACTGTTATGTTCTTTATTTTCTATTAAAACAGTTTTATCGCTTAAACTACTTCTTTGAAAATTTTTATAATTGCCAATTCCTTGCATACCGGCACAAATTCCTAGTAAAGGCTTATCATTTATAATTGCATATTCTATAATTATTTCATCTAAATTGTGCCAAGAAAAACCCCCTGGAATTATGAATGCATCACAAAGTTCTAAAAAGAAATTTATATCCTTTTCATTAACATAGGGAATTATAATAGGTACTCCCCCTACTTCAATAACCTTTTTTATTAAAGATTCTGAAACTTTTTCTATTAATTTGTTATCAATTTCAACAATTCTTGTTGTTATTCCAATTATTGGCATAAAATCACTCCTAAATATTTCCATTATTTATATGACTAAAAGTACTATTTTGTTACATAATAATATTGGGAGGTAAAAATAATGAGTAAAGCAAGAGAACAAGCAAAATGTAGAGCAAAAAACAATGCTAGAAATAATGCTAAAAATAGTGCCAAATCACACAATAGCGCTCGTAACGAAAACTCTAATTAATTTACGAGATGGGCATGAGGATGATTATCATAATCATCCTTTATTTTTTTGCTTGTTAAGTGAGAATAAATCTCAGTTGTCTCTAAATTTTCATGTCCCAAAAGTTCTTGAATTACTCTTAGATCTACTCCATTATTTAAAAGATAAGTAGCAAACGAATGTCTAAGAACATGCGGAGAAATATTTTTATTTATTCCACTATCTTGAGCCATCTTCTTTAATATTTTAAAAAAGCCTTGTCTACTTATTTTTTCTCCATTTTTATTTAAAAAAACATAATCATTATTATTTTTAATCAAGTACTCGCGATAATTATATATATAAACTTTTAAATAATTTAAAGCATTATTTGCAATTGGAATTATTCTTTCTTTTTTACCTTTTCCCATTACTTTTATTATACTTTCTTCAAAATTAATTTGACTTAATGTTAGACTTGTTAATTCACTTATTCTTGTTCCTGTTGCAAATAATAATTCCAGCATTGCTTTATTCCGATAATCTATAGGTTTATTTAACCTAATATTAAATAATTTATCTATTTCTTCAATTGTTAAATAAACAGGTAATTTCTTCTCAATCTTAGGACTTTTAATCATATCACAAGGATTCATACTTAATAGCCCAGTAAATATCAAATAATTATAATAGGAATTTAAAACAGTCAAGTAATGAGCTTTAGTTCTTGATGATGCGTCCATATTTTTTAAAAAATTATTAATATCATCCTTGTTTAATTGATTTAAATCTTTTTTTAAAGTACTAATAATTATATTTAAATCTTTTTTATAAGCAATAATTGTATTTTTAGACAGTCTTCTTTCATACATTAAATAATCAATATAAGCTTTTATATTTTCACTGTTCAAAATAACCACCACTCATCTTAATTATATATCTTTTTTTAAAAATATGCTATAATTATGTAGTGATATTTATGGAAATTTTAGCGGATAAATTAAGACCTACAAGGCTAGATGATATTATAGGTCAACATCATTTAATTGGTAAAAATAAAATATTTAATAATCTTATTTCTAATAAGAAACTTTTTTCTATGATATTATATGGTAAACCAGGAATTGGTAAAACTAGTATAGCCTACGCATTAGTTAACGAACTTAATATTAAATATAAATTTATGAATGCAACAATTAATAATAAAAATGATTTTGATATAGCTATAAATGAAGCTAAACTATATAAAGAATTAGTTTTAATTGTAGATGAAATACATAGGATGAATAAAGATAAACAAGATTTATTACTCCCCTTTATTGAAGATGGAACGATTATTTTAATTGGTCTTACAACGTCTAATCCTTATCATAAAATTAATCCCGCAATAAGAAGTAGATGTCAAATATTTGAATTACATGAATTAGAATTAAATGATATTATATTGGGTTTAAAAAAAGCTATTAAAAAGTTAGATAATATAAAAATAGATGATGATGCTATAAATTATATTGCCAAATTATCCGGCGGAGATATGCGCTTTGCCCTAAATTTATTAGAAGTAGCTTATTATACTAACAATGAAAAAATAACCACGGAAAGTATTAAATTGATTAATAGTAAACCTGTTATGTTTCACGATAAAGATGATGATGGTCATTATGATGTTATTAGTGCTTTACAAAAATCAATTCGAGGAAGTGATGTTGATGCTGCCCTCCACTATTTAGCTCGCTTAATCGAAGCCGAAGACTTAGATATTATTTATCGAAGATTAAGTGTAATTGCTTACGAAGATATTGGACTTGCAAACCCTAGCATTGGACCTAAAGTAATGGCTGCTATCGAAGCCGCTGAAATGTTAGGTTTACCAGAAGCTCGTATTCCTCTTGGAACAATAGTGACAGAAATGGCATTATCTCCTAAAAGTAATAGTGCTTATATAGCTTTAGATAGAGCTTTAAATGATATAAGAATGGGTAATACTGGTAATGTTCCAAATAATATAAAAATAAACTCTAAGGATTATATATATCCACATAACTATCCCCATGATTGGGTAAAACAAAATTATATGCCTAAAAATTTAATAGGTAAAAAATATTATATAGCTAAAGATAACAAAATAGAAAGTAATCTAAATAAGATTCATGCAGATATGCAAAAAGGAGAATAATAATATGAAAATAAGTGTAATTGGCCTTGGAATGTATAGTATAGCGTTAACTAAAATGCTTTCTAAAAACAATAAAAATATTTATATATGGACTGAAGAAAAAGATAAAACTATTAGAGATGTAATTGATATTAACCTACCAAAATCTATAAAGGTAAGTAATAATTTAGAAACTGTTTTAAAAGACACTGATATTATTTATATAGCATGTGCTAGTAAATATGTTGATGCTATAACTAAAAAAATAGCTCCATTTTATAAAAAGAATATACCAATTTGTATAGCATCTAAGGGTATTGAGGAAACTACCCAATCTTTACTTTCTGAAGTTATTTCAAAAGAATTAAGAACAAATAATATTGCTGTTATCTCAGGCCCTACATTTGCTATAGATATGCTTAATGAAGACCCTACGGCCTTAGCTTTAGCTTCAAAAAATAATCGGACTAAAAATGCTGTATTAAAAACTCTTGCAAATGATACATTAAAACTTAGGCCTACTAAAGATATAATTGGTATACAACTTTGTGGAGCTATTAAAAATGTAATAGCAATAGCCGCAGGAATAATAAAAGGTTTAGGATATGGTGAGTCTACTCATGCACTTTTAATTAATTCATCATTACATGATATTAAAAAGATTATTTACTACTTAGGAGGCAATCCCAAAACAATTTTATCATATGCTGGAATTGGTGATTTACTTTTAACTTGTAGTACTACAAAAAGCCGTAATTTCCACTTTGGCTATATAATTGGAAGTACAAAAAACAAAAAAGAAATTAATAAATTCCTTTTAGAAAATACAGTCGAAGGATATAATACTTTAGATACAATTTATCAATTATTACATAATAAAAATATAAATATTAAAATAATTGAGTTACTCTATAACATAGTTTATAACGATGAAGATCCAACTACAATAATAAATGTTTTTAAAAATTAAATCATGGCTTTGAACCATGATTTTTTACTTATTTCTTTCTAATTTAAAAGTATTTTCTTCTGCTTTAGCAATATTATCACAAACTCTTTTTATTTCACTTAATGAGAAATTATCAATAGTTTCATCATTTAAGCCTTCTACATCATCAAGAATTTGAGCAATGTCATAATTTTTATTTTCACTTAACATATCATTAAATAATTGATGTTTCTCTAACATACAATCAGCATCATAATTTTTTAAATAACTATGTATCATTACTGTTAATGTAACTATTATTAAAGAACCACAAAAACAATTAACTATTTGTAAAAATCTATTTAATTTGGTAAGTTCTTTATTACTAAGTACAACTAAACCATAAGTATAAAATACTGTTAATGCAGTCGCATATATTATAGTTAAAGATGGCGTTTTAATCATTTCTACTTCCTTTGAAAATGGAAACTCTAAGTTTTGACTTTTAACTTTTAAATATTCATTTAACATAGTTTTTGTATTAAATGCATAAGGATCTTTTTCATTAAACATTATCATAAACACTCCTTTTGTTAAAATATAATATCATATTTCCTCCTTAGTTACAATATTTATTGAATAATATCATTAAAAACATAACTTGCCAAATACAAACCTGCTACAGAAGGAACAAATATACAAGAAGAAACAATATTATTATTATTTTTAGGTATTTCTTCACTAAATACGACTGGTATTTTAATACATATATTTTGACTACGCAATTCATAACGTAATTTCTTAGCCAAAGGACAATTATGAGTTTTATCAAGTCTTGTAATAATAACTTTAGTTGGATCTATTCTTTTCCCCATTCCTAATGCTGAAATAATATTAATTTGATTATCATTAGCAAACTTAATTAATTTTTTCTTTCCTTTTATATCATCGCATGCATCAATAATATAATCAATTTTATTAATATTTTCTAAATTAATATTATTTATATCGTCATTAATGCAATTAACTTTAATATTATCATTTATATTTAGTGTTCTTATTTTCGCTACATCAACTTTATTTTTTCCTAAATCATTTCTTAAACATAATATTTGCCTATTTAAATTACTTATTTCAAATTTATCATTATCAACAATGGTAAAATTTAAAAACCCACTTCTAATTAAGGCCTCAAAAGCAGTTCCACCTACTCCACCTAAACCTACAATTAAAATATGTTTTTGATTAATCTTATCTAAATTATCTTTACCAATTAATTTTTCTATTCTATCATACATAATTACTCCCATATAAAAACCTAAAGAAAAGCCTTGTTTGATAAAAACCCGCTCCGAGCAGGTGGGCATCACATGAATCATTTTAGGATTCTTATTCACTTAATGGATAAGTCTTCTACACCATAATTCAATTAGATTCCCTTATTATCTATCCAGTCGGTTTTATTGGACATAGACCTTTAACTTTAGGTACTTTCATTATAACAAATTTTATTTTTTTACTCAATAGCTTTTAAAGAATTTAATGTATTTATATCAACATTTTCATATCCACCAAAAGCATTTAAATAACCATTTACATGTGTAACCCAACTTGGCTTAGCAATTTTTATTCCATTTTCTGTAATTGTCGGATTATATATTTTTCCAATATCTTCTACTGTTGTAAGCCCTTTTGCAAAATATCCATCATTAAGCATCTTTATATATTTTAATACTCCGTATTCAATATTTTTAAATCTAAGCAATCCACTTCCTGACATACCACCAAAAATATTATTAACTGATAACATATAGCTTGATGTATATGTTGATTCAACATTAGCAATTGCCGCAGCAATATTAAAATTAACATTACTATAAATATTCGTAAAATATTTTACTAAAGATATAATATATTCTTTACTATCTTTACATGGGGTCATTCCTTTATTAAAAAGACTTTTATCACTATTTTCTAAATTAAGTAAATACTCTATTAAAAAATAATCTAAATTTTCTTGATTTAATAAATTCAATTCTTTATATTGACTTTTCATAAGAGCAACAAATAAATTGCTATCTATTTGAAAAGTTTTAGCTAAAAAGACAAACTTTAAATGATTTGCATTAAAAAATTCATCTACTAATTCTTCTTCACTTATCTGTTTTTCTGCATCAGGATCTTTAATTGATACACTAGATTCATGAATTGATTTAGTTATCTTTTCATTTTTTAGTTCATATTTTCTAATTCCGATTAACATAGATGTAATGGTTATTAATATTAATAAAATAGTTAAAATTATATTTTTCTTTTTCTGCACATATTCTATCATTTACTTACTCCTTTTGAAGTACATATCTATTATAGCATATATTTTAAAATCATACAAATTATGATTATATGTAATGTTCTTCATTAGATGGTGTTAAATCTTCGATTAGTAAATCTGGTACTTCACTATTAATATTATTTGCAACAATATCTTTACTATGCGTATTAACGCTTAAATCAAAGTTATTACTATTTTTTAATTTCCAACAATCTGTTACATCACAGTTACTACTAAAAGGCATTGGATTAGGCATTTCCATTTTAACTATCATAGGTATTTTAAATGCACCACCAAAGCAAACACAAGTCCCTGGTTGTAAAACTTTTTGTTTATCTAAAATATCTTGAGAAATATTTGGAAGCATTTCCCCAATATATTTTATATCTAGTGGATGTGTCATCTTAAAGATTAAGAAATTATTACATTGTGCAATTACTGTATCAGATATTTCCACTGGTCTTTGACTAATAATATCTAATATAACCCCATATTTACGACCTTCCTTGGCTATTCGATCAAATATATTATAACCTATTAAGAATGTATCATTATCTTTTTGAATATAACGGTGAGCTTCTTCTAAAAATAAATGAAAAGGCATTTGTGCTCTTTTTTTACTACTTTTAGAAAAATCAAACAAAAGTCTAGAAAATATTTTAACTATTACTTTCGCATATATATCATCTATATCTTCTAAGTTAATATTAATAATTTGTGCTTTTTTCTTATCACATAAAATAAGGGAAGCGATAAATTCATCGACAGGTAAATAATCATCTGTAAAGAATGTTCCAACTTTACTATTAATAATTGAATTAAGTCTAACTTTTAAAATAATGGAATCATCATGTAAGTTTTGATTATGTAAAAATCCTTCACTAATTAAAGTAAAATCCAATGCTTTAGCAAAATCTTTTAAAGAATAACTAGCATTTTCTGGTACTTTTATAGTATCTAAATCATCATTTATTTTACTTAATATATAATTAGTAATAAGTACTGATTCGCCAAAATTACCATTAGAATCTATTTCAAAACATTCACTAAAGCTTCTTGTATATCCAAGCCCAGGAATAACAGAATCAAAATTAAATTCTGGTGTATTACAAACTTCAATAATTGTAAATATTTCATTTTTCTTACTAGATATAGTTTCATTACTAAATAATACAGCTAGCAAGGCTTTAGCAATTAAATGATTTTTATAGTCTTGAGTTTCTTTACTATTTACAGAAAATATTTTAGCTAATTTAATTGTATTTTCAATAATTGGCAATTGAGAATGATTAGAAGCTTGAAGTAATAAAGCAAAATCATCTAACGTCAATAAACTTACAGGTATTTTTAAATATTCATCTGTCTCATCACTCGGATTACTCGTAATAAATTTATAACAGTAATTTTCATTAATTGCATTTATTTTTCCAAAAGCATTTTTATATTCTCCGAAAGCATCAAATATAAATATATTAGCATTATATTGCACTGAATATTTATTACTAAAAATATTTTGGACAATTCTAGCAACACCACATGATTTACCAGATCCAGAATTACCAAAAATAGCTAAATGATTTGAAAATAAAGCATTTATATTAGGGTGAATCATAAATCCTTTATAAATGGCACTTTCCCCTAAAACAAAAGTTGAATTATCATAAATACCTATTAATTCCATTAATTCCTCTTGATTAATCATTCTAATAACTGAGCTTAATAATGGTTTACGCAATACCCCATTTACATATTTATTATTTACAAATTCTCCTAAAAATCTAATTTTAATTATTTCTTTTCCTAATTCTTGAACTTCCCCAAGTATCCTTTGATTAGGGGCTTCAAAAATAACATTAACATTCATTAAATCTGCACTTGCGGCATCCTTTTGTAAATTTTCTACGTGCGCTTCACTTTCACCAATATAAACTATTTTTCCAAACATATTTACACATCCTATTCTTAATTTATTATAACAAACTTTTAATAAAAAAAAAAGATAAACTAATCGAGCTATTTTACCTCAAATTGTCTATCATTTATGTTTACTTCACTAAGTAAATCTTTTTGAATAGGTATAAAATACATTAACTTTTTCTTACTATCTTTAATTTCTTTGTTTACAATATATTTTATATTTAATCCATTATCTGTTACTTCTAATTCTATATCGCTTATTTCCATTTTTTTATTATAATTTATAAAGTCTACTATATAATCGTTTTCATTAAAACTATTATTAGTAAGTAAGACAACATCACTTACTTTGTATTTTTTTAGCAATTCATTATATTCATCATAAGTTTTAACCAGTAAGCTCTCCGTATCATTTGTATTTACCACAATTCCATTAGCTATTACCTTATTTGAAAAGAAACCTCCCACAGTAATTCCCAAAAGACCGGCGCAAACTACAACAACAATTGACACTATTGTAATTATAATATTTATTTTTTTATCACTCATTTTACCCCTACTTTCTTATTTTATATTAATACCACCAAATATACTTGTACTATCTAAATAAATTACTTTACTATTTTTACTTTTATTATTATTTTGTTTTTCTGTTACTCCGCCAAATAAAGAAAATGATTTAATTTTAATTTCAACATTATCTGGCATAATTAAATTAACACTTCCAAAGATACTAGCAGCTTCGATTTTTATATCTTCATTTATTTTTAATTCAGTTAAATCACATGTAACACTTCCCATTAATGCAGTCACTTCAATTTTTTTAATACTATCATCCACAGGTTTTATTTTTTGACTAGAAAACATTGCTAAACATTCTGTTTTACCATTTTTATCCACTTTATTATTATCCCTATCTTTATTTTTAAATATACAAGAAACTCCTATAACAATTAAAGCAATTGGCACAAATAATTTCCATATTAAGTCTATTTTAATTATTTCTCTTGCCCCTAAAAATAATAATATTCCCAAAAATAATCCTAAAGCATTATCACTCTTATTTTTTTCAGTAAACAAACCAATAAATGAAGGTATAATTATAATAAATGCCCACCAACCTTCAAAAAATATATCTATACTAGCTATTTCTAAAGCATTTAGTCCCCAAACTATACCAATGATAATTAATATTACACCCCATAAAATATTCTTAGTTTTTTCCATAATAAGCTCCATTTCTTCTACCATTTTTATCTTATCATTAACTTTGATAGAAATCAATATATAACTCTTACAAATTTATTTTTAGATCTATTCAAACTAAGTGTTGGTTCCTTATCTTTTTCTATAGATTTAACATTTATAGATAATTCATCTAACATTATCTCTTCTAAATATTGATGCATTTCTGTATTTTCAAAATTACCATCATATAATTTTTCTAAGCGTAAAAATCTAATACCTGATAATAAACCTCTTTTTGATATCAAA
Source organism: uncultured Bacilli bacterium (assembly GCA_934086815.1). GTDB lineage: Bacteria > Bacillota_I > Bacilli_A > RF39 > UBA660 > Onthocola_B. Next base: position 66,006 of record CAKOIM010000002.1, read on the forward strand.
GTATTTGTTTCATCATCAATTAACCATTTAATCGGAGAAACTCTTAACCAAACATAATCTCCAGCTTTACATTGTAATCCATTTGATAATTTAATAAATTGTTGACTATATCCAAAATTAGCTCTTACTCGGCAATATTTAGTTCCACCTAATTCAAATTCTGGATATTCAATTCCTTCAAAATTACTTTGCATATCTGTATTAGAAACTGCATTAAAAGTATAGTTTTTTCCAGTTTTATTTAGTGTTTCTTTTCTATATTCATTTTCTAAAACATTAGCCGTTGATGGATAAACAGAAGATTGTGGATATTCACCAAGTTCTACTTCTTCCGTAGCATTATAGCCTTTATATCTATTCATAGTTACTTTTTGAAAATCCTCTTTAGAAAAATGTAAAACGGGTCTAATAATACCATCCTTTTTATATCTAAAAGTTGAAAATAATTTACCATTTTCTAGTACAGTAACTACATTACCATTATCTTCAGATTTAGTATAAAACCAACCAGTTTTTTCAAATTCATCTGGAACACTATATGCCATAGGATTGCTACTATTTCCACCAGTTACGATAGCTAAATCTGTTAATGATGCAACATTCCCATACTTTTTTAAGACTTCTAATTTACTATATCCTGCAATATCTTTTTTAGAAAGTAAAGTAATTTCTATATTTTCATTCATTTTTTCATCACCGATTAATATCTTATCACAAAATTCTAAAAATTCAATAGTTTATTCAATAATAAATGGCGAAGAAATAGTCCCAGCCCCACTTTTATAAGTTACATTTGAATTTAGGTAAAAACAAGGACGAATAGCAAAACTATAATAACTTACATTATTACGATCCAACACACCACAATAAAAAACATAACCGTATTCATTTGCATAAAATGCATCATTTGAAACATTTGATACCCGAGTTATTGCCCAATCTTCTAATCCCATATACATCCAATTAATACTTGTAAATGAACGATAATCATAAGCTGTTTTTCCCCATATTTTTGATTCAGCGGCATAATAATAATCACTTACATACATTAAGCCTATTTTTGCATCATATGTTGTATTTTCTGCCGGTGATGTTATTTCATTTGTGTATGCCATTTGCGGTACTGAAACTCCAATATTATCCCATGTATTTCCCCCTATTTTCCAAGCGTGTGTCGCTATTTTATTTGACCAATTTGTTCCAATGTTATTTAAATAATTTGTATTTAAATTCGTTGTATTTAATCGACTTTCACTCCATGTGTTTGTACTATTATTTTCATTTGAATAATTCCAATAATATACACCTATTTCTGTTTTATCATTATTTCCTTTATTAGTTCCGTAACTACTTGAATCCCAGCCAATACCTGAATATGTATTATAATAATCTCCGTCGGTTCCAAGTAATGTTGATTTTGCATAATCATATTTTATTAGTTTTACTTGATTATCAAATACTCCGATGATTCTAATAGTCTGTTGGGCAACTCCCATCCGGTGAATCATATCCAAAACAAACAAAGTTATTGGTGGTGTCACTACTACCTGCATACCGATACGAGTTATCTCCTGCTCCATTTTCTAAAGAACTATCATGATAATATAAATTGTTTTCTCCCTGAGTACCAGTATATTGGGCCTTCACATATTCTGTTAAAGTAGATATTTTATCAAAATAAACATAACATTTATCTGCTCCATTTCCTTCCATTATTACTTTTTTATTTATGTTATCCCAACTTAAACTACTTCCCATTTCACACTTAGATAAATCTTCATTAAATACATAACCTTCTGTCGGCTATGAGCTTGCCGTAGTCTTTTGATACTTTCCAGTTCCAGCACTGGTTTCTAACATCATACTTAGTAAATTAGACTTTTTATTTTCTAGTTTTACTTCTTCTATTTTCTTTTCTTTAGGAAAAACAAATATAATACATGCTAAAAGTACTATCAAACATATTATCTTTTTCATCTTATCACGACCTTATAAAAATAATACACAAATAAAATTAAATTTTATAGTAGTCAAAAAGATATCAAAATAATTACTAGAATTTAATATATCAACTTGATAAAATTTTGATTAGAAAGTGACGTGATATGTATGAAGCCTATAAATCCATATCCCTTAAGAATAGATGAAGATTTAATGGAAGAATTAAAACTGCTCGCTAAAGAAGAATCAAGAAGTGTAAATAAAGAAATAGAACATTTAATTAAAGAGGCAATAAAAAAGAATAAAAAGGAAAAAGAAGATACAGAAAAAGATAAGTTTAACTAATTAAGCTTATCTTTTAATATTTCCTTTGTCATAACAGGATTCGCTTTTCCCCTGGTTTCTTTCATGACTTGGCCTACAAAATAATCAAATAGATTTGTCTTACCATTTTTATAATCTTCAATTTGTTTTAAATTATTATTTAAAATATTTTCAATAATTGTAACTAATTCTTCTTTATCACTAATTTGTGTATTATCTTTAATAAATTCTTTAGGTTCTTTTTTATTTTCTAAAGATTTATTAAAGATTTCTTTTGCTTGTTTAGAAGATATATTGCCCTTTTCTAATTCACTTAATATTTGTTTAAGTAAATTAGGTTTTAAATAAAAATCTTTCAACGTAATATCTTCTTGTTTTAAATAAGCAATAATTTGAACAATTAACCAATTAGCTACTTGTTTTTTATCCATTCCTAAATTAACACATTCTTCATAATATTCAGCATAATCTTTATTTTTAATAATTATATTAGCATCATATTCACTTAAATTGTATTCATTTATATACATATGTTTTCGTTCTCTTGGAAGCATAGGAATATTTTTCTTAATTTCATCTTTCCATTCTTCAGTTATTTTAAATTTAGGAATATTTGGTTCTACAAAATACTTATAATCAATAGCATCTTCTTTACTACGCATTCTAATCGTAGTTCCTGTTTCTTCATCAAATCTTCTCGTTTCTTGTAAAACTTCATCATAACGACCTAAATCTTTTAATTCACTTTGTCTTTTTATTTCATAGTTAATCGTTTCATAAACATTAGCTATTGAATTAACATTTTTAACTTCTACTCTAGTACCTAACTTATCATTATCACTAATGGATACATTAACATCACATCTTATTTGTCCCTTTTTTATATCAGCATCAGAAATATCAGCATATTGATAAATTCTTCTTACTTCCTCTAAGAAAGCAACAGCTTCATCCGCAGATGATAGACAAGGTTCCGTAACTAGTTCTAATAATGGGACTCCGGCTCTATTATAGTTTATTAATGTTGCATCAGAATAATGATCTAAGGAGGCTGTATCTTCTTCTAAATGAATATCATGAATTAAAACATTTTTTTCTTCACCATTACATTCAATTATTAAATTACCATTTATCCCTATAGGATTATTCATTTGTGTTATTTGATAACCTTTAGGTAAATCTGGATAATAATAATTTTTTCGATCAAAATATAAATACTTTGGTATTTGACAATTTAGAATCATAGCCATTAATATTGATTTTCGAACACACTCTTTATTAATCGTGGGTAAAATTCCGGGGAAAGCCATATCTATAGCATTAACATTAATATTTGGTATTTCACTATATTCATTTAAAGCATTACTAAATACTTTACTTTTACTTTTAAATTCACAGTGCATTTCCAACCCAATACTTACTTTATATTTATTCATGGTAACCTCCGGCAATCATATCTTTGTAATTCATTTTACTTTCTAAAAGATATGCTATATTTAAAACATCTTGATCTTTATAATTATTAGATGTAATGTTAATACCTACGGGTAAATTATTAATTAAACCATTAGGAATAGTAATAGATGGAAAGCCACCAAAGTTTCCTATTTGTAAATGATTTTCTAAAACTGACACATCACTTTTTATTAGTTCATCTTTTTTACCATTTAAAAATGGTGCAACACCCGTAGAAACAGGCATAATACAAGCATCATATTCTTTGAATAAGCTTTTAAATTTATCGACAATTAATCTTCTAACACGAGCTGCATTTAAAAAATACTTTTCTTGATTTTCTCTTTGTAAGACATATGAACCAATAACAAATCTTCTTTTGATAAGTGGTGAAAATCCTTTAGTTCTATAATCATCTATCATATCAAAAAAGTTATCCTTATTACTACGAGGACCAAAACTAATTCCGGTTAAATTAGACATATTACTTGTTGCCTCAGCACATGAAATACACATATATACACTTGGTATTGCTTCAAGTAATTTCTTATCTATAGAAACCTCTTCCACTTTAATACCATCTTTTTTTAATAAATCCAAGGTATTATAAAAATTATCTAAATGACTTTTTAATTCATCTGTAATATTTGGATAATTATTATAATCCACTATTTCTTTTATATAAAATAATTTATAATTAGTTTTATCTTTATTTAAATCTTGATATAAATGTAAATCTTTAGAATCCCAAGTAGTTTGATCAAGTTCATCTTTTCCTTTCATGTAGTCTACTACAATAGCAGCATCTTCAACACTTCTTGTTAAAACACCACAGTGATCTAAACTAGAAGCAAATGGAAATAATCCAAATCTTGAAATCATCCCATATGTAGGCTTATAGCCAACTATTCCACAAAAACCTGCAGGTTTACGAATAGAATCCCCTGTATCACTACCTAAAGCAAAAGGATAAACCCCACTTGCAACAGCTGCTGCCGATCCGCTTGAAGAACCTCCACACATTCTTTCTAAATCCCAAGGATTTTTTTGAACTCCAGTGTGAGCAGTAGTTCCAGTTCCTCCCATTCCAAATTCATCCATAGCGGTTTTATTTACAATTACAGCCCCAGCATCTTTTAACTTTTTAACACATGTAGCATCAAAAAATGGTACATAATCTTTTAATGTATTTGATGAACCAGTAGTTAAAATACCTTCCGTAGAATAATTATCTTTAACTCCAAAAGGTATTCCTGATAACATAGTATTTACATCTTTATCACTTTTGGCATCATCGCAAATTGTTACAAAAGCATTTGTTAATTTATTTACATCATGAGATTTTTTAATAGCTTCAGCTATTAGTTCTTCTTTTGTTATTTCCTTTTTTTCTAACATTTCATGTAATTTAACAATCCCAAGTTCAGTCATTATCCCACCACCTTTGGTATTTTTATTTCTAAATCTTCACAACAATCACAATTACTTAATAAATTATTTACATCTTCATTAAATACTTCATCATCACTTCTTAGTTCATAAACAAAATCATTTAATGTATGAACCATTGGTTCAACACTTTCTAATCCAGGATAATCAGCAATTAAATTCATTTCTTTTTCAATTAAATCAAATTCTTTTAGTACTAAATCATTTTCTTCTTTTGTTAAACTAATATATAATTTTTTAGCATAGTCATCAACTAGCTCTTTAGTAAATTTACTCATTATCTATCCTTTCTATAATTCTATCTATATTTTGATAAAACTCATCTAGACCATTATTATTTAAAACAAAATAATCCGCATAAGCTATTGGTCCACCTTTTTCTAAATTTTCTATTTCCGATATATCTCTTTTTTTAGCTTCCAAATTAACTAAAGGCCTTATATCTCTATTTACCAATCTTCCATATCTTGTTTTTTTATCAGATATAATAGCAATTACTTTAATATTTTCAAATTCTTTTTGTAGTATTTTTAACTCTTCCCATGAATATAGACCATCTAATATAACATCATAATTTTCGGCATACTCTTTAATTTTAGGTAGTAAAAGTGTAGCAAATGCACCCATTCCATATTCTTTTCTTAAGTTTTCACGTATAACTTTTTCATTTTCCGCATTTACTTCTAATTTTTTTTCTTTTAAAATATCCATTGTTACTTGACCAAAGTATATTCTTTTATATCTCTTACTAACAAAATAATCACAAGCAACAGATTTTCCACTACCACACATTCCAACTAAAGCTATAATTTTATTCATATGCAAATCCCCCTAAAAACTACAATTACCTGGAGTTCTATAATATGGAATAACATCACGAATATTTTCCATTCCTGTTAAATACATAATAAGTCTTTCAAAACCTAAACCAAATCCAGAATGAATACAAGTACCATATTTTCTTAAATTAACATACCATTCTAATTCTTCAATATTCATATTTAAATCTTGCATTTTTTTAACCAGTTTATCATAGTTTTCTTCTCTTTGCGAACCACCCATTAATTCACCAATTCCTGGTAATTCTAAATCAACCGCAGCAACAGTTTCATTATCATCATTTAATTTCATATAAAATGATTTTATATCTTTAGGCCAATTTTTAATAAATACAGGTCCATCAAAATATTCAGTAATGTATTTTTCATGTTCTTTAGCGATATCTTCGCCATATTCTGGTGTAAATTCAAATTTTGTATCTGCTTCTTTTAATATTTTAATTACATCTTTATGATCAATTCTTACAAACTCAGAATTTATTACTTTTGAAAGTTTTTCAATTAAGCCATTTTCTACAAACTTATCTAAAAATTCTATTTCATCTTTACCATTTTCTAAACAATAATTTATTACATATTTTAACATATCTTCTTCAATATCCATTAAGCCTTCTAAATCACAAAATGCAATTTCTGGTTCAATCATCCAAAATTCAGACATGTGTGTCTTTGTATTAGAATTTTCTGCTCTAAATGTCGGACCAAAAGTGTATATTTTAGAAAACGCTAAAGCAAAAGTTTCTGCTTCTAATTGACCAGATACTGTAAGTCCTGTTTTCTTTCCAAAAAAGTCTTTAGAATAATCAACCTTTCCCGCCTTAGCAATATTATCTAAATCTAGAGTTGTTACTTGAAACATTTCTCCGGCTCCTTCACAATCGCTTGATGTTAAAATAGGTGTATTTACATATATATATCCATTATCACCAAAATACTTATGGATTGCTTGGGCAGCTAGGGAACGCACTTTAAATACAGCTTGAAATATATTTGTTCTTGGTCTTAAATATGCTTGTTCTCTTAAAAATTCTTTAGTATGTCTTTTAGGTTGAATTGGATAATCTTCACTACATTCTCCTAAAACTTCAATAGTCTTAGCTTGTAATTCAAATTCTTGATTACCATTTGAACTTACTAAAATCCCAACTACCTTAATAGAACTTCCTACTAAAATCTTAGAAATTATTTCAAAATTATTTAAATTTTTGTCATACACTATTTGTAAATGTTTGAAACTTGTTCCATCAGAAAAATCAATAAATCCAAACTCTTTTTGAGGTCTATGATTTCTTATCCAACCTTCCACAGTTATTTCCTTATTTAAATATTCTTTACTATTTTTAAATATATCTTTTACATTCATAATATCTCCCTATATGTTTCCTAGTAACCAATCAATTACTTCACATTCATCAACTTTTATTTCTTCTTTTAAACTATTATCTTTAATTGTTATTAAACCTTTTTGTAAATCATCATCCTTTAAAATTATTAAAAATTTTGCATGGTATAAGTCCGCAACTTTAAACTGTGATTTAAAACTTAAGTCATTATTATTTAATTCTACTATTATATTATTTAATCTCAAATCTTGAGATAACTGCAAAGCTTTAATTTTTTCTTCTTCACTTACGCACATAATATATACATCAATATCTTTTTTAAACTTTTCTATATTCATAGTTTCTTTTAATTTTAGTATTATTCTTTCTAACCCAAAGGCAAACCCAATCGCCGGAGTATCTGGTCCATCTAATTTTTTAACTAAAGAATTATATCTTCCACCTCCGCCTAAAGTTAAATCATCACTTACATATTCCCATACATTTTCATCATAATAATCTAAGCCCCGAACTATTTTTTCATCTACTTCATAATCTACATCTAATAAATTTAACATGTATTTTACTTTATTAAATCTATTTTTACTTTCTTCACTTAAATAATCACTTATTTTAGGAACGTTTTTTAATATAGTACTATCTTCATCTACTTTACAATCTAATATTCTTAAAGGATTAGTCTTAATTCTTCTTTGACAATCTTCACATAAATCATTTATTTGTGGTGTCAAATAATTAACTAAAGCATCCGTATATTTTTTTCTATCTTGATTATTTCCTAAAGAATTTATTTTAACTAAGACATTATTTATACCAAAACATTCTAGTAAATGATATCCCATGCTTATAACTTCGGCATCTATCAAAGTACTATTTGATCCAAACACTTCCGCTCCAAATTGTGTAAATTCCCTATTTCTTCCAGCCTGAGGTCTTTCATAACGATACATTGTACCATTATAATAAAGTTTAACTGCATCATTTCTATTTCCATATAATTTATTTTCAATAAAACTTCTTACTACTCCCGCAGTTCCTTCCGGTCTTAACGTTAAATCTCTATCTCCACGATCTTTAAAATCATATGTTTCTTTACTTACTATATCAGTTTCTTCCCCAACACCTCTATGAAATAATGAAGTATTTTCAAAAATAGGTGTTCTAATATACTCATAATTATACATTGTCATAAACTCATCAATAATACTACTTAAATACTTGTATATACGAGCGTCTCTATTAATTAAATCATATGTTCCTTTTGGTTTTGTAATCATTTTTATCCCTCCATTTTTTTACAAATTTTATAAAATCATCTAATAAGTCATAATTTTTATCTTTATAATTATCATAAACATACAATAATACATCTAATTCACTTAATATATTATCATCACTTACTAAAATACTTATTTTTTCTTGTTCTATTACTTTGTTTCTTAAAGTATGCATATTCCATTCATCCATTACAATACTATTTAACATAGAATCATTACCATACATTTCTTTAAAAAACAAATAATCAATACCATCTTTATCATTAATAAATCTTAATTTAACATCATCATAATCATCTATTTTATAATCTATATTTTCTTCTAAATCTAGATGAAGAAATACTCTATTTTTCATTTCCATATACATTTTTAAAAATAATTTTTCTTTCTTTTCTTCATCCATAAGATATTCTTTACTTAAATATTCTTTTATCCATAAATTTATTTTTGTTTGATAATCTTCTTCTTTTTCTAAAGCAAAACTTCCAAACATTCTATTCATGGCCCATTTAAGCCATACATCATGATTTTTTAAAACATTTTTAAATCCTTTTACAAAAAATACCTTGGCACTATTTTCAATATTAATAGCATTCTTTCCTACACTTGGTACTAAACCATTTATAGCAATAGATTTAATATTTTCTTTATCCGTAAAATGTAGAAAATCATTAGAATAAATATCTTTTATATCAATCTTATTTAACATCTACTTTTATACCTAATTCATCTAGTTGTTTATTATCAACTACATTTGGACATTCACTCATTAAATCACTTGCGCTAGCAGTTTTAGGAAAGGCAATAACATCACGTATATTTTCAGTGTTTGTTAAAAGCATTGTTAATCTATCTAGGCCAAAAGCAAGTCCCCCATGCGGTGGTGTTCCGTATTTTAAAGCATTAACAAAGAAACCAAATTTTTCTTCTATTTCTTTATCAGTTAATTCTAAAGCTTCAAACATTTTCTTTTGAATATTCTCATCATGAATACGAATAGATCCACCTCCAGCTTCATAACCATTAATAACGATATCATAGGCTTTTGAATAGCAATGAGCTTTATCCGTAATTAATTTATCAACATCTTCATCTTTTGGGGCGGTAAATGGATGATGCATAGCCATAAATCTATTTTCTTCTTCACTCCATTCAAATGAAGGAAAGTCAACTACCCAAAGTAATTTGTATTCATTATTATCAATTAAATTTAATTTACGAGCAATATTTCCTCTTAAAGCTCCTAAAGCCGTTTTTATAATATTTTTTTCACCATTTATTATAAATACTAAGTCATTTTTTTCTAAATTCAATTTACTTATTAAATTCGACTTTTCTTCTTCGCTCATTTTCTTTGCAATTGAACCAGTTAATTCTTCTTCATATTTTAGAAAGATTAATCCACTCGCCTTATAATTTTTAACAAAAAGTGTTAAAGCATCAATATCTTTTCGACTAAATTTATCCGCACTATTTTTAACTACAATAGCATTTACTAATGTATTTTTTAAAAATTCAATATCCGAAGATTTAAAAATATCACTAATATCATTAATTTTCATATCAAATCTTAAATCTGGTTTATCAGAACCATAATAATTAATTGCATCATCATATTTCATTTTTAAAAGAGGTAGTTTGATATCAATTCCTTTTACAGTTTTAAATATATGAGCAATTAATTTTTCCGCCATATTCATAACATCAAATTCATCAACAAAACTCATTTCCATATCTACTTGAGTAAATTCTGGTTGACGATCTGCTCTTAAATCTTCATCACGAAAACACTTAGCTATTTGAAAATAACGCATTACTCCGCCCACCATTAAAAGTTGTTTAAAAATTTGCGGAGATTGAGGAAGGGCATAAAATTTACCTTTATTAACTCGTGAGGGAACTAAATAATCTCTAGCACCTTCTGGTGTACTCTTACATAATACTGGTGTTTCTACTTCAATAAAGTTTTCTTTATCTAAAAAGTTTCTTATAGCTAAAGTTATTTTATGTCTTGTAATTAAATTATTAACTAAAGCAGGTCTTCTTAAATCTAAATAACGATATTTAAGACGTGTATCTTCTAAAGCTGTTGTGTTATCACTTATTTCAAATGGAGTTTCTAAAGATACATTTAATATATTTAAATTTTTAACATCAACTTCAATTTCTCCAGTTTTTATATTATTATTAGCATTTTCTCTTTTAATAATTTTCCCAAAAGCTTCAATAACATATTCATTTTTTATCTTTTTAGCAACTTCATAACAATCATTATCTGGTCTTACAACAAGTTGAATGATTCCACTTCTATCACGTAAATCAATAAATATTACCCCGCCTAAATTACGCGTTTTAGCTACCCAACCTTTTAATTTTACTTCTTCATCTAAATTATTAATATTATAATCACTATTAAACATTTAATCATTTCCTTTCTAAATATAAAAAACTATGAATTTAGTATACCCTAAGGACGAGTAATTACCCGCGGTGCCACCTTAATTCATAGAATCTATGCTCTTTTGTTTTTTAACGCAAAACTACACGTTTATTCTTAAGATCTGTTGTTCATTTCAAAAAATATTATTACTAATTTCCACCAACCATTAGCTCTCTTTAAACATAACTTTTTTACTTCTTCAAATCAAATAAAATATACTAATACTATACTACATTTTCATTGAAGTGTCTACATAATACTTAAGAAAATTCCAGCTATTTAACGAATTTATTTCTTCTTTTAGTATAACATAAAATACCAATTGCCCCAATTACTCCACTACTAGCTACTATAATTGAAACAAGATTACCTGTATGAGGATTTTCTGTTATTTCAGTTGTAATTGTAATATTACAACCAGGCATTACAAGTATTCCATCTTCAAAATTAATTTTATTTTTTTACACTAATTTATCTTTTAAAACTTTACTAATATTTTCTGCATTTTCAAATAAAAATCTACACATTTTTGTTCGAAATAAAGCAAACTCTAACAAATCTTTTTTAGAATTATCTATAATAAATTGTTTATATCCAAATGTACTTGTAAGTAATTGTACTAAATATAAGTATGCCATGTACTTTAAATCATATTCATTTAATTTAACATACGCAGTAAAAGTTTTCGTATATTGAACTAAATTATTAATATCTATTTCTCCTTTTTTTGCTTTTGGATCAATATAACTATAAGATCTGATAATTTCCCATACAATTGGCATTTTACAAGCCGAAACAAAATCTATAATCGCATTTACTTTTTCATCTTTATATATAAATTGTAATACACTATAATCTCCGTGAGTGTTCATAATAGTCATTTTACTCATATCGCTTAAATCTAAATTATCTTTGATGAAAAGTAACATTGAAATTTTATCTGTTAAATCTTTATGTATTTGAGGAAAATCATTTATAGATATTTTTTGCAACAATTTTTCTATTTTTCCTATGCTTTCATCAATTGTAATTTTTGAGTACCAACTTGATATATCATTATTTGGCAGTTCAACTTTTAAAGTTTCAAGACTTTTAATAATTTTTCCTAAATATTCCGCTGATTCTAAAATTTGATTATAATTTCCACTATTAGATTCTATTGTGTAACCTTCAATAAATTTTTGCATAATGATAACTCTATTTTCATAAACAAAACAAGATTCTCCAGATACAGATTTTATATATTCAGGAACAGGAATATTATCTTTTTTTAAATGATTAATTACAATTATTTCTTTAGCAATTTCTTCCTTTTTATATTTAGTTTGAAACTCTTTTAATATATATTTATTTTCGTTTAGTAAATATATATTTGCACTACCCCGATTTATTTTTTTAACTTGATAAACTTCAATATCATAAACTTTTTTAACAACATCAACTATTTTTTGTTTTGTAAAAATTGTTTTCTCCATCATTATACTTTTTCTCCTTTATTTCCTTAATAAATAAACTAAATATTAAAGGCAATGTAACTGCATAAGGATACACATATCTAAAATATGTATTTGCCGGACCTATAAAACACATGGCTATAAGTGAAAATCCTGGTAAAAGCATTAAAATATATTTTTTATTTTTAGAAATAATTGAACTTACTAATAAAAACAAATAAACAAAAGTATAAAATGCACAATTAACTAATAAATTCAAAACAGGAATATAATTCCAAGCAAATGCATAACCTTTTAAAATTGTTCGACCAGCACTTAAATCATTAAAATGATAATTATAACCAGCTTGTTTTAACTTTGGATTTAAATTAGTATAGACATATGAATTATAATCTCGCGGATAAAAATAACCATATGTATTACTAAGAGTTGCATTAAAGTAAGCATCCGGATGTTTAAAAAACATCTTAAACCAAACTAATAAATATTCTTTTAAATCATTAGATGTAGCATTTTTATTATATTTATTTTTTACGGGATCTGAAAGTATCGGATTATATCTTTCTTTTAAAGTATCATATTCTAATACTTTATCTATAGCCTTCTTTTCATCCTTAGTAACACTTTTTCCATAATCTAAAACATATCTTGCCGTTTGCTGAAAAGGAATAGATAAGCCCTCTCTTACCGAAGTATTAGGAATATTAAATAAAGAAAGGGATGAGTTATAACCCAAAACAAATATAAACATTAATGCACTTAAGATAATTGATGCTTTTTTTCTATCTTTAATAAAAATAGTAAATGGTAAACTTAAAAATATTAACACTGCCCCATTAGTTCTAAATAAAATAACAAGCATCATAATTAAACTAAATAATATATAGTCTTTCTTATTAAATTTATATTTAAGATACTTATACAAATATATTGTATATAATAATACAAAAGAAGTAAACAATGTATCTTTAACCGCGGTCATAGCATAAAATGGAAAAAATGGTATTATACTATAAAATAATAATATTAGTAATAAATAATTATCAGAAACACCTTCTTTTTTTAAAAAATAAATAGAATAAGCTAACACACTAATAACAACTATTTCTTGTAAAAATGTATATAAAAATATACCTAAATTTATATTATTTATATTTATTCCTAATTTAGTTAAATTACCTAGTAATAAAGTATGAAGTATTGGATTAAAATTAGTCAAAGTAACTTTACTATCTATTACAACAATACTATCTAAATAACGAGTATGAAGCCCTAGGACTTCTTTTATTTGATTAGCATTATCATAATTAATAACACCAGGATAATAAAATATTAGATACATTCCATAAACCAAACTTAATACTAAAATACTATATAAAAATGGATGATTTCCAAAATTTAGAGCTTTTCCCTTAAATTTATGATTAATCAAAAAACTATAAGCTCCATTTAATAATTTACTAAATAATTTATAATAACCATAAAACTTAATAAGAGTAACTAAAATATTTATATCACCCTTATAAATAATTTTAAAACTGTAACTACTTGCAAAACTATAACCTACAATCATAAATATTGTAAACAAAATACTTAAATAATTTAAGGCTTTATATTCTTTAAATTCTTGTTTTAACAAATAAACTATAATAGGAATAGCTATAAGCATATTAAGATAATCTAGTACTTGATAATTAAAAATTAAACCATTTAAGTTTACTTTAATAAATAAAGCTATGAAAATTACAACACTATTTACAATTAAACTTAATCTTTTACTCTTTTTTTCATTATTAAATATTACAAACTTTTGTAAAAAATAATTAATAACAAATATAATACCATCTATAAAAGCTTTTATTAATGTCGCATTAAAATTAATATTGTTATATATCTTATTAACTAAAATACCTGATATTGTTATATTTACTATTACTAAGGTAAAATAACTAAAGAATGAGTTTTTACTATCACTTTTAAAAACATACTTTTTATTTACTATGTAATTAAATATACTTGAGATTCCACGTGCTAAATAAGAAGATAGTAATATATCTTTTAAAAAATGCAAAATAATAGTAAAGGCAATTAAATCTACGACAAAAGAAAAACCTGATGATATAAAATAAGAAATAATAGTTTTATACTTTAATAATTTTTCTTTCATTATTAATTCTCCAACAAAATAGTAACTGGACCATTATTTATTAAACTAACTTGCATATCCGCTCCAAATACTCCTGGTAATGTTTTAACATAAGAATTCATTTCCTTATTAAATGCTTCATACAATTTTATGGCCTCATCACCTCTTAAAGCATTTATATAAGATGGTCTATTCCCCTTTTTAGTATCCGCATAAAGGGTAAATTGAGAAATAGATAAAATAGTGCCATTTACATCTAAAATTGATTTATTCATAACGCCATTTTCATCATCAAATATTCTTATATTAGCAATTTTTTTAGCCATCTTAGTAACATTTTCTAAAGTATCCCCATCTGTAAAAGAAACAAGTAACATAAACCCATTTCCAATTTCATTTATTAATTTATCATCAACACTTACACTTGCCTTTTTTACTCTTTGAATTACAACTTTCATAATTCCTCCTTATAAATTATCTAGTACATCTTCGACTAAATGTATTTTTCTAATAGCATTTTTTATCGAATTTAATTCATCTTTATCTTTTATTTTAACATTTAATTCATAAATATATTTATCATTCATTTCCTTGACTACACAAGATTTAACTTGACTTCCCTTCTTACCAATTTCCGTAATAACATTAATCAAAATATCTCTTTTTTCCATTAAGACTACAAATATATTTGTATAATAATCATTTTTACTCGAATTATTCCAACAAACATCGATCAATCTATCTTTATTAGCATAAACATTACTACAATCTTTTTTATGAACACTTACTCCTTGACCTTTAGTTATATAACCTATTATTTCATCACCCTTAATAGGCATACAACAGCGAGCTAAATTAACCATAATATTATCAACACCATCAACTAAAATATCACTCTTATAATTAATATTAGGAATACTATTCTTCCTTTCAAATAAAGCATCATTAACTTGATGTTTATCAGTTTTAGTTAAATTAATTATATAACTAGTCGTATATCTTAAAGACCCTATACCAAGATAGATATCATCAATGTCTTTCAATTTTAAATCTTTGATTATTTTATTAATTGTTTCACTTGTAAATATTTCTCCAAAAGATATATGTCTTTTTTTAAGTTCTGCTTCTAAAATATTTTTACCCTTTATAATGTATTCTTCTTTATCTTGCTTACTAAAAAATGCCTTTATTTTATTTTTAGCTTGATTTGTCTTAACAAAATTAAGCCATGCTTTATTCGGCGTACTACTACTATTTGTTTTAATATTTACAACATCATCATTTTTTAACTCATAAGAAAGTGGTACTATTTGATCATTTACTATTGCCCCGACCGTAGTATCACCTACGCGTGAGTGTATTCGGTAAGCAAAGTCAATTGGTGTTGCCCCTTGAGGTAATTCAACAACATCACCTTTAGGTGTATATGTATAAATAAAATCACTAAATATATTACTATTAATAGCACTTTCAAAATCCGCATCATTATCATTATGACTAGCTTCTATAACATTTCTAAACATTTCAAGTTTTTGTTCCATAACATTTTGAATTTTCTTAGCACCTTTTTCTTTATAAGACCAATGACTAGCAATACCTTTTTCTGCTATTTCATCCATTTCATAAGTTCTTACTTGAATTTCAAAAACATGCCCTTCCACACCAAAAACTGTCGTATGAAGTGATTGATACATATTTTCTTTTGGACTTGCAATATAATCTTTAAATCTCTTAGGCATAGGTCTAAATCTAGAATGAATAAGTCCTATTACTTGATAACATTCACTTTCTTCTTCAACAAAAACTCTTAGGGCTAAAATATCATATATTTTATTCCATTCTTTTCCATTAGATAATTTATTATAAATACTATATACACTTTTTACTCGGCCTTTAATTTCAAATTTTATTCCCGCATCATTTAATAATTCAATAATACTTTCCTTCATTTCTTCAAGATATTCATTTAATTCATCTACCGTATCATTTAATTTTTCTAATATATCATTGTATACATCAGGTTTCAAATAATATAAAGATAAATTTTCTAATTCACTTTTAATAGAATTAATACCCAGTCTATGAGCAATAGGTACTAAAACAGACATTGTTTCTTCGGCCTTTTGTTTTTGTTTATTAGGATTTATAGCCCAATTAGTACGCATATTATGTAATCTATCCGCAAGTTTAATATATAACACTCTTACATCTTCGGCTAAACCAACTAATATTTTTCTTAAATAAATAACCGAAGATTCATTATTATCTGGTAATTCAAGTTTATTTATCTTTGTTAAACTTAAGACAATTTTAGCAATATCTTGACTAAAATCAGCCTCTAAATCTTCATATGTCTTATTACCATTATTTATTACTTCATGCAAAAAAGCCGCGATGATCGTATCATCATCAACATTTAAATCCAAAAGAATTTTAACAACCTCTAAAGGATGAGTAATAAAATCATCCCCGGTTAAACGTTTCATTCCTGCGTGTTCTTTTAAAGCATATTCATATGCTTTCTTTATTTCTAAATACTTATCTCTTTTTTTTAATTTATTTTCTAATTCTTCAAATGTTATTGTATCTGGCAAAATAACCACCCTCCAACATATATTTATTATATAACAAAAAAAACTTTAAATAAAGGAGAACTTATTTTGAAAAAAAACAATCTATTTCTAAAATCAACATTCATTTTAATTATAAGTGGGTTCTTTACAAAAATATTTGGTTTTATAATTAAAATATTTTATACTAGAATAATTGGAGAATACGGAATAAGTTTATATACCTTAGCTCTACCTACATATTCTTTATTACTTACAATATCAACACTAGCTATACCTATATCTATTTCAAAATTAGTAAGTGAAAATAAAGGAAGAAGTATCAGAATATTAACAAGTGCTGCATTTTTAATAATTTCTATAAACTTAATTTTAATAATTATTGTTTTTTTTACAAAAGACTTTTTGGCAACAAATTTACTTAAAGAACCTCTTACAGCTCCAATAATTATGGCATTTGCTCTTACTTTACCATTTGTATCTATATCTAGCGTATTAAAAGGATACTTTGCTGGTAAACAAAATATGCTTCCTCATGCAACTAGTAATATAATCGAACAAATAATAAGACTTTTTATAATAATCATTGTTTTACCTAAACTTATGAAAATAAATATTTTAATTGCTGTTGTTGGTCTCATTTTATTAACTATATTATCAGAAATTAGTAGTATAATTATCTTTTTATTTTTTCTACCTAAAAAGATTAACTTTAATACCAATTTAAAACCTAGTAAAACAATT
The DNA here is from genome assembly GCA_934086815.1 of uncultured Bacilli bacterium. Lineage (GTDB taxonomy): Bacteria > Bacillota_I > Bacilli_A > RF39 > UBA660 > Onthocola_B. The sequence goes on from CAKOIM010000002.1 coordinate 83,988, forward strand.
ACTAAAAGTATATTAGATATATCTATACCCACAGTATCCGGAAGAATAATTGGAAATATTGGATACTTTTTAGAACCCATAATATTAACGAATGTTTTACTTTTAATGGGATACAACAACAACTATATTCTAGAGGAATATGGAGCCTATAATGCTTATTCTTTAGGTATTCTTACAACACCTAGTTTTTTTATTGCTGCTATTGCAACAGCGCTCTTACCAGAAATAAGTAAGTATTATCAAAGCAATAATAAAGTAATGGTTAAAAAAAGAATTAAACAAGCTCGTAATTTTGCCCTTATATTAGGTATTACCTTTTCTTTTATTATTTTTGTTTTTCGTGATTTTTTAACATTCACTTTATATAATACAACTAAAGGTACAGACTACATTAAAGTATTAGCTCCCTTTTTTGTCTTATTTTATTTAGAAGGAATATACTCATCTTCCCTTCAAGCCATGGGATATGCTAAAACGGGCATGAATATTACCCTAATCGGAGTTATAATTAAGCTTTTATGTATGAGCATTTTATCACTATTTCATATAGGTATCTATAGCTTAGTTATTGCCGAAATTATAAACATCTTATTTGTTGTTCATTTAAACCGTATAGCCATAAAAAAAATAATAAAATAATTACTATTTTACTATTTCACTACTTTCAAAATAATATGCCTTACCTTGTTTTTTAAATGTATGTTTATATAATTGACCATATTTCTTCAAAAATTTATAATCTACTTTCTTAGAATCAAATTCTTTAGTACATTTTTCATTTTCTAAATCTTCCACATAGCTTATATAACATTTATCATTAATAACCTTAATAAAGTAATCATATATGACAATACTATCTTTATTTTTAACTACCTTTTTAATAGTTCTATATGTATGAGGTGTTGATCCGACAACATAAGTATAACTTTCACTTAAACCACAATAATATTTATTATCACTACTATAACAAATTTTAGTATTATCTAAAGTAAATTTTTGATAATCTTTTATTTCCTCATTATACATTTTTTTATATTGTTCATTTACTTTATCTAAATTAGCACTTTCTAAACTACATACATCATCTTCATAATTATCCGTGGCAAATATTTTATCATCACTTAATTTACAAGTATTTTCTTTTTTAGTCTTATCTAATTTTACAGTATCTTTATTATCATCATCTATATTAGCATAAGCTAAACATATTTTAACATCATCACTAATATCCGAAACACTTACTTTATCTTTACTGTAGTTAATTAAACCACCGCATGAATTTAAATTATTAACACCTAAGTAAGAATATAATTCTTGGACCATTTCATCATTTACATTCATATTTTTGTTTAAATAAAAGCCAATTACAATTAATATAACAAGTAAAAATACCCAAACTAATACTTTCTTTATCTTCATTTTTTCCTCATTAAACTTTTCTAGTTTCTATTTCAGCCATTTTTTCAAATACTTCCGCAGCATTTTCCGTATTTAATACTGAATACCCAAGTTCTCTTAGAGCTTGAATTTTTACCGTATCAAGTTGTTGAGTTCTTGTTAGTTTTTCTTCATTTTTTTGTTCAATTTCTTGAATAAACTTTCTATGTCTTTCAGCTATTTTACTCTTACTTGCTCCTCCACCATTATATAAAGATAAAGCCGTATATAAAATACCTTCAAAAACAAATTGTTTATCTTCATTAAAAGCATATTCATCCGGTTTAATAAAACCATTAGACTTAGCCATATATCCCATAATATATTTAATTTCAGGTATGTTATCCATTGATTGTAACATATAATACATATATCTTAAAGCCGACCCAGCATCCCCATTAACATCTTCTTCTAACTTTTCTTTTAAAAGGAACACAAAATCATTTAAAAGTATTTTATTTTCTTTTGTAAGTCCTGCAACATCTATATATGAATCTATATTACTAGCAGCTTTTAAAGCATTATTTAATCTTTTTTCTACTTCCATTAAATAATTTGTATCTACTTCTAATTCATTAATTTCTTTAGCATCTTTAATATCTAATAATTGAAACAATAAAACTTTTTTTTCTTTTGGCCATTTATCAATACTATCTAAAACTAAGTAATTATAAACCATTTGTCTTGAAACCCCTAAATACTTAGCTAATTTTACTTTTGATAAACCCAATTCTTGCAATAATTCATTTAATCTTTCCATAACACACTATCCTTTACACATTAATTATACATAACTTAACACACAAAATCAAGTTAGTTTTGTAAATACCATAATTCTTCATTATCAACATATACTTGATTTATAAAGCCACATCCTAAACATTCTTCGCCTAAATATAAGACACAAGCTTGCCCTGGAGTAACAGCCTTTACCTTTTCTTTATAAGTAACTTTTATTTTATCATTTTCTAAATACTCCAATATAACTGGGTGATCAACATCACGATATCTAAATTTTGCGGTACAAAAAGTCGGACGTTCATTACTTATAAAATTAACATTTTCAATTATACATTCATCGCTTAATAAATACTTGTTATCACTTCCAAAAGCTACATATAAAATGTTTTCTTTAACATTCTTCCCACATACATAATGCCTTTTAGCATTACCACTAATACCAACATTTCTTCTTTGACCTATAGTATAATTCATAAGTCCCGTATGACGACCTACGACTTCATTAGTTTCAACATCTATAATATTTCCTGGATTAGGCTTTAAATAATTTTCAATAAACTTTTGATAGTTTCTTTCCCCTATAAAACATATACCCGTAGAATCTTTTTTTTCTGCAACTACTAAATTATTTTCTATTGCAATTTTTCTAATTTCTGGCTTAGTATATTTACCTACTGGAAACAATATATTTTTAAACTTCTCTCTTTTTACATCAGCCAAAAAATATGTTTGATCCTTATTTAAATCAACACTTCTAAGTAACTTTCCATCTCTTATTTGAGCATAATGACCTGTTGCTACATATTTAGCCCCAAGTTTTTCAGCCTCTTTTAAAAATAAATCGAACTTAATAAATTTATTACACAATAAATCCGGATTAGGTGTTCTTCCTTTTTTTAATTCTTCTAAAAAATAAGTAAATACATAATCCCAGTATTCTTTAACAAAGTCAACTCTATGTAATTTAATTCCTAATTCTTTACATAATATAACCGCATCATTATAATCCTTTTCTTGAGGACATATATCATTTAAATCATTCGGATTACCTAAAATATCACCATTAATCGTCGTATCCCAGTTTCGCATAAAAAGTCCTTCAACATCATAACCTTCTTGTTTTAATAATAAGGCACTAACCGCAGAATCTACTCCTCCAGATATACCAACTATAACTTTTTCTTTCATAAACATCACATAACTAGTATAACTTAATTTATAATAAAATTAAAGAGATTAATTAACTTTACCCCACCAAAATATAAAATTATATCATTTATAAATATGATTAAAACACACAACAAAGCTTTTTTTATTAATAGGACTAACATATCTTTATTATTACTTTTATTTATAAAAACATCTATTAATTCTTTAATTATTTTAAACAGTGTTACACTAAATATAATTAAAAACAAAATAAATATTCCTTTACTTATAAGAATGTATATAATTCCATATAATAACCCTTTTATACCAAATATATTTGTTAATGAACATATTGTAAAGCCTATACTAAAACCATTATAAAAAAGAAAAAAGATAACTAAAGGAATACCAATAACAAACAAAGACATTAAAAATATAGTAGATAATGAAACTAGATGAATTAAAATATTATTAATGTTATTGTTTCCTTGAATATATTCATTTATATTTAAATATAATATTTCTTTATAAGCTTCATCTTGCATTATTAAAAATACTATTCCTAAAGAAATACCTATAATTAAAATGACACTTAATAGTACATATATTTTTTTATTTATGCTTGTCCACATATTTATCACCAATTAATTATATTGCAAACAAAAAGAAAATATGATAAATTAGAAAGAGAAAAAGGAAATGTGGTGAATATGAATAAAAAAGTACAAAAAATAGCTGCTTGGTTTATGGTTATAATCATGGTTGCTAGTGTAGTCGCAGGCCTACTTGCCTATATATTATAAAAATACAAATCATAGGCTTCAAAATTTAGTGAGGAGCTAAAAATATTTAGTTAATTATATTCAAATAAAAACAAGCATTTTGATGTTAATTATAAAACTGCTTGTTTTTTTATTGTTTTTGCCTCTTAATATTAGTTTTCAATTGTAATATCTTTTCTCATACTTATATCAACTCCTTCTTTATTATGAGATAATATAAGCATATAAAAAATACAAAAAACTGACAGAAAATTATCAACTTTTAACATTGACATTTCTATCAGTTTTTATAATAACATTTATATATCTAACCAATACCTATTATTAAGCGGTCTATCTTGATAAATACCGACTAATTGTCTTATACCTCTTTTATTAATACCAACAATAGTATAGATATCTATATTATCTATGATATCGCCTTTTTTAATATTAACATCATTTTTAATAGCATACATAACAAGATACATGTCATCCAATCTTTTTTTTACTGTAATCTAATAATTTTAAATTTTGCACATTATCATCCTTCTTTTAATCCATAAAAAAAATATGGTATGCAAATTTAATAATTTACCACCATATTATACAAGGTCCTGTCCGTCAATCAGTTATCAAAATTGGAGAATCTTGGGTGCCAGAACCGCTAGCATATGTTACCGAAGACCCAAGAGAAAAGACTGGGCGAATCGCACCAACCAATTCATTTACCGCACTGAAACTTACATTGCCTGTAGATTTTATATCGAATGCAGCATTTCCATAATCAGTACACGGAGTAATTGTCCACTCATAAAGTCCCATATACATCCAATTATCATTAATCGCTGTGCGGTAATCTTTAGTAGCATCACTAGAATCATTACCCACTAAAGTCCAATAAGTTGGACTAGCAGCATACATATAATCACTTACATACATTAAGCCTACTTTTGCATTTACAGTTGTATTAGTGGCTGGAGTTGTTATTTCATTTTTATATGCATTTGATACTGTAGTATTTTTTATATTTGCATATGTATTTCCTCCAACTTTCCATGTTGTTGTTGCTATTTTATTAGACCATGTTGTTCCTATTTTAGTTGTAAAATTACTATTTAAATTTGTTTTATTTAATAAACTTGTACTCCATACATTCTTAATTGATAAATTTCTTGCTAAATTCCAATAATATGCACCAATTTCATCTAATGTATTAGTTCCCTTATTAGTTCCAGTATCATCACGAAAACGAATTCCATAAATAATAAAATAATCCCCATCTGTACCTAGCAAACTTGCTTTTGCATAATCATACTTTATTAATTTTACTTCATCACCAAATACTCCGATGATTCTATATAAATTATCTGTTGGACATATACCATCCGTTGAATCATATCCAAAGCAGACAAAGTTATTTGTGGTATCACTTGAACCAGCATAACGATATGAATTATCTTTAGCTCCATTCGTTAGTGAACTATCATGTAAATATAAATTATTTTCTCCTTGTTTTGTATATAACTTTTT
>CAKOIM010000003.1 GCA_934086815.1 uncultured Bacilli bacterium
AGAGGTACTAATTCTATATTATTACAAGATAATTCTTTTTTTATATCTGGATTAGATTTATAAGATTGCTTTTCTCTCTTATTATGGGAGCCTATTCCAGCCAAATCATTTATAGTCATAATTGGTTGACTTCTAAATATTGCATAATTTAAATTCATTTATCATTCCTCTCTTTCTTAAAAATTTATCCATAATAAAAGATACCTAAAATTAAGTACCCTTATTATAATTCATTTAATTAATATTAATTATTCCAATGTTATTTCCTCTTCTGATGTATTATATATATCTAATCTTTCTTCTATGTTTATAGGGTCAACAAACCAACGATTTAGTCTACAACTTTTTATAAAAGTTTCTATCCTGTTAACTTTATGCAATTCCCTTAAAGTAATAACTACACCAAATTTAACATCAGCACCATCATTGTTATCCAATCTTTCTTTTGTTTTCACACTTATTCCCCACATTTTATTTTTTTTATAGGAATCTTTATCTTTTCTCAATGCAGTAGGAGTTTGAACAATATACTTAACATTGTCCCATTTTCTATGATTTTTTCGTGCATTTCCCTCATAGGTATACCATCCATCATCATTTTGATGATTTTCATTAATTGTTTTAATTTTTCCATCATCACCTATTCTTCCAAAACCAATGTCAAGTTCCGTATTGGTATAATCTACTCCTTGATTTCTACTACAGTTTGGAAAATAACACATAACCGCCTTTGCAACAAACGGATATTTTCCGTTATGCATTGGAACAGGGATATTATAGTTATAGGTATCATATTTTTCCGAAATCCCATCAATTATAAATTTAATTTCATCTTCAGGAGTAAAAATTATATCATTAATTTTTTGAGGAACAATCCCATATCCTATAAGAGAAGAACTTTCCATATTAGTTCCATCATTCCACTTAGATGCAGCATCAATAAGTAAAGCCTTTGCACATTCTCTACTAATATTTAATACATCTATCAAATAAGACATTTTTCTGCTAATCCAAGGAGCCGCAAATGATGTTCCGGTAACCAAGTAAGAGCCTGTAGATCCACAAACTTTCATTTTTTTATCCTTGTCACCTCCAAAATAACTTAAATCTGGTTTATTAAAAAAGGATAGAACAAGTCCTCTACGTGAATATGATGCACTTCTTCCGTTAATATTCACGGCATTAACAACTAACGAATTGATTGAATCTGCAGGAGCACCTATTTTCATATTTTTCTTTGTACTCCCTTTTGGAATATTTGTTCCGGCTACAACAAAAATCACATTATTGTCATATTGTATCTTATCCAAAATAGAAGCTTCCGGTGAAATAAAATTAGGATTAATTTCCAACTGTGATCCAAGAGATAAATTCCACACTCTAATATCTTTGTTGTTAGAAATGATTTCATTAATTTTTCTTAAAATGGAAAATGAACTCATTTCCGTTGCTTTAGTAACACCAAAATGTCTAACTTTAAATCTTCCACATCCATCATCTAATTCTGGATTTATATTGGGTCCATCAACAATTATAGAATCAACCATAGTACCATGTTCATAATCTTCAAAATCAATAATTTCTTCTGGAATTAGAGTATGATTGTCTACCCATTTTGAAAAATAAACTCTTTCATCAAACAGTGTATCTATAACCCCAATTGTCGGTTCATTTTTAGGATTAGGTATAATCATTTGACCTTCAATGGAGACTTCTTGTTTATTTATAGGTTCAATTTTAGAAATATCACTTGTTATCATAGCTATTAAATATGGAGCTTTACTTTTTAACAATTCAATTTGGTCAGGAAATAATAAAACAGTCTCACCCATTATTCTAGTTGATAAAACATCAATTCCTATTTTTTGTAATACTTTTTCTATACTTTCATCAGTTTTATATAAATTCACAATCACATTATCCGACTCATTATCATCATTACTTGGAATATTAAATTTTTCCACATAGTAACAATCAACAACAGTTTGTGCAAAAACCGATTTAGATATCGCTTTGTTTTTCCATTTGGTATCTTTTTTATTTATTATTTCAAGTTGGCTTTGATTTATATTTCCATCAAATAAAATAGTAATGATTTTTGTAACAATACTTAACTTATTTATTGTATCATCAATAAAATCAATTGGTACATAATGTGTAATTATATGTTTAGGCTTTCCATCACTAAACTTTGCCCCAACCATAGTATCGTTTGGCTTTTTACCTCCTTTTGATAATAAAGATTTAATTCTCCTTGATTTTGCTATGATATCAATATAGTGAACAGAAATTAAAGCGCCAGACAAATATGTTTCACTACTCCAAAATTGTTTTAATTCAATAAGTTCCCTTTTTAAATTGTCTATATGTTCAATAGTGACATAACCATTCTTAGGAAGATTAGCTGGTCCAGGTCTACCAGAAGCTTTACCTTGTTCAAAATCTCCTCTTAAATGTAATATATTATTCATTTTCGTTTCTCAACTCCCTTGATACCTGACTTTTTGATACTCCAGTCAAAATTTCTATTTCTCTCACAGTAAAACCACATTCTTGCAATTCTTTTAAATCTATCTTTTTTTTATCATTGAGCAATAAATAAAATTGTTTTAAATAATCATTTTCATCATTTATATCACTAAAAGCGATTGCAGTTTTTATTATATTTTTTAAATCACCAGGATATGGAATTTTTTCTGAACAATTTAATATTTTCTTAAAAAGTTTAGTGTTTTTATTAGAAATTTTAAATTTCTTTAAAAAATCATTCATAATAACTTCGGCCACTTCAATTAAATCTTCTTTACTATAACTATTAAAGTTAATAATCGAATCAAATCTACGAATTAAAGCTTTATCAAAAGACTTATATAGATTTGTGGTAGCAATAAATACTACATCACTGCTTAAATTATCCAACTCTTTTAAAATAGAAGAAGTTGCACGTCCCATTTCTCTAATATCATTACTATTTAATCTATCTAAAGCAATTGCATCTATTTCGTCAAACAAAATAATAGTTTTCTCTGGATGAGGTAAGCCTTTTATTTCATTAAATAAACTAGTTATATTTTTAGAGGTTTGACCTAGTTTACTATCTATCACTGCATCAAATTGAACAGAATACAATTCTCTATCTAAAATTCTAGCTAATTGTTTTACAGATTCTGTTTTTCCTGTCCCAGGTTCTCCTTCAAAAAGAAATTTATTAATTCCCATATTTCGTGAAACTGCATTAATTATCCCCATTAATTCTCTTTGAATTTTTTCTGGCAACGGTAATGGACTATTACTTGGTTCAACTTTTTTAAAAAAATCTAAATCGTTTTCATCAATTTGAGGGACAAATGTATTAACGTTAGATAAAAGCGACATTATATATTCAGAAAGTTGATAATCACCATTTTTATCAAATGATTTTGCAATTTCATATGATTCATTTCTAAATGCTGAATCATTTTTTTCACAATAGTATCTTATAAGATTTATAATATTTTTTTTCTTCATAATATCACCTAAAATAATTATAACATAGTTTGGGACAAAAATATATATTTTTGGGACAAACTATAAAATTTATTCAATTAGTGTAAAATAAAAAGATACTTTCATATGAAGTACCCTACTTTATAGATTTATATTTGTTATACCATGCACTGGGGAACAAATAACTTGGGTGCCCAGCATCCAAGACTACCTTTTTTAAAGTTCTATCATCCATGTATATCACCTAAAATATATTATGAATTTTATAATAATAAGTGATTACTAAACAAAATAAAACCTAAACCAATTAATTATATTAAGACATTTTTCAATTATTTTTGTCCAAATTCATGTTTCTATTTACACTGTCATTTTAGCCATTTTTTGACTAGTTCTAAAAACTGATATTATTGCTCTATTAATTTTTTTAATTTGTTAATCTGTCTATTTAATAAAATACATAAATTATTAATTCTTCTGTCCGTCATTTTAGTAATATGCTGATATTTATGGAATAAGCTATCGAATTCTTCAACTATGCCATCTAACTTAGATGCATCTATTATCTTAATATCTTTTACTACTTTTATTATTTCATCAAATGGTTTAGATTTTTTAATAATGAATGAAGATAGACATTTAAATAATTTTGGTATAATTCGTGATGTTAATACTTTGAAATGGTTAGATATGGCTCCAATATTTGATAATGGACAAAGTTTAAATGTTCAAGATTACAATGATGAAGAAGTAGTTATTTCTGGACATGGACGTCTATTTTATGAAGCTCTGTGTCTTTTGTTATAAAACAAGAACATTTAGAAACTACCATATCTTTATAAGTAGCTATAGTATAAGTAACATGATTAAAACCTAATCTTTCGGGATCCGCTATTTCTTTACAAGTATAATACTCAATGCCTCATATATGAATCATATTGTCATTTACTAACAGCATACACTATTTTTAATGGATAAAACAACTTAAAAAAAAGTCACTCATTACAAGTGACAAAAGATTAAACATCTTTTTTCATATTTACCAATACTAATATAACACTTTTATATTAAAAAAATATAAGTTACATTAATAATTATTCATTTTCTAAACGTTCAATTAAAGCCCATAAATTTTTCATTGAATTAAAATTATTTGGTATTATTTCTACAGTTGGAATTACTACATCAAATTCTTCTTCTATTTCAGCTACTAATGACAATATTGATAAAGAATCTAAATAATGATCATCTATTAAAGTATCACAAGTATCATAATCAACATCTGAATTTAATTCCTCTAACATTTCTTTTAATTTATCCATTTATTTCACCTCCATTTGGCATATTTAATTCATACGTCGGAATATTATCTCTTACAATTTTATATTTATTTTTTTCTACTAAAACTACCTTAGGTAAATCTCTACTTAAAAATAAGCTTATTCCCTCAGTCATTGCATATGCCCCAGTATTATGAAAAATAAATATATCTCCAACTTCTAAATTATTAACACTAATTTTCTTAACTATTAAATCATTTACCGTACATAAAGCCCCGCATAAATTCCAGTCATCCGGATTATCTTTTTTATTTGGAAAAACAGTTAACATAGGATGTTTCATTGCCATCATTTGACCATAATACACTAAATGATTCATACCTCCATCTAAGATAGCAAAATTGCCCTCATGATTTTTCTTTATATCAACAACACTTGTATAATAATCACCACAACTAGCAACTATACTTCTACCTAACTCTAAAGTTATAGTTCCCTTATATTCCATATTTTCAAGTAATTCTTTTACACGGTCTAAATATTCATTTTCTAAAAATTCTTTATCATTTTCAAAATAATTTACCATAAAACCTAAACCAAGTTCTAAATCTTCTACTACATAACCTAAATCATCCCTTAAATGTGCTACATAATTATCTATATAAACTATTTCTTTTTCAATTCTCTTTATATTTTTTTGAGTTCCAGAAAAAAATTGAATCCCCATTATATTTAAATACTTATAAACAAGTCTATTTTCTAATATTCTTTCAATTTCTGCCTCAGTCATTCCAAATTGATTATTACTTGTTAAACGTAAAATTACATCTACATTAATTTTATGTTTTTTTGTTATATTGTCAACTAATTTTATTTGATTTAAAGACTCAATAGTTATTACTTCCTTATGTTTATATTTAGTTATTATTTCTTCCATACTTTCTTCGTCTTTATAAACTCCAGATATAACCATTTTACTATAATCTATTTGTGATGCCTCTGCTATTTTAAATTCTCCATAAGAGCAAATTTCAAACTTGTTAATTAAGCCATCAATTTTATCTAAAATAAAGGAATTGGCTTTCATCGCATAGCACAATCTAACATTTTCTGGTAAATTTTCTTTTAAATAATTTATTCTCTCATGAAGCTTATCAATATTAAACACATAAAATGGGGTCTTAACATTTTTAATTAATTTTTCATTCATATATACTCCTCCAACTTTTTACGATCAATTTTACCATTTTTAGATAAAGGTAAATCATCTAACTTAACTAATTTTCCTGGCATCATATACACTGGTAAATCACTTTTTAAAATATGTTTTATTTCTTTACTATCAATATCACCAATATAAAAAGTACATAACTTACTCTTTTCTTTTAAATAAATAGTAACAGCTCTTTTTACACCATCTATTGCTCCGATTCTTTTATCAATTTCTTCTAATTCAATTCTATGTCCTAAATGTTTTATTTGAAAATCTTTTCTTCCCGCAAAATATAAATTATCATTTTCATAATAACCTATATCACCCGTTTTATATACCATATCTAAATATTTATTATGTAATGGATTTTGACAAAATACTTTATTAGTTTGTTCTAAATTATTATAATATCCTAAAGCTAAGGCTGTCCCTCGTATACATATTTCCCCTTTTTTATTATCCTGTTCTATTTTTTTATTACTTTCATCAATCAAAAACACTTCTTCATTATTAAAAGGTACTCCGATAGGTATTTTATCATATGTTATATTTTTATCTATTATATGATATGTACAGTTACACGTAATTTCTGTCGGACCATATAAATTAACAAACATAGCATCAGGTAAACTTTCCATCCATAAACTTAAATGTTTAAATGGCATTACTTCCCCACTAAATAATACTTTTTTTACACAACTAGGAATTTTATAATCAAAGCCATGAAATGTTGTTATAAAACAAAGTGCCGATACTGCCCATGTCAATGATGTAACTTTGTTGTCAATTAAACAGTCAATTAACTTTGCCGGATTTATAAACAATTCTTTAGGTATAATAACAAGCGTTGCCCCAGTTTTTAAAGCTGTATATATATCTTTTACAGATACATCAAAATCAAATGGAGCTTGATTACCAATTACATCTTTATCAGTAAAATTAAATGTAGTTGTAAAGTTTTCTATAAAATCTATAATTGACCTGTTACTAACTAAAACTCCCTTTGGCACCCCGGTAGACCCACTTGTAAAATTAGCATAAACGGGATCTACATCAACCATATTTTTTCTAACACTTAATAGTTTTTCTTCATCTATTTTAGTATTAATAATATCTTCATATAGATATATTTCTTTATCTGAAAAATATGTACGGGCCATTTCTTCATTTTCTTTATCTGTTATTAAATAATTTACCTCTAAAACACTCATTATTTGATCTAATCTACTTTTAGGTAATGAAGTATTTAGTAAACTATAAAATCCTCCGGCATATAAAATTCCTAAAAATGTTCCTAAAGTTTCTTTGCTTTTTTCCATAAAAACAGGAACTGGATCATTCTTATTAATTTTATCAACTAAAAAGCTCCCTATTTTTTTCGAGTTTTCTAACAATATTTCATAACTAATCGCCCCATTTTTATCCACGATTAAATTGTTACTTTTATTATTTTCTAAATATTCTAAAACACATTTCATTTTAACACCTGCTCACATTATAAATCATTTTTATTAAATATATCTTTATGTTTTCTTAAGATTTCTTAAGATTTATCCTAAATTCTGTTTTCAAATTCTTTTTCTTCTTTGAAATTAATCTAATATTTCCCCCATGAAGAAGTACAATAGATTTTACTATAGACATTCCAAGACCTAAACCAGAACCTGAAGTTCTTGCATCATCCCCAGTTACAAAAGGCTCAAACAAAGTTTTACTTAATTTTTTTGAAATGCCACATCCATCATCACCAATAAATATATTAACATCATTTTTATTTTCAACAATACTAAAATATATCTTTGTCCCTTCTTTATTATATTTAATAGCATTATTTATCAAATTATCATAAACCCTTTTAAACTCTTTTTCATCAATATTTACCCATATTGCTCTTGTCGGAATACTAACTTCTAGTTGCATATTATTAAATTCTATTTCATCATATTTTAAAGCCAAGTACTCTTTTGAAAATTTACATATATCAACTCTTTCTTTATTTAATTCATATTTAGGATGCTCTAACTTTGCATATGCACATAAATCATCTATTAATTCTACAGTTAAATTGCATTTATTATTTATTATTTGCATATACTCATTTATTCTATCCTTTGGTACAACACCATCAATAAAAGCTTTGGAATAACCCTTAATTACTGTTAAAGGTGTTTTTAAATCATGTGATAAATTAGCAATTACCTTTTGTTTTTCTAAATAACCACTTTCTTTTTCTTTTTCAGCTTTATCAAGCTTATGCATTAATTCATCAAAACTATTTACAACGCTTTGAAACTCTTTTGGCAATAAAATATCTTCTTTAGTTTGATAGTTACTAATTTTTCTTTTCAAAACACTTAAATTAGCTTTTAATTTTTTATTAAAAAAATATGTCTCAATTAAAACAATTAACAAAATAAAAGGAAGCGATAAAGCCCACATTTGTCTAGAATCCTTAATAGCTTCATCATAACTTTTTGAACTAACACTAGGCATAGAAAACAATAAAATTCTTATATTCCCATCGTTATCTTCATATGTATATTTTTCAATTACTTTATCACTTTTATATATTCCCTTTATTAAATCTATTTCTTCTTGCGTTAATTTTTCTTTATCTTGTAATATGTTTCCTCCGGTAATTTTCAAATCGTCATTAAGAATCGCATACCCAAGCATTAATTCTTCCCCATTATCATCTAAAGTATTTTGAAATAATACATAACTATATTTATTATCAACATCATAAGTATATATTGAATAATAAGTATTATCATAATAATCATTTATAAAATTTATCTCATCTTTATCTATTACTTTTGTTATTTCATCATTTGAACTATATAATACATTTTTATCTTCATCATAAACAGCAAAACTACAATTTTTCATTTTTTCAATTGGTATATTTCCATAATCTTCACTCTTTAAATATTCTTCATATATTAATATATCATCAAAAACTACAAAACTATGATCAAGTTTCCAATTAACAAGTAAACTAATTAAAAAACATACCACTACAATTAATGTTGCACAAATTAAGAATTGCAATAAGCAAATATTTATAAAACTATATCCTTTATTTGTTTTCAAATTTATAACCTAACCCCCTTACGGTTTTAATATATATGGGATTTGCGGGATTATCCTCTATCTTACTTCGAATATTGGAAATATGAACCATCATTGTATTATCATCTATTTCATAGTAATCACCATTTAAACATTCGTATAATTGAGACCTTGTAAAAACTTTTCCCGGGCTTTGCATCATACATGCAATAATTTTAATTTCTGTAGATGTTAAGGGAATAATTCTATCATTCTTTTTTAAAATGAATTTATCTAAGTCTAACTTTAATTCCTTAACTGTAATAACTCTTTTATCAAGTTCAAATTCATAATATCTTCTTATTATTGTTTTAACATAGGCAACAACTTCTAACGGATTAAAAGGTTTTGTTATGTATAAATCTGCTCCTATATCTAATCCAAGTATTTTATCACTGTCCATATTCTTTGCAGATATAATTATAATAGGTATATTAGTAAATAAACGAGCCTCTTTTATAAGTTCATATCCATTTTTTAAAGGAAGCATTAAATCAGCAAGTAAAATATCATACGTATTTCTTTTTAGCATATCTAAAGCACTTTCTCCATCACTTACACTATCTACAATAAAACCATTATTCTCTAAATATAATTTTAAAAGTTCAATAATATCTATATCATCTTCAGCTATTAATATTTTATTATGCATATAACGCCTCCCTAAATAAGTCTATTATAACAAAAAAAGCTAGATAATAAAATCTAACTTTATCATTATAATTCAAATTGTGAATTATACAATTCTTTGTAAAATCCATTTTGCTTCATTAAATCTTCATGATTACCTTGTTCAATAATATTTCCATCTTTCATAACTAGTATTAAATCAGCATTTTTTATTGTGGATAATCTGTGTGCAATTATAAACGAAGTTCTACCCTCAGTTAATTTATCCATAGCTTTTTGCACCAATTCTTCCGTACGCGTATCTACATTACTAGTTGCTTCATCTAAAATTAAAAAAGGAGTATTTTGCATCATAGCACGAGCAATAGTTAATAATTGTCTTTGTCCGGCAGAAATTGACTCATTATCGCTAAGTACTGTATCATAGCCATTTGACAATGTTTTAATAAAATGGTCTAAACCAACAGTTTTACATATACTTCGGACATCATAATCGTTTACATCCTTATGATTATAAACGATGTTTTCTTTAATACTGCCTTCAAAAACCCAAGTGTCTTGTAATACCATAGTAAATAAATCATGTATATTACTTCTTGTTAAATCCTTAGTTGAAACATTATCAATTAGGATATCTCCGGAATTAATATCATAAAACTTCATTAACAAATTAACAATTGTCGTCTTACCTGCTCCAGTCGGACCAACAATAGCAACTTTTTGACCAGGTGTTGCTTTAGCACTAAAATCTTTTATTGTAGGATTTTCATTACCATCATATTTAAACACAACATTTTTAAATTCAATATTTCCTTTTACTTTATCTTTATCTAAATGTTTCACTAAATTATCTTCCGAAGACATTTCTACTTCATCTAAAAACGCAAATACTCTCTCAGATGCGGCTGCTGTTGATTGAAGACTAGTCATAGCTTGAGCAATTTGTGTAAGAGGTGATGTAAATAGTCTAACATATGTTATAAATGCTACAATTACTCCAAAACTAATATGTCCATTAATTGCAAGTAATGCTCCAACAATACATACGGCAACATAACCAAAATTACCAATAAAACTCATCATAGGCATCATTAAACCAGATAAAAATTGACTCTTCCAGTTTGATTCATATAAATTATTGTTTAGTTTTTCAAATTTTTCATAAGCAGAATCTATTCCATTATATGTTTTAACAACATTTAAACCAGAGTAAATTTCTTCAATATGTCCATTTAATTTCCCTAGTTCACTTTGCTTAGCAACAAAATATTTTTGTGATTTTCCAAGAACTACAAACATAAATATAAAACCAATAAGACTAGCACCTATGGCAGTTAAAGCCATTATAGCATTTGTTGCAAACATCATAATTAATGTCCCAACGAATAATGTAATTGCACTTACTAATGTCGATAGTGATTGATTCATTGATTGTGCTATAGTATCTACATCATTTGTTACTCTTGACAATGTATCTCCATTAGCATGACTATCAAAGTATTTAAGCGGTAACTTATTAATCTTTTTAGATATATTATTTCTTAATTTACGAGCAAAATTATTAGAAACACTAGTCATCGTTATTGCTTCAATATAATTAAATAATGCACTTACCAAATAAATTGTTACTAGTATTAAAGCAATTTTATTAACCTTGTTAATATTCATTTCAGACTTTACTAATTTTTGTATACTTTCTGGCGCATCATCTATTTTTTTATAAATATCCTTAACATTTGCATCTTCGCCTAATGAGCTAAATTGCTCTAAATATTTTGCTTGATCTATTTTAGATATTATAGTTCCATCAATTTCTAAGTCCGTAAAAATATAGTTAGCTACACTTGTAGGAATTTCTATATTTGTATTTAAACTTTTTATAAATGTAATTTTATCATCAATACTTATAACTTCACTTTCCACAAGTACTTTTCTTAATATTGATTCCGGTATATTAGCTAAATCTTTCATTGCATCTTTTGATGAATTCATATTTTTGATTATATTTTGAAACTCATTAAGATCTTTAGGATTTATACTAGAATCAGCCATTAAAAGCATCATTTTTTTATCGCTTAAATCCATAGCAAATACTTTTTTTGCTTTATCACCGCTTAAAGATGATGAAATATCCGTAGATATTTTTTCTAAATTATCTTTATTCACTACTAGACCATCAGATATTGTATCAGTTAAGTTTGACAAAATATTAGGAGTAAAAATAGTTAATATTGATCCTAATACGGCAAGAGTTAAAGCTATAGCAATTAATTTTTTAAACCCATGTAATTCTTTAAACAATCTTTTTATTGCTATTTTAAAATCTTTAGCTTTTTGATTTCCCATAGTTCTCTTAGGCATTTTCTAATTCCTCCTTTGATAATTGTGACAAAGCAATTTCTTTATATACTTCACAACTTTTTAATAGTTCTTTATGAGTTCCCATTCCTACACATTCACCATTATCTAAAACAAGTATTTTATTAGCATTCATAATAGTTCCAATTCTTTGAGCCACAATTAAACTAGTTGCATCACTAGCATATTTTTTTAAATTCTTTCTTAATACAGCATCAGTCTTATAATCTAACGCTGAAAACGAATCATCAAAAATAAATATTTCCGGATTCTTAGCAATTGCCCGAGCAATAGATAACCTTTGTTTTTGCCCTCCAGAAACATTCGTTCCCCCTTGAGCAATATGTGTTTCATACCCATCATCCATATTTAATATAAATTCTTGAGCTTGAGCAATTAAAGCCGCGGACTTAACCGTTTCATCCGTCTTTTCATTTTTACTTTCACCATATCTAATATTGTAATCTATCGTACCATCAAACATTACAGCTTTTTGTGAAACATATCCTATTTTTTTGTATAATGTTTCAAGTTTATAATCTTTAACATTAATTCCATCAACCAAAATTTCTCCTTCTGTTACATCATAAAATCTAACAATTAAATTTAGCAAAGTAGATTTACCAGAACCAGTCGAACCAATAAACGCAACAGTTTCTCCTTTATTAGCCTTAAATGATACATTTTTAATTAAATACTCTTCCGCATCCGGATATTTAAATGAAACATTTCTAAACTCAACCGTACCTATTTCTTCGGTATTAATTTTTGCATATTTCCCATCTTTAACACTTATTTCCGTATCTAAAACCTCATTAATTCTATTCGCAGAAACTTGAGCTCTTGGTAAAATCATAAAAATCATCGCTAACATTAAGAAAGCCATAATAATTTGCATCGCATAACTTGAAAATACTACCATATCTCCAAATAATGCTATTTTATCAGCCATCATTGCTTCATTTATAAGTTTAGCACCAATAAAATAAATAGATAAAGTTAACATATACATTACTAAATACATTACCGGTGACAATATTGACATAGTTTTTTGATTAAATAATTGTAAATTAGTTAAATCATTATTTACGTTTTCAAACTTATCTTGTTGGTAATCTTCAGCATTAAAAGCTCTCACAACTCTTATACCATTTAGATTTTCTCTTGTTACACCATTTAACTTATCTGTAAGCTTTTGGACAATTTTAAACTTTGGCATAACAAGCATTACTAAAATACCAATAACACTTAGTAAAATAACAACAGCAACAGCTGTTACGGCGCTCCATTCCCAACTTTTATTTAATATCTTAGTAATAGCCCATATCGCTGTAATCGGAGCTTTCAATAATAATTGTAAACCCATACCAATAAACATTTCTACTTGTGTTACATCATTTGTTGTTCTAGTAATTAAACTATTCGTAGAAAAATTTTTAATTTCACTCATAGATAGATTTTCTACCTTATTAAAGATTTTATTTCTTAATTTTTTTGAAAAACCAGCAGATAACTTAGCAATTATAAACCCTACAATAAATGCTCCAAGTAAACTTCCAAAAGCGCAAAGTAACATATATCCACCATTTTTCAAAATATCACTCATTTTACTACCCTCAGTTTCCACTAAAACAGTAATTTGTGACATATAATCTGGCATTTTCAAATCTAACCAAACTTGCATAAATATCAATACTAAACTAATTCCAATAATTAACCAGTCTTTTTTTGTAAAATTCTTTATTAATTTTAACATAATCATTTCCCTTCTATATAATTTATTAAATTGTTTTGCATTTTATCAACAATATTATTAAACACTTTTAATTCCTCATCACTTATATTTGTAAGTAATACTTTTTCTAATTCTAAAAACTTATCTTTTCCTTGCATAAATACATTATATGCATTTTCATTTAAGATAATTTTTTTGCATCTTACATCATCATTACATATAACTCGTTTTATAATATCATTTCTTTCCATCGTATGTAATATTCCCGATACACTAGCGCGACTTATATTTAATACATTTTCTAAATCTTTTTGATATATATCTTCATTTTGATGAGTAAAAATATAATGCATTATTCGCATTTGACTAGGACTAGGTCCATGTAAAACTACACATTTATCAACACTATTTATAAATTCCTTAGCAATTAATTTCTCTAAAGAATTTATTTTCCACAACACTCTACTTTCTTTCACTTTACCACCAGATAACAATATTACAACATATAACTAATATTGTCAAGCGCCTTACAATTATTTTTAATTGACTTTTTTTAAAAAAAGAATATAATAAAGTCATTGACAAAAGGGAGGAAAATATGGAAAATTATTGTAGCACATGTGTTCACTTAACTAGCGATAAAGACTGGTGGGGAGACTATTATTGTAATTATAGACAAAAATATATTAGTTCAAACAATAAAGCCTGTGAAAATTACACAAAAAAACCAGACCAAGGATATAGGCGCGCCGGTTGTTTTATTACAACTATAGTTTGTAAATTATTAGGAATGCCTGATGACTGTGAAGTTTTAACAGCTTTAAGAGATTTTCGTGAAAATTATTTAAAAAATACTGAAGAAGGAAAAAACCTTTTAATAGTGTATGATGTAAAAGGGCCAATTATTAGTGATTGCTTAAATAATGAAAAACCAGATCTTGCAAAAAAAATAGCCAATGAAATTTTTGAAATATATTTAGAGCCATGCGTTTCAGCTTTTAAAGAAAAGGAGTATTCCAAAGCAATTAAAACGTACATAAAACTATTTATTAGATTAGAATATAGATATAAAGAATACTTAGATGGCTTAGAAATAGACTACTCTAAACCAAGAGATATAAATACTTTAGGAAAAGGCAGAATAAAACCAAGTAGAATTTAACCTACTCGGTTTTTTATTTACTTACATCAATCCAATCTTCAAAGTTTGTTATATTTTCAAGTTCATCTATACTCAATTTAATAGCACTGTTATGACTTCCACAAGCCGGGTATACTATATCGTGTTCTTTTAATGATTTATCTAAATAAACTAAGACACCCTCATTTAATCCAAATGGGCACACACCTCCAGCTTCATGACCTATAATTTCTGCCAATTTATCATAAGGTACCATTTTAGCTTTTTCATGAAAATAATCTTTATATTTACGATTATCTATTTTTTTATCTCCAGCTACAACTATAACAATTGGTATATTATTAACAATAAATGATAACGTTTTGGCAATGCTTGCCTCATCACATCCTATCGCTTGCGCAGCTTCACTAACTGTTGCACTTGAAACCCCGAACTCCATTATATCATTTTCTCTTCCATATTTTTTCATATATTCTCTTACTTTATCTATTGCCATTTTCTACCTCCACAACTTTTGTCCCAGCTATTATATCATGTATAGCGCGACTATCTTTTCTAAATATAAATACTAAAAAGTTACTATACAAAAACATGTATCCAATAATATTAATTGCAATAGAACTTATTAAAAATACTTTACTACTTAAAATAAAGGCTAAAACAATTATTAAAATAGTTACAAACAAATTATATAAAAAAATCGTTCTTAAAACATACCTATAAATACTTGGACTCTTTTCTTCTTTATCAACAACTTTTAAACCAAATATTTTCTTACCTAAAGATTGATCTTTATTCCATTTTTGAAAACCTACAAAATAAAGTAAATAACAAATCATTGACATAACACTTACGAAACTACCATATTTTATAACATTTTGATAAGAAATTAAATAATCTTGATTCTTATAAATATCACTTACATTATCAACATTAGTGTTGTCCATTACATCTTGATATACCTCATAATTATCTAAATATTTATCATAATAAGGATTAATTACTTTAATTTGTGAAAACATAATAACTAATACACTTATAAAAAAATAATCAATTAAATATGCACCAATTCTTTTATACTTCATATTCCACCTCTTCTTAATTATACAAAAAACTTCAAAAAAAGCAAACCCTATGTAGTTTGCTTATTTGTTCCTAATTTAACTGTTATATCTTGTTTTTTTCCATCTCTAAATATTGTTAATTTAATCTCATCATTTATATTATTTTGATATAAATAATATCTTAAGTAAGCAACATTTTTAACTTCTTCTCCATTAATATTTGTAATAATATCATTTGATTTTAAACCTGCTTTACTAGCCGGAGAACCCTTTTCTACATCCACTACAATAACACCACTTGAAAGATTTGATTCTTTAATTAAATCATAATATTGATATGAATAATAAGCTTTTGATAAATCTAACATAGATATACCTATATAAGGATAATTTGCAGTTTCTCCTTTTATAATTTGTTCCGCTTTCTTTATTGCATTTTCAATAGGAATAGCAAAACCCATACCTTCAACACCACTACTAACAAGTTTTAATGATGTTATACCAATTACTTCTCCATTTGAATTACATAAAGGACCTCCACTATTTCCAGAGTTTATTGCAGCATCCGTTTGTAAAACTTTCATAACATAATCATTTTGACTTGATTTATCCAAAGATACTTCAACCATTCTATCTTTTCCAGAAACAATACCTCTAGTAACTGTCCAAGAATATGCACTATCAAGAGGTGCTCCAACTGCAAATGCGGTATCCCCTACGCGAGTACTTTCACTTTTACCAATAGGTGCAATTTTTACATCTTCTTTAGTTTCTAAAGATAATACAGCTATATCAGCATATTGATCAGACCCAACAACTTTCGTTTCTAAAACTTTACCATCTGTAAAAGTAACAGTAACTTTATTACCACCATCTATAACATGATGATTAGTCAAAATATAATACTTATTATCTTCTTTTTGATACACAAAACCTGTACCTGATGCGGAATAAACATTATCCTTGTATGTAGAAACTATTACAACTGAATCATAAACTTTTTCTACCGCATCAGCTATACCAGTATCAGTAACTGTAACGTCCTTTTCTAATTTAGTTACATTTTCAGTGATAGATGTCGGAAAAAAATATACAACCGCATACATAATCAACGCCCCGATGAATAACACCATTATATAACTAACTATATTCTTTTTATTATTTATTTCATTCATTTTTCTAACCTCACTATTTCTTTGTAATTATTTGGAAATCCCATTTCATGTAAAACCTTATCAATATTTATAACTTCTAATTTCCCAGCTAATAAGTCAAATTCATAACTAATCTCACTTATAAACAACTGGAAATTTCTTGAATCAAGAAGTTGTTTTAATATAATAATTAATGCAAACAAATCATTTTTACCATAAACATAAAAATCATCTTGCTTAGGAATATATAACTGTTGATGAAATTTAGTATCGTCAATATTTTTTTGTGTTCTATTTAAATAACAAATATCCTCATGAGCACAAAGATTTCGATAATTAGCTACAATTGGTAAATAAGAAATCATATTTTGAACACTAATTTCAAATATATCAGCTATTTCTTTTTGGTCTTGATACTGTAATATAGTATATAATTCTCCGACTATCCCAAAAGATAAAACTTTCACAACAACCCAAAGTGGTATATATCCATAATTTATTAAGTAATGCGCTGTTGCAGTGTGTTGTTTTCCATTAACACTTATTTGTCTTTTCATCTTTTTTATTAAATCGTTAATTTGTCTATTTTTACGAGAATCCTTCACAAAATTGTGGGGATTTAAATAATTATTTTCCTTAAACCCATGATTTTTACTCATTACATATGCTAAAATACTTTTTAAATTATTTTCAACTATTAATAAGTTTTTAAATATTATATTTCTTAACTTTCTATCAAAAGAAAACATAGCATATAACTCTTCAAATTTTGTTCCTTCTAAATACTTTCTATTATTAAAAGGATCCAAAAATAAATGACGGTAACCACTTAGAAAGAAATAATTTTCTCTTAAAAGCGTAGTTTTAGCACTCTCTATATCGCTAATGATAAGCCCTTTACTTGCAAGTATGTCAATTTGTTCATCTAATGTTTTAAATGTCTTTGTTTTCACACTATACCGCCTTTACTTTAAACATTATATCACACTTGACATAATAAATATATAAAAAAATAATGTTGTAAATGTAAATAAAAAGTGATTTTTATGTGATTAAATATAATAATCACTTAATGCTTCGGCTATAGCCTGAGCAATTTCTTCTTGATATTTTTTTGTGACTAACTTTTCCCTTTCATTTTTATTTGATAAAAAACCACACTCAATTAGTATTCCCTTTTTATTAAGTTTATTATACATATATGTAGATGTAGGTATTTTTTTAATTTCTCTATCCCCATTTAATTTCTTATTCAAGTGATTTTGAACAAAGTGAGCTAAATTCTTATTTTCTTTATTATAAAATACTTGAGGTCCATAATATTTAGTGTCCAATAAAAAATTCAAATGAATTGATAAATATAAATTTGTTTTTTCTTGATTTATAATTTTTATCCTTTCATCAAAATCAGCTTTTTTACGATGATTTTTAACTCCTTTACTTAAATCTTTATCACTATCCCGAGTTAAAATAACAGTCGCACCCATCTGGCTTAAAATTTTTTCTAAATACAAGCTTATATTTAAAGTTATATCTTTTTCATAAATATCTTTATAAATAGCTCCAGGATCTAGTCCTCCATGTGGAGGACTCTGTTAAATCCAAACTTTTTATTTCATTTCTATTTTTTCTTGTCTTTTCTGTTCTTTTTCTAATTCTTTTAAAGACTTTTTAGGTGTAGGTAAATCTTCAGGCATGACACCTCCAAGTCTTTTAATAGTATTTCTAACTTCTTGACCTACTTCATAATGCGTTTCTTTTGCTTTACTTTCACCTTGTATATTATCTCTTTTCAATTTTTGTTCAGTTTGTGAAATTCTAAATAGATTAGCAATTAATTCATCACTACCCATATTGTCTAAAATATCTTCTCTATATCTTAAACCTTTTCTTTTAGCAATATCATCGGCTGTTTCACCATTATATAACCCTTTATAACCAGCATTATGAAATTGATCAAAGTTTTTAACACCTGCTTTTCTAGCTGCTTGGTTTAGAGAATAGTTTCCTTTTTTGGTTAAACTTCTTTGATAAAATCTTTTTTCGTCTTCAGTTAACATAGAATACTCTTTTTCAGTTAATTCCTGACGTCTTGTTTGTACTGCAAAGTAAGTTTGACCTAGTGCAACAACTTCTTTTCTAGGATCTGAATTTTGTACTATCAAATAGCATATATACCTTGATAGTTTATAATCTTGTATATTAGCAGTTGCATTATTGTTTCTTTTTGACAACTTGTTGACCTCAACAAGTTGTTCTTCTACATTATATCCTGAATTTATACAAGCCTCTTTTGCTTTGTTTAAAACTTTTAAAAAATTTCTCCAATCTCTATATTCTAAAACTTTTGCAAGTTCTCTAGCTAACCAATACTCATTACCATAATCATCAATATGTTTAATACCTTCAAATATTATTTCATTATATTCTTTAATTTCGTTCATCCATTAACTCCTATTTTTCTGTATTTCTCATTTTGTAGAAAAGTCCAAATCACTGCTTTATTAAAATTCAAAATTCCATTCTATTTCAATATCTCGTGTTTTTGTAATTTTATCATAATTTCCAATATAAATTTTATCAATAAATTCATCAATTATTACTTTATTAAGTTCTTTAATGTGTTTATATTTTTTTAATATTTTATCAGTCTCTTTTTTGTCATCTGCGAGTTTTTTTAAATTTTCTATTTCAATATCAATTAATTCTATTCTTTTCATCATATTTTCAATTTCACTAAAATACTCTTTTGACATAAACCGAAACATTTCCTCTTCTATAACACCATTAACTTTTTCTTCAAAAAGATTTCGATAATAATTTTTATTACTTTCTACTCTCTTTGTAAGATTTTCTTTTTCTTTAATTAATAAATTTATCTTTATCTCATTATCAAAATTATTTTTATCTTTTTGTTGATAGAGTTCTTTTAAGTTATTTTGATCATAATAATTATTTAGTAAATCATTGATAGCATTAAGTAAAATAGTTTCTAATTCATCTATTCTAATCGCTTTATTATTATCGCATATGTGATATTTCTTTGCTCCCTTACACTGCAAGTATGCCCTTTTACCATCGTGAGCATTATATACATTTCTCATAAAAGATTTATTACAACAACTACAATACACTTTTCTACTTAAATAATGTACTTCACCACTTTTAATAGGTCTACTATGTGTTCCTAATATTTTCTGCACTTTATTCCATGTTTCCATGTCAATTATAGCTTCGTGTGAATTTTCTATTCTACACCAATCACTTTCTGGTACTTTTTTAAATTTGTGCACCTTGTATCCTAATGATGCTTTTTTTCCTTGAACTAAATTACCAATATATGCCTCATTTCTTAGTATCTGTGCGATTGTATCAGGGCTCCACCTAACTGTATTTAAATCACAACTTGAGCAAACATACTTGCTACCTTTTTGTTTTTTATAAACAGACCTAGGTGGTATATTATTATTGTTTAGATATTCACAAATTTTGTGATAACCATAACCATTTGCATACATTTCAAATATTTTTCTAACAACTTCAGCAGCAACTGGGTCAATAACTAACTTATGTTTATCTTCTGCATATTTTTCATAACCATAAGGAGCAAAACTTCCCATAAACAAACCATCTTCTCGTTTATTTTTTAAAGACTTTTTGATATTCGTTGACAAATCATCTAAATACCATTCATTAATAAGTCCATTTATTTGTCTTGATTTCTTATTAGACTCAATACTTGTATCAGCATTATCAACAATACTTACAAATCGAACTTGCCATTCTATGAACTTATTGTGTAAATATCTTTCAATAACTTCCATATCTCTTGAAAATCTTGATTGACTTTTGCATAAAACTAAATTAATTTTCCCACTTTCACAATCTTTGATAAGTCTTTCAAAGTCAGGTCTATAAGTCCCTGCGCCTGAAAAGTCATCATCAGAATAAATATCTACAACATTCCATCCACATTGACTTGCATATTTTAAACACATACTTCTTTGGTTTATTATACTATTACTATCATCATTTTTATTTATTTTATCTCTATCTTCATCAGATAACCTACAATATACACCTACCTTTTCTATCATAGCCATTCCTCCAATATATAAGAACAACTATAAATATTTGTAAATACAAGTATATTATAAACCAAACTCACGAATTATTTAACCTTAATTCTTGACTTTCTAGTTTTAATATAATATTTAACAATTTTTTATTAAATAACTCCTTTAATTCTTTATTAGTTTTATTATCATTGTTCTTAAATTTATATTTTACTTTATATACTACCTCCATATTCTAATCCCCCTTTTTCTCATATTTTATAAATAGATTCCTCCTATCGTATAACGTCGTCTCCTTTCTAACTAAATTCTTTTAACATATCTTTCATTACTGCAATTTCTTCTGGATTTGCTGGTGTTGATTTACAAACTTCAGGATGTTCCATCCAATAAGGAACTTTTCCTTCCTTTTTAAACTTTTTAAATTTATTATTATATTTATTTTTATAATTATTATTTATATTATGGTCGCAATCTATTGCACTCTCACTACTGCAATCTGTTGCACTATCATCTGCAACCTTTGTCGGTATCTTTTCTTTATTAAGATATATTCTTCTTTGTCCATCAACTTTTTTTACAAAGACATATTTTAATTCTTTGAACTTAGACAATGAATAACTAATAGTTCTTTCTGAAGTATTAATACAGTCTGCTAAATATTTATTAGTTGCAAAGCAATAAGCTCTTTTTAAGGTAAGTGAAATAATAAGACTTAATAGATCTGTATCAGTTCTTGTTAAGTTCTTATCATTAAATAATATTCTAGGTTTTATGATAAAATCACAATCTAATTTATTAATATTATTCTCCTTTAAAATAAGTAAAGACTTTTCACTCTTCCCAAATTTGACAATAATAATTCTAAGAGGATTTTTTACATCTATTCTCAAAGATATTATTTTGATTTATTCTATATATCTTATAGAAAAGGTACTAACATAAATCTCCGAACATTTACTGTACCTTATTTGTTAGCGATAATTCAATTCTAACAAATTGCAAACTCATATAATCCTGTATCATATTCTCTAAACTTAATATAGTTGTATTTTTCTAATTGTTTCAAGTTTTTTCTAAATGCGATATTTTTTATACTCTTAACTTCTTTTTTTACTCTACCAATATTGATATTTGATATAGTTTTATCAAATCCTTCTGAATATAGATAAGCAAATATTTCTTTTGTTTCAGGTTTGATATTTTTATCTTTCCATATCATATGGTCTGTTATATCTAGTTGTTTTCTTTTAGACATTCATTTTCTCCAATTTAAATAATAACATTAACGATGGAAATTTATCAGAAGAAGATAAAGAGACGGCTCTTGAAACTATACAAGATTTAGAATACCAAAATACAACTAACAAACTCATTATAGAAATATTAGATAATACAAGATATAAGGAGGCGAAGAATAATGCAAAAAATAAAAAAGGCAACATTATACTTACATTAGTTTGCATTATGTTGCTTATGGAGTTTCAAAAGGGTTCTCCCTTTGCACGCTATTCCTAGTTGACTTGTCCAACTTAGTAGTATGTTACTATCTTGTCTAAAAGATAGTTTATTAATTGTCATTATGATATAAGTATTCATCAGGAACATCTGGATAACCTGATATATAAAAATTAAAAATATCATTTAAAATTTGGATACATATACCGTAACTCTTGTCATCTATTAGATTTTGATTTAAATATTTACTATTTAATTCATTTCTTATTTCGTTATATAAATATTCATATTCATTAGAATCTATATTTTTTATTTTTCTTATTGTATTAGTAAGTTCTGAAATCTTATCAATTTCTAGATTTATCCTATTATCAACTGTTTTTTCTATTTCTTCTAATAGTTCATATAATGATAGTGCTAAATAATAAGATGTACAATCTTCATTAGAAGATTTTTCATATCTAACTAAATAGTTTTTCAGTTCATTTATTGTATAATCTAATATATTATTTTCTTTTAAGAACGAACAACAAGAAGAATCTAAGATATATCCTTTCAAAGAAATTTTGTTCAATTTAATTGTTTTTTCTATTTGATACATATTTTCAGATAATTCAACAAGTTCATTTGCCTTAGTTATAAATTGAAACATTTTATTATTTATAGAATCATGAATTTTATTTATATCCATGAATGCTTCTAAAATTCTTACACTATAATTATTATCCATATAAGACTCCAATCTATTTTAAAATATTATATATGATCATAAATATCGCACCAGCAATAAAACCTGTAATTAATGTTAATGTTAATATATTGGCAAAGCCACTAGAGAAACCACCATTACCACCATTTGAACCTTTACTTAATGTTTTGACTTTAGGCTTTTCCTTGCTTTTTTGCTGTTCTTTTTGTTGTTTAATAATCATATTTCTTTGTTTTATTTGTTGTGCTATTTGAATTTCAGAAGCACTTCTTTTTGTAAAACTTACAGATTTAACTTCAGGACCTCTAATAATTTTTGTTTGAGAAACATTTTCCTGAAATTGTTTCTTATTTTCTTTCTCAACTTTACTTTTCCAATTATTGAAATCAGTAATATCCTTGTTTATTCTTTGACTATTATCTTTTCTAGCCATTTCACTGATTCTTGTATACTTTCCCATGTATGCCTCTTTTGTTATCTGCTTATCTTTAAAATAATCACCTGAAATGTTATCAATTACTGTCCATTCACATTCCCTTTTAAATGGAACATCATCAAATATTTCATTATGCTTATTCTGTAATAATTGTTTATATTTTAATATATCATCTTTAGATTTTCCTTGCTGTTCCATATTCCTAACTTCTTCTTTAGATAAATATAAATCTCTTTCACTACATTCCAATTTAAGTTTTATATCTTTTCCATCCAATGTTTTTCCAATAACAATTTGTGACATTTGTTTGTCAAATTCAGCAGTTTCCTTCAATTGTTCAATTTTTTCTGGTGTATAATCAGAACTAAATGTATGATCTTGATCACCAAATACTGTAATCAATCCTGGTGCAAGTCTTTGTAATTCGTTCATAGCTTCCATTACTTTTGCTCTTTTTTCCGGAGCTTCTTGAAGCATTGTTTCATTATACATAAAATCAACATTTTTATTTTTTAATTCCTGTATTAATTGCATATTAGGTCCAATAACTTGTTTAACCATATCTTCTAGTGTAATCCCAAACTTTTCTTCCCATACTAATTTAAAGTTTTTATCTGCTTTTTTGATTTCAACTAACTCATTAAACAATTCAAAAGATCGATTTTTTCCATCATTTTTAATATTAGAATTAAAATTTATTAAAGATGAATTTAATGAGTTTCTTAATATTTGGATAACTAATTCTTTATCTTTTGATGATAATCCTTTTTTTGATATTTCTTCTGCTGCATTTCTATTAATCATACTCCTTAATCTATAAGAAGCACCTAATTTTTCTGAGAGATTTTGACCCATAGAACTTATATCGTAATTATAGACATATTCAATTGAATTATTATCATTTAATTTACTACTAACAGTATTTTCATAACCGATAGAT
The DNA here is from genome assembly GCA_934086815.1 of uncultured Bacilli bacterium. GTDB lineage: Bacteria > Bacillota_I > Bacilli_A > RF39 > UBA660 > Onthocola_B. The sequence continues at coordinate 24,792 of CAKOIM010000003.1, forward strand.
CTTAGTACTAATTGAAAATCACCACCCATTGAATTACATTTTTTAATATTTTCTTTAATTTGGTTATTTAAAGCAACCATTTGTTCATAAGTAGAAGAATTAAAATTCTCATAGTCCGTTGTAAAGTAATAAACTATCTTTGAAGAAATTCTTTTTCCTGTTTCTCGCCCAAATTTATCAATACATATTCTTTCAATTTCTTTATACATAGATGGTAATCCTTTAGAAAATCCAATATTTCCAATATCAAGTTCATTTTCAATTGAAAGATTAAGCCCACTTAGTTTTTTATGTAATGCATATCTCATTGCTTCTTCTTTGTTGCTAGAATTGATGTCATTTACCACTTGTGTGCTAATCATTGAATCCTCATATATTTCAAACAATTTTCTTTTAATAGAATCAATTTGTTCAGTTGAATAATTACCATTAGGTAATTGTGATATCATATATAAATTTGGAACAGAATCAATCCACTTATTAATTTCTGAAATATTAGAACAATTTATTAAAGATAGTGATGTAATCATCAAAGAAGATAAATACATTCCTTGATGATTAGTTTTTAACCCAGTATCTAACTCATTAGGATTTAATGAAAGATAGGTACTTTCCATTTTTTCTAACTCAAATGTTAATTCTTTATCAATATCTTCACTTGTTTTTCCACTATTTACATAAATTGCAATTGCCTTTTGTCTTAATTCTTCAGATACTAAACCTGGATATTTTGAATTTGTAGCATCTATTTTTGAATTAATTAAATTTAGTAAATTCTGATAAGTATTTTCATTAGACATAAATATCAACTTCCTTTTAAAGATCTATCTTATATGAATATTATATCATTTATTTATTCTTTTTTTAAATTTTTATTGCTATGATTAAAATTATTTTTATCTACATATATCCAAGTCATCTGTCTTATCATAATTAGAAACAGCTTTGACTTTTTCCTTGTAATAATTTGGTGCATTAACATAGTTAAATAATTCATCTTGTTTAGTAGTACCTCGTGATATTTTAATAACATCTTCCATATCAAAATCTTCATTATCATAATAATTTTTTACTTCAATAGTAGTTTCATCTTTTGCATATTCATTACCAAATTGTAATATCTATCTAAAGAACTTTTTAATTTCCTCCAATATAACATCAATATAATTTTTTAATTTGTTATTTTCGACTGTTAAATTTTGATTTCTAGTAACAAGTGATTTCACTTCTCGTTTAAGGTTACTATTTTCCTTTTCTTCGTACTTCAATCCAGAAAAATCTAAAATACATCAATTTTATGGCTACTGCTGATATATTCATATATTTTTTCTTTTGTATTATCTAATTTTTCAGAGACAAATTTAGAAAACATTTTAATATTAAAATCTAATTCATCGGCATAATCTAATTCACCCTTATTTATATATTCATATTTAAATATATTAGCAACTTTATCCATAATAGGTGACAACTCATATCTAATATTATTTGATAATTTATTTTTATAAAAATCTGTATTAAAAATATAAATAGGAACTCTTTTAGCAAAACAATATCCAATTTCAAATCCTACACCAGCGTCATAAGATAATCCATTAAGTCTAGTTATAAATACATCAGTATTATTTAAAGACTTCATATCTGCTTCAAATATATTTTTAGAAACATTACCTGCATCGCTAACCTTCAAATTACTATCTTTAAATGGTAAATAAACATTGTCATTTCTAAATCTTTTGTTATTTAAAACACTATTATACATAACAACAGAAACTTGTCTATCAAAAAAGCTATACAATTTTATAGCCAAATATATTATTTTTCTTCATATTCCTTAACTCTTGTATTTACTCCATCAATTATTTTATATTCCCTATGTCTATTTTTATTTATTTTCTTTAAAATTTCACTTTCTAAATCAACATTTAAAATTTCAGATAATCCTAATAAGTAAATCACTACATCAGCGATTTCTTCACCAACATCATCTTTTTTCTTACGCCATGCTTCATATGCCTCAGCCATTTCACCATATGTTAAACAAAACTCTTTATTAATATCTGTAACATTAAATCCTTTATCCAATTTATTTTGATAAACTTCTTTTTGCATTTGTTTTAAATCTATCATTTTATTCTTCCTCCAATACTTTATTTATTATTTTTCTTATTTCGAATATTCTTTTTTCCATAAATTCCGGATGATTTTTAAACCATTTTATATTAAGTGGTGATGGATGTGGCAATACAATTGCTAATTTTCCATTAATATAAATCAAATTATTTTCATCAAGAATAGATAAATATGCATTTCTAACTTTTCCTAAACATTCAGGTGCCATCTTTATATTAAATTTTGTATTGGTATTTCTGTTAACAGATTCGTTTGATGTTATATCAATAAAAAATCCTATATCAGCTTTCGGGAAAACTGAATTAATATTAGTTACCCAATTTTTATCAACACCTTCCGCCATACGATAAGCAAGAGCGAATGGAACATATCTATCAAACAACATTATTTTATTTTTTAAGTCTTTTTGAGTTATATTTTTCATTCTTATATATCTATCAGTTGCAAATAAATACGCTTTTAAAATTGAATCTAAAGTTCCTTCTTTCGCCATGTACTTTAGTTCTCAACCAATATTTGTTTCAAATTCTTTCGAGATTTCAAAATCTACATCTAATTCTAAATAATAATCTTTTCTTATTTGCACCAATGCAGTTTTTCCACAATTATCTAATCCTTCAAAAATTACTAACACACTAATCACCTCATCTATGTTTATATTATAACATTGAACAAAAGATTTTACAAAAAAGATACTTTCTTTAACAAAGTACCTTTATTACTTGTATTTACTTATCCTTATAACTATTCTTTTCATTTTTGGATTTATCCTATTCCTCCATGTCCAGCATCAACAATTATAATTTTTCCTTGCAAAGGTAAACTTGCCTTAACAGGAAAAATACTAAAAAGGCTAATAAGAACGCAAAAAGACAAAACCATATTAATGTAATAATTTTTCATATTAAAATTTTATGTTTTTTATTACTAATTATTTACAATTCAATAAAATCAAATCGCAAAAAAATTCAAACTAGTAGACAATACAATCAAAAATAAAAAAGAATTTATCAGTCTTTATCATAGTCATCTAAAAATGATTTATAAACCCCATCTTCTTTTGTTCCTAAAACACAATTTAAATTAATATTATCTAATGATTTAAATATATTATAATCAATATCCGAATTTTCTTTTCTTAATTTTGTTATTAATTCCTTTATAACTTGTCTTTTACTATGATTTGAATTTTCATCAACCTTTAAAGAAAACTTACATGCACAATTAATAAATGTTAAATCATTATACTTAGCCCATGAAATAATATCATTTTCTTTTACCATATAAAGAGGTCTTATTAATTCCAAACCAACATAATTATCACTATGAAGCTTAGGCATCATTGTTTTAACTTCTGAACCATAAAACATAGATAATAATGTAGTTTCTATAACATCATCAAAGTGATGACCTAGGGCAATTTTATTACAACCTAATTCTTCGGCTTTACTATATAAAAAACCTCTCCGCATCCTAGCACATAAATAACATGGGCTTTTACCACCAGCTAAATCTACCACATTAAAAATATCACTTGAAAATATTTCTAAATCAACATTTAATGTTTTAGCATTTTCCTTTATCATATTCAAATTTTTTTCATTATATCCTGGATTCATACATACATATTTTGCTTCAAATTTAAATTTACCGTGTTTTATTAATTCTTCAATACATTTAGCAAGTAAAAATGAATCCTTACCCCCAGAAATACAAACCATAATTTTATCATTTTCTTGAATTAAATTATATTCCATTACAGCTTTTACAAATTTAGACCATATTTCTTTTCTAAATCTTTTTATTATGCTTCTTTCAATTTCTTTATATCTATTCATTACTTTGCCATCTCCCATAAATACCGCAAGGTAAGATAAGATTATTATTAGTAATTGGTAACCCTACTTCACCAGAATCTACCATTCCACCATATTTCTTTTCCATTTTTAATTTTAATATATTATATAAAACTTGACTAGATAAACCTGTTGTATAAGCATTAATTAAAAAGAATAAAGGCTTATCACTTAATATTAACATACATCTTTCAATTAATTGATCTAAATTTTTTTCTAACTTCCAAACTTCACCGCTCGGACCTCTTCCATAACTTGGCGGATCCATTACTATCGCATCATATTTATTACCCCTTCTAATTTCCCTCTCAACAAATTTTAAACAATCATCAACTAAAAATTTAATATAATTATTTTCTATGCCACTTAATTTTGCATTTTCTTTAGCCCAATTAACCATTCCTTTAGATGAATCAACATGAACTACTAATTCTGCGCCAGCCCTACTACAGGCAACCGTTGCTCCACCTGTGTAAGCAAATAAATTTAAAACCTTTATATTTCGTTTAGACGCTTTAATCTTGCTCATCATAAAATCCCAATTAGTAGCTTGCTCCGGAAATAAACCGGTGTGCTTAAAATTAGTCGGACTTACTTTAAAACGTAAATCTTTATATTTAACTGTCCAAAAATCTGGTAAACTTCTTTTAAAGTCCCAATGTCCTCCACCATCATTAGATCTAACATAAGATGCATTTACATTATCCCAAATTTTATTTTCTATTCTTGGCCACATAGCTTGAGGTTCTGGTCTTCTTAAAATAATATTACCCCAACGTTCTAATTTTTCACCATTTCCAGCATCAATACATTCATAATCTTTCCATTCATTACTTAATCTCATAATTTCGCCTCTTCCATATTTTACTAAAATAACTACTAATTAGCAATAAAATTAATACAAAGATAATATAACTCTAAAAGTTTTATCTCCTCTTGATAAGGCATCAGTTATACCAAAGTCAAATATTCCCGAATAACTTCCACCTCTAAAAGAACCTCCTCTTTTCACCCAGGGATAAGATACCGTTGCAAAATAAGCATTATTTCCATTCCATGTTTTATTAGCAATTTTATTTGATATAACTTCCCCCATCATATCTCCGACTTGACTTCTACTATAATCAAATTTATCACTTGGTTTATAAAAAGTATAATATCTTTTATTTTGTGGTAAAGCTCCATAAAATCCTCCCAAATTATTATTAATTGGATAGTCACTTACAATTCCCATTACACATTCCCAAGAACCTCCGGCTAAATCATATATTCCATAAATAGTACCAGTCGAAGAAGCACCAGTTCCGTAATATGGATAATCATAAGTATATGGGCATCTATAACTTCCTCCATTAATCGCAGTACCCGCTGAACATCCAGTTACAACTTTATCCCAATTGTCATTTCCCATTGCAGTATTTAAAAATATTAATCTCTCACTACCTGTATACTCTGAATTATTTCTTTTCCCATAATTAGAATAAGATAAAGCAGCCATTGCTCCATATTCCATATTAGTTATAATTCTTGTTGAAACATCTAAACCATAACTATCTTTAATACTAGTCGCATACGTCCACATTTGTGCCATGTTTAAGTTAACAAGTGTTGGCTTAGTAGCTAATATTTTAATAATACCATCTTCTAAAGTAGGTTCAAATTTAGCTATCCAAAAACCGTTTAATTCTTTTGTTTCTCCATTAACATTAACACTAAAAGCCGGATGTGTATAAAATAGCCCATTTTTAACATCGGTTTTTTTAAGAGTTTCATTATTTACAAAATTAACTTCAAGCATTTGTTCTTCAATAGGTTTAAATTCAACATTAAATAATTTATATTCAAATCGAGGAATCCACACAAAAAAACCTAAAACATCACTCTTATTTACTACTGTATTTGCATCACTATTTTCATAATACTCTTTTTTCTCATCTTTTACTACTACAGCATTTGCCCAATTAAATTCTTTATAAGAATACCACTTTTCATGAATATTTGCTTTTTTCCATGCTCCGCCATCATAATAAACAGGTATTAAATTTTTATAAACTTCCGGATAAGCTCCATTTAACACATCTTCTTTATATATTGCATATTCCATTGGCTTTCCATCAAAAACTGGTTTTACTACTTCAATATCATTACTTTTATATACTATATTATTTTTTGTTTCATACTTATAATAAAAAACACCTAAAAATATGCCTAAAAAAATACTAAAACACAATATAAAAAACTCACTTTTTCTTATTTTTACCACGATATTTACTCCCTATACTACTATTTAAGTATAAAATAATAATTACATTATTGCAAACAAAAACTCCATAACTCAACGTTATGAAGTTTAAAATATTATCTCTTAGAGAATTGTGGAGCTCTACGAGCTTTTCTAAGACCATATTTTTTACGTTCTTTAACTCTTGGATCTCTTGTAATAAATCCAGCATTTTTAAGAATATGTCTATAACTATCTTCTCTAGTTTGATCAGTATTAGCATCAAATTTTAATAATGCTCTAGTAATACCTAAACGTATAGCACCAGTTTGACCTGAAAAACCTCCACCGTTAACTTTAATGTCAATATCAAATCTATTTTCATTATTTGTTGCTACAAGTGGTTGTTTTAAATCCATTACTAAAGTAGCATATGGCATATATTCATTAACATCAACACCATTAACTGTAATATTACCAGTTCCACCTACTAATCTTACTTGTGCAACACTTCTTTTTCTTCTTCCAGTCGCAGTCCATTCTTGTTTCTTACTCATAATTCCTCCTATTTAATTTCCATAACCATTGGTTTTTGTGCTTCATGTTTATGTTCAGCACCACTATAAACAAATAGTTTTTTACCCATAGCTCTTCCTAAACGATTGTGAGGAAGCATTCCTTTAACAGCTCTTTCTACCATTTCTTCTGGATATCTTTCGATCATAACTTTTGCAGTTCTTTCTCTTAATCCACCTGGATATCCACTATGATTGTAATACTTCTTATCTTCTAATTTATTACCAGTTAAAACAACTTTTGAAGCATTAACTATAATTACATAATCACCACAATCAACATGAGGAGTATAAGTAACTTTATGTTTCCCACGTAATACGTGAGCAGCTTGAGTAGCTATACGACCTAAAGTCTTTCCTTCAGCATCAATAACATACCATTTTCTTTCAATATTTTCTTTTTTTTGCATAAATGTTTTCATAAATACTATCCTTCCATTAACATATGTTCACAGTTTAATTTTCCCACGACTAAACCACTCACATAAATAAAATGTACCGATTAAAATTATATGAAAAAAAAAGCAAAAAGTCAAATCATTTTAGCCATTTTCTTAAAATAATGTATATTTTTTTACTATTTTCTTCTTTTTAAAGAAAAATCATCTCTACATAATAATTCTTCATCATCTATTTTACCGCTTTTGGCATAATATAAAAGATTTATTAATTCTAAGAATATTGCTTTTTTACCTGACAATGATTTATCCCAAGAATCAATATCTGTAATTCCATCTTTTGCTCCCCAGTATTGAATTACCGAAGTATTACCTAACAATCCTAAATAGTGCATTAATAACATAGTACATCTTCTAATATGAAAATCAGATGTTATTACTGTGAATGTTGTATTTTTAGGATTTTCCATCAGTTTTATTGTGTTTATTACATTTTCAAACGTATTTCTTGATTGATCTTCTAATACAATGTCTTTTAATATATCCATACTAACGCCTTTACTAATAATATAATTAAACATTTTCAAAGCTTCAGTTATCGATCTATCAGTATTAAGAAACCCAACACCTCCAGATAAGACAATTTTATCAAGCAACCCCTTTTCATATAATTTTAATGCCGCATCTACTCTATTATACATAGAAATTCCGCCAAAAACTAAGCCAACATTTCTTTGAATAATAGTTTTAGGTTCTTTTGCAAATACTATTTTTTCTTTAATATCTTTATCAAATCCGATTATTTCTAAATAACTTGTTTCAGATAATTTTTTCATATTTCCCCCATTAGTTAATCATATATTATATTATTTTAGACTTTATGTCAATTTTTTTGTAACAACGAAATTGTTATAAATTACCAAAAATTACGCAAATATTACAACTTATGTTGAACTTTGACGAGCACTTTTACTTGCTTTTTTAATTATTGAGATTTATTATATAAACTTATTAAAGGATGCTTTTATGCCTACTAATTAATCGCCAAAAATAAAACAAAAGATATCTTTTATAGATTTAATTATGATAAGATGTTTAAAGCAATATTCATAGGATTTAACGAAAATCGAACTCATTTACTGTGTGAACTTTTAAAAAATAGATAAAATAATTAAATTTATTCCAGTTGGATTAAATGCCAGACAAAAAATAAAAGAAGCAAAAGATTAGCTCTCCTTGTTGAAGCAGAAGGAAGAAAAATAAATCTAGAACTTAATTCATCGTACAATGAAAGTACAAAAAAAAGAAATATTAATTTTTATTTTTCTTTTTGAAGTCAAAAAACACTAGTAAGTGAAGCATATGATATTGTTCCAGAGTTTATCATTAAACTATAATAGATTCATTAAAAAAAATAGCAAACCTATAGTATCTTGCTATTTTTTAATAAACAATTTTTTTTAAATATAAACCAGATGCCGGAACAACACTTAATTTTTTACAATTACCAGGATTTTCAAGCATTTGTATAATTACTTCATCATTCACTTTTCCTCGCCCAACATCAATTAAAGCTCCGACTAAATGACGAACCATATACCTAAAAAATCCCACTCCCCAAAAGGTTATCTCTATAATATCGTTTCTTTTCTTTATTTTTATTTTATATATCGTTGATAAATAACTATCTCTATACCCACTAACAAAATTTTGAAAATCATGAGTTCCTAAAAATAATTTACTCACTTTTTTCATTTTTTTTATATCTAACGGATATCTTAGTTGATAATAATAACCATCATACTCCTTTTTAAATGCACCATTATTAATTTTATAAACATAACACTTCTTTTTAACACTATGCCTAGCATGAAAATTACCATTTACTTCTTTAATACTTTTAATAATTATTTCCCCACCAAGCATTTTATTAATTTCTAAAACTTCTTTTTTTGTAACCTTTTTTATTGCATCGAAATGGGCTGCTTGACATTTAGCATGCACTCCAGCATCAGTTCGCCCACTTCCTTTTATAAGTATTTCTTCGCCTATAACCTTACTTATATTTTTTTCTAATGTTCCTTGGACATTTTTTACATCTTTTTGTCTTTGAAATCCATGGAACTTTGTTCCATCATAACTAAACTTAATCAAATATCTCATGATTTAATCCTATAAATAGCTTTTAATAATTCATCTATTTCTTTATACTCATTTATTTTAACCCCATTTTCTAATGTTTTTTGGGTAAACTCTACTATTTTAGGTAGCTGTATCCAATTAACTAAATCATTATCATAAAGACTTTTAAAATTCAATACTTCCTCGTTGTTGAAAACATATATGTTATCAACCAAATTTATAAATAATTCGCCATTTTTATCAATCAATATTATTTTTCGGTCATACTTTACTACTTTTTTAAACAAACCTTTAAAAAACTCAATGTCCTTTTTAGTTAATCCCCGACTAAAGTTATTTAAAACAATAATTTTTTCTTGTAATTTACTCGCTAAGATTATTTTATTTTTATCTCTAAAACTTAAATCTTCAAAATTTTTATCTAACATTTCTTCCGTTAACCCGACCATTTTTAAAGCTTGTTCTGGCTTCTTTAAAACAATATCTTTTACTAATCCATTGTAACTTTCCTTAATATCATAGTTAATAACCCCGATTATATTTCCATTTAAACTACTTAATTCCATAAGATATCCACCAATTCCTTCATATCATAATAAGTTTTATTAAGTACATCATAATAATTTAATTTTTTAGAAAGTTCAACTACAAATGGGATACCATATCCAAGTTCTTGAAGCTTTTTTTCGTTTTTTAAAACTTCATCAATAAATCCTTCCATAACTAAGTTATCATTATCATAAACATAAACATAATCTGAATACAAAACATCTTCAATATTACTTGTAATATTTATAAATCCTATTTTTTGTAAATTTAATAAAGCAAATATTTGTTTCTTTTCTTGTTCCAGTAAATTATACCAAGCTTCATTAAAAACTACTTGTCTACTTGGAAACATCTCTAAACGTTCTTTTAATTTTTCAAATACCCCTTCATCAATAATCATATAAGTAGCAAACTTTTTTAAAAAATTTGCATCACAATTATTAACTAATACAGTATAATTAAATTCTTGTTTAAACGTCATATAACACCACTTTACCTTCTTTTAAACTTTTTGCAACATCAATTAATCTTTGATTTGTACTACCTCGAAATTTACAATCTAAACTTTTGTTAGCAATTTCAAATTTACCATCTACTAAAACATCAATGTTTTCTAAAAGTTTCCTTCTTTCTTTCGTACCACTTATTAAAGCTTCATACAAAAAACCTGTGTATGCCCATACATTTAAGCCAATACTATGTGCAAACTTAGCTATTTCTAAAGCTGCTTCTGGTTGAAAAAATGGATCCCCTCCAGATAAAGTAATACCATTTTGATATTTCAAACTAGCAATTTCTTTTATTATGTCTTCCGAAGTAGATTCATAACCACCATTTAAATCATGAGTTTCTGGATTATGACAAAATGGACAATTATGTAAACAACCTTGAAACCATATAACTGTTCTAATTCCTGCCCCATCAACAATACTATCTGGTTGAATTTTTCCTGCTAATCTAACTTTCACTTTTACTCCTGCTTTCTTGATATTTTTTTACTAAATTACTTATTTTAATAAAATGATGATTTACCCCAGATTTTCCAATTTTATATCCTTCTTCTAACGAAATTATTTCAGCAAGTTCATTCATGCTCACTTCCGGATACTTAATACGACTATTAGCAACTATTTGCGTTTTTTCATCTAATAAACTAAATATATCTTTTTCTTTTAAATATTTAATGTTATTTATTTGTATTTGCCCACTTTTAAAACTTTTTTCTTGGTTAGCAATCTCACAATTATTAAGTCTATTAACCATATTTTTATGATCTTTATAAATTCTTATATCTTCAAAATAAAACAAAGAATTAATTGCTTTAAACCGTTTTATTAAATCACTAATACACTCACTAGACTTAATATAAACAATATACTTATAACCACGTTTTATTAATTTAGCTTTTAAATTATATTCATTCAATAAATTTAAAACTTGTTTTGCTAAAATTTCCTTTGAAAAAATATATTCTAAGTGATATCCACTAGTACTAGGATTAGATATATTTCCCACTGCTAAAAAAGCACCTTGTAAAAAAGCATTTTTTTCTTCTTCTGTTACAAATTTTTCCAACTTTACTTTATTATCTAATTTAATACTTTCTTTTATAAACTTTATTTTTTCTTTAACAGTCAATATATATATTTGCTTAACTTTAAATCTCTTTTGAATTCTTATTATAACACTAACATTTACATTATATATCTCCTTTAGTTCCTTGTATATTCTTCTTGCAATACTTGCATTTTCTAGTGTTATACTAATTTCATTTTTATTAAACTTAGCAACAGAATTTAAAAAACCTTCTAATTCACACCTTGCTTCAATAATATTAAAATCATTTTTAGCTATTTCTTCTTTTAAACTTATTGTAAAAGTAATCATTTCTTACCTTCCATAAGATATGAAAATATTAAGTATCCTGTTTTTAATGAATCATGACGATAACATCCATTTTCAATGGTAAATAATTTATCTTGTATTACATAAACATCTTTTAATTCTCGAGTATCTAATATTACCGGATCTTTTTGTTCCTTATTAGCATACTTTTTAGATAATTTACTATCTATTAAAGCATTATTAGCCATAACTATATTTATTTTACCTTTACCTAAATATTTTTCTAAATAATCGATATGGTCCTTTACTGAAAAATCATCAGTTTCCCCTGGTTGGGTAAATAAATTACAAATATACATTTTATCAGCTTTAGATTTATTTATTACATCTACTAACTTTTTATTAATTAAATGAGGAACAATACTAGTAAGTAAACTACCAGATGAAAAAATTATTAAGTCAGCTTCATTTACTGCTTTAATAACTTTAGGATTAACATTAATTTCTTTGTCATATCTCACTTCTTTAATTTTACTTGCACATTTAGTTAATTGTTCTTCTCCTTTAATTACCTTTCCTGCTTCGGTTATACCTACTAAATTAACATTATCTTCTGTTAAAGGTAATACTTTTCCCTTTACATCTAATAAAGTTTCCATAACAGGCATAGCCTTTGTAAAACTTCCCTTTAAATCAAGTAAAGCCATTAATATCAAGTTTTTAACTGAGTGAACTCCTAAAGACTTAGACTTAGAAAAACGATAATTCATTAAGTTAATAACATCATCCCCTGCACTAGACATACTAAGCATAACCTTAGTTATATCACCAACCGCAGGTATATCTAATTCTTTTCTTAAAAGCCCCGTACTTCCCCCATTATCTGCAACAGTTACAACCGCAGATATTTCCACGGGAAATAATTTTATTCCTTTTAATAACTGAGAAAGACCACTTCCTCCGCCAAAAATAACTATTTTTTTCATATCCATCACAAATTAAGTTTAACACAATTATATTTAAATTTCTATATAAATGGTAAGTTTCGTCTTTTTACACCGTTATTTACTTCATAACAAGTATCAATTACAATAAAAGCATTCGGATCTATTTCTAATATTCTTTGTTTCAATAAATAATAATCATTGTTTGCAACTACACACATAATCATATAATCATGAATTAAACTAAAACCACCCTTACTAGGTATACAAGTAAGTCCTGTATTAAAATCTTGCATAATTATTTTCATAACTTCTTTTCTTTTTTTCGTTGTAATATAAAATAACTTACTTGTTTCTATCCCAAACATTATCTTATCAACAAAATAAGTCGAACCAATAAGTATTATAAATGAATAAATACCTTTATTTAAGCCAAATACTATAATACCCATTAATATTATAAAAGCATTAGTATATAACATAGATTTAGATTCACTTATTTTCATGTATTTATTTATAATTTGCATAATAATATCTGTTCCACCCGTAGTAAATCCACTACGATATATTAAACCCGAACCAACACCAAATAATATGGTAGCAAGTAATATTTGTATTAAAAAATCATCAAATACTAAATACTTCATTAAATAATTAGAAATTGGCATTGTTACAGTTATCATAAAGGGATAAAGTATAGAACCTAAAATATTTCTTTTAGTTTTATTTAAATCTAGTAAGAAAAAACCAATAAAGAGAACTAATATATTAGCAACATATATAAATACATTAGCATTAATATTAAAAATTTTATGAAAAACAATAGCAAGTCCACTAAAACCTGATACCACTAAATTATTTGGTGTTAAAAACAAATTAAAGCACATAGCATATATAAATATACCCAATACTAAAGTTAAACCGTTAATAATAATTTCTTTATAATTTTCATTTTTCATATACTCACCTATCATAATAATTATAAAACATTAACATATTTTTAGCAATGCTTACATAAATTAAAGAGAGGTGAATTTTAATGAATGGTAATTATTACCAAAATCCTACATTTCCAAATCAAGGTTTTCAAACCCCACCTGGAAATGTGTCTGTAACTGAAGTGAGTAATAACATACCCCAAGAACAAAGTTATATAGAAAACATTTTAAGACTTAATAAGGGTAGAAAAGCTAAAGCTTATGTATCTTACCCAGATAGTAGTGCTTGGCAAAATAAAGTATATGAAGGTATTATTGAAGAAGCTGGTAAGGACCATCTAATAATAAGGGATAACACCAATAACCTTTGGTACTTAATAAGAATTATTTATTTAAACTATGTTGAATTTATGGAACCAATAATATACTCGCATAGTTATTCGGAAAAAACATACTAATTAAAAAGAAGATAAAACATTTATTCTTAGCTTTATCTTCTTTTTGCGTTTTACATTTTAAAACAGTAATATCTATTTCTAGCACAATTAAAAGTAATATTCAAACCTTTTAACTTCATTACCTAAAATAGTTTTACTTCCATGTCCAGGATAAACAACTGTATCTTTTGGATATTTACTTATTAACTCTAAACTATCTTGCATAGCAATCTCACTACCTGTTGGTAAATCCATTCTGCCAATAGTTCCATAAAAAATAAAATCTCCACTGAATAAAACTTTTTCTTTTTCAAAATAAAAGCTTACACTATCACTAGTATGCCCAGGAGTCTTAATAACTTCATAATCAAAGTATGACGTTTTTACATTTTCTTCTAAATTAAAATGTTTTTTTAATTCTTCTAATGCTCCGACATGATCAAAATGATAATGAGTAACTAATATTTCCTTAATATTTTTATTACTACATGCTTTAATTATTTCTTGAGCTTCATCCCCTGGATCAACAATAAAACTATAGTCTCCAATGGTACAAATATAACAATTTTCTTGTAATGAACCCACTACTAACGTTTCAATTTTCACTTTATCACCTGAAATAATATTATCATAACAAAAAAAAGACTTCAATAAACACTTGAAATCTTTATTTTATTTTACAAATTAAAACCATTGAGTTCTAGCATAAAATGAAGCCCCTTTTCCAGGAAATCCTGGCGGATTCATTAAGTTTGTATAAAAGTGCGACCAACTAGTCCAGTTACTTTTAGAAACACTATAGTGTAAATGCGCACCAAATGTACACCTATCATAACCTCCATACTTTACAGATGTTGATTTTCCACCTGAAGAACCAATTACTGTTTGATTAGTGACAGTTTGATTCATACTTACATTTATAGATAACAAATGTGCATAAAGCATTGTATAAGTAACTCCATTTACTTTTGATTCAATATAAACTTGATTTCCACCACAACTAGCCCCTCTAATAATATAAACTACTTTTCCATTAGTAGATGAATAGACCGTAGTTTTTTCAGGTATACTTATGTCTATTCCGCTATGATTACTAGATTTACCATTTAATGTTCTCCAACCATATAAGCTACTTATAGTTCCTTTAACAACTGGTTTTAACCAAGTGCTATTATATGAATATGAAGCACAATCAGTAAACTTTTGATTTTCTTTACAGCCCATAGCTACATAATTTTTAATATTAGTTTCAACTATCTTAATTTCTTCATTGATGTCCATCGAAATATCTTCTAACTCTAATAAACTTGAATCTAAATTTTCTATTTGTTTTTCATAACTTGCAATATTGTTATTAAGTTGAACTTCATAATTTTTTAAATCTACTTGTTTTTGTTCATTAGTTTTAATAAGTTCTTCCATCTCTGTTAATTTATTTTTATTATACTGAGATATTTGTTTTACAGCATCTACTCGCATAATTAATTCTGTCATTGAAGAAGAATCAGTTACAAATTCAAGATATGAATTATCCCCTAATAAAAGTTGATAATTTTCCATTAATTCATTAGTTTGTGCATTCAGTTCTTCTATCTTTTTATTAGTTTCTTCAATTGATGCCTTTGCTTCAATTATTTTATTTTCTGAATTAACTATTTCTTGGTTAGCATTTTTTATATCATTGTTTTTTTGTCTTTTTTGTGCCTCAGTATAAGCTTTTTGACTTTGCGTCTTTTGTTTTTTTGCTTGCAATTCTTTTAACTCTTGCCTTAATTCTGCCAAAGTCGTAGCTTCGCTTTTCGCAGATACATCACTAGTTTTAAAAACAAAACATGAAACAAACAATAATATAGCTAACATATACCTAATAAAATATTCACTTAACTTATTTATATTCATCATATCTTTAAATACTTCCTTACTGCTTTAATACTTCCATACATACCTACTAAAGCCCCTATTGCTACTAATATACCTGATACAGCAAAAACAAAATTATATGGTTTAATTAACATAATTAAGTTTGAAAATAATTTACCATGTAATCTAGAATACAAAATTACATAACCATATATTGTTATACAAACAGGAATAATAGCTCCAATTATACCAATTATAAATCCTTCAAACAAGAATGGTAATTTAATAGCTATATTACTAGCCCCTACTAAACGCATTATCTCTATTTCAT
This sequence comes from uncultured Bacilli bacterium, assembly GCA_934086815.1. GTDB lineage: Bacteria > Bacillota_I > Bacilli_A > RF39 > UBA660 > Onthocola_B. The sequence continues at coordinate 41,021 of CAKOIM010000003.1, forward strand.
TTCTTCTACTAAATATTGTAAGTTTAATAGTATTACTAATTAAAAATCCTGTTACTAATACTAAAGCAATAACTATTACAATAACTACTTTTTGAACTACATCAAACACAGATATTACAGTTTCAACCATTCCTTCTCCATATTTTACCGTATCAACTCCATCAATACTTTTAATGTATTCACTTGTATCACTTAATTTTTTTACATCTTTTACTTTAACAACAAAGGAATTAAGCAAAGGATTTTCATCTAAATAATCAAGCACTGTTTTAAAAGCATCATCATACTTACTCATTTCCATTTTCCATTCATCTTTGCTTTTATAAACAACTTCTGAAACATTTCTTTGACTATTTAAATCATCTTTTACATTTTGTATTTGTTCATCAGTTACATCTTTTTTTAAGTAAATAACTATTGTTAACTCATCTTCAATTACCTTTGTTGCATTATCTATATTACAAGCACAAACTATTGCCACAGCTACTAATATAAGTGTTATAGTAGTACACATAATAGATGCAAAACTTAAAGAAAAATTTCTTACAACACTTTTAAAAGCATCTCTTATACTTCTTAAAAAAATTCTACACGCCCTCATTTGTCTTATAACTTCCTTTCGCATAATCTCCAGCTAATACACCGTTATCGATAAGTAAAACTCTTTTCTTCATTCTATTTACTATATCTTTATCATGAGTAGCCATAATTATTGTTGTTCCCAACTCCTTATTAATTCTATCAATAACTTCCATTATTTCTTCACTCGTTTTTGGGTCTAAGTTTCCTGTTGGTTCATCACATATAAGAAGCTTTGGTTTATTTACAATTGCCCGAGCAATACATACTCTTTGTTGTTCTCCACCAGAAAGTTCCCCTGGAAATGATCTTACCTTTTCTTTTAAACCAACCCGGTCTAAAGCATTTAATACAAGGGGTCTTATTTCCGAACTTTTCATACCTACACATTCTAAAGCAAAAGCAACATTTTCATAAACAGTCAATTTTGGCAATAACTTAAAATCTTGAAATACAATACCTAATTTTCTTCTTAATTTATAAACTTTACCATTCCTTAGTTTACCAACATTTAGCCCGCCTACATAAACTGTACCACTTGTTGGTTTTTCTTCTCTATAAAGCATTTTAATAAATGTTGACTTTCCACTTGCTGTAAGTCCAATAACAAAGACAAATTCCCCTTTAGTTATTTGTACATTTAAATCAGCGATAGCAGTTATCCCATTTTTATATGTCTTATTTACTTTCTTTACTTCTATAAACTTCATTATGAACCTCCACTATAAGTATAACATTCCTTAAAATATTTATAAATCATAAATTATTTTAGTTGACACTTTTAGATGAAGTTTTCTTGCAAGAAACTACTTATTTTACTATAATTAATTAGAAAGGACGAACACTTAATGAAAAAAAATGAATTTATGGAAGGAGCAATGATTGCAACAATTGCTATTATTGTATCTAAAATACTCGGAGTATTATATGTTATTCCCTTTTATCGAATAATCGGCGAAAACGGTGGTTCATTATACGGTTATGCCTATAATATTTACAACTTCTTTTTAATTATTTCTTCCGCTGGTATACCACTTGCTATAAGTAAGATTACTAGTGAGTATAATACTCTAGGAAAAGTAAAAGAAAAAACTTACATGTTTAAGTATTCAGAAAAAATAATTAGAATATTTTCAATTATTTCTTTTGCTATATGTTTTCTAGGAGCTAACTTAATTGCCACGGCTATTGTCGGGGATTTATCCGGAGGTAATTCTATTAGTGATGTTGCTTTTGTTATAAGATGTGTATCATTCGCTATTTTAATTGTTCCTATATTAAGCATACTAAGAGGTTATCTACAAGGTCATAAATATATTGCCGCGCCATCTATTGGTCAAGTAATAGAACAGTTTGTAAGAGTTTTAGTAATTATTGTCGGATCTTTCTTAGCTTTAAAAGTATTTCATTTAAGTGTTGCCGAAGCCGTAGGTATAGCAGTATTCGGAGCTTGTGCCGGAGCTTTAGTATCATATGGTTATTTATTACTTAAAACAAGAAAAATAAAAGATACATTATTTGTTCCTTATGAAGAAGTATCAAAAGAAGAAAAAAAAGAAATACTAAAAAAACTTATCGGTTATTGTATACCATTTATAATTATTAATGTTGCTAATAGCATTTATAATTCTGTTGATATGATTTTGGTAATAAAAGGACTAAATTGGATAGGATACCCTGCCCAAGACATTGAAACAATTTCCTCTGTTTTTACAACCTGGGGAAGTAAGTTAGTAAGTGTTGTTACAGCAATAGCAACAGGACTTGTCATAAGTTTAATTCCATCTATCGTAGAATCTTATACTAAAAATGATATGGAAGAAGTTAATAACCAATTTAATAAAACGCTACAAGTATTACTATATGTTATTTTACCATTTTCAATTTTCTTAAGTATATTTTCTAAACAAGTATGGACAATCTTTTATGGCGAAAGTTTTTATGGCCCTTTAATATTTAAATACACTATTTTATTAGCTATATTAGATTCCGCATATATAATGATATGTAGTGCTTTACAAGGACTTTCAAAAACAAAATTAATATATATTTCTTGTGCTACAGGGTTAATAACTAAAACTATACTAGATATACCATTAATATTCTTGTTTAATAAACTGGGAATTTATCCATTTTATGGAGCAATACTTGCAACAACAATAGGTTACTCTTTATCACTTGCAATACCTTTAATTACATTACATCATAAGTATAACTTTAGTTACAAAAAGACATTAAAGTCTATACCTAAACTAATAATAACGATTTTAATTTTAGTAAGTATTTGCTTATTATTTAAAGCTATTATATTTAGTCATATAACAAATAAATTATACATGTTAATAACATTAGCTTTTATTGGAATAATTTCTTTAATATTATATTATTTACTAAATAAAGATTTATTAAATGAACTTGTAGGAAATAAGATTATAAGTAAATTTAAAAAGAAAAAAAATACAGATAAATAATAAAATTCTGTATTTTTTTATTTAATAATAAATGGTAAATCTTTTGTACCGTTTCCAGAAACATACGTTACATTAGGATTAAGGTAAAAAACAGGTCTCATTGCATACATACAATGTTCTGGACCATTCGACCCACAATTAAATACTTCTCCAAAAGAAACAATAACAAAACCGGTTGCCGAATAATTTCTTTCTGGGGTAATTGTAAATTCATATAATCCCATATAAATCCAATTTACACTTGTTACGGAAGATAATCGATAGTCATTTCCCCTACTATCATATAATGGAGTTGTCCAAGCACTTGGGGCAGCTGCATAAGCGTAATCACTTAAATACATAAGCCCTATAACATCGGCATAAGTATCTGAAGAAAATGGGGTTAAAATTTCATTATTATATATATTTGAAGCAATCTCGTTTACTACTTTATTAGTTTTATTTCCTCCAACAATCCATTCATTTATTTCTATTTTTTTTCTCCAATTTACATTAAAGGTTTTATAAAAATTTGTATTTAAATTAATTTTATTTAATCTGCTTTCACTCCATAAAGCAGTACTTGAACTTCCAGTACTATAATTCCAAAAATATATACCAATATCTTTTGTAGAATTATTGCCTAATGTATTTTTACCCGACATAGCATCTGAATAATTTTTATAATAATCTCCATCAGAACCAAGATTAGTCGTTAATGCATAATCGTATTTAATTAACTTTACTCTACCATCAAAAACACCTATTATTCTATATAAATAGTCTGTTGCACATGTCCCATCCGTTGAATCATATCCAAAACATACAAAGTTATTTGTGGTATCACTTGGACCTGCATAACGATATGAGTTATCTCCCGCTCCATTTTCTAATGTACTATCATGATAATACATATTGTTTTCTCCCTGTACTCCAGTAAATAATTTTGCTATTTTGCAAGAAATCAATGAATTATCACACTCAGCATCATATCTTTTAGGTACATATACATCAAAATATACGTAACATTTATCAGAACTATTACCCTCCATTATTACTTTTTTAGTAACATCATCCCATTTTAAATCTCCACCATTTTCACATCCAGACAAATTTTCATTAAATACATAATCATCACTTGGCCAAGCTTCAGAAGTTACTTCTTTATATTTACCTGATTTAGCTTCTGTTTCTAACATCATTGATAAAAAATCTATTTTTTCTGATTTAAAATTAATATTTTCCTTAACAGATAAATTTTTATAATAGTTTAAATCGATTATTAAATAAATCATAAAAAATAGCATGATTACACTAAATATTATTTTTCTTTTCTTATTCATATATTTCTCTCTCATTTTCACAAACAACCACAAGTTGTATAATAATTTCATTATACTACTTGTGGTTGTATCAGTCAATACAATTGTGAGTTGTATAGTAAAATTTAGTTGAGGTGCAACCCATGAATATATCAAGACTTAAGGAAATAAGAGAAGATAATGATTTATATCAAAAAGATATAGCAAATTTATTAGGAATAACTCAACAACAATATAATAAATATGAGCTAGGAATTAATGCTATACCATTAGAAAAAATAAATATACTTGCAGATTATTACAAAACAAGCATTGATTATCTAACGTTTAGAACTGATGAAAGGAAAGCCTATCCTAAATCCATTTTAAAATAAATTGTTAATATACCATTTTTAAGCAGATTTAACAAAAGATTTTTGGCTTAGAATCTAGCTTCTTTCAGCATTTTGTAAATTTGCTATACCATTTTTAAGACTTTCACTATACCATTTTTAAGACATTTGCTATACCATTTTTAAGAAAATTAAAACTCTCAATTAAGAGAGTATTTTTTATTGAAACATTTTTTTAGCAGTTCTAAGCATTTGAGCCGTATAACCATATTCGTTATCATACCAAGCTACAACTTTAACTAATTGAGTATCATTATCTTCGACAATATTTGTTAATAATCCATCAACTACAGCTCCATACTTTTTACCTAAAACATCGCTAGAAACTATTGGATCCAAAGTAAATTTAATTGTTTCATTTTGATTATCTTTAAAATAATTATTGATTTCTTCTACACTTGTTTTTCTTGATAATTCTAAAGTTAAATCAACAATTGAACCATCCGCAACAGGTACCCTTAAAGCACTTCCATCTAATTTGTTTAATAACTCAGGAATAACTAAACCAATTGCTTTTGCAGCACCTGTACTAGAAGGAACAATATTTTCCCCACAAGCTCTTCCACGTCTAGATTTAATTCCTTTTTTATGAGCAATATCAAGTGTTGCTTGATCATTAGTATATGCATGTACCGTAGTCATGAAGCCTTTTTTAATACCAATATTTTTATGAATTACATTTAATACTGGCGCCAAACAGTTAGTTGTACAACTAGCCGCACTAACTATAGCATCATCACTATTTAAAATATTATCATTAACATTATAAACAACTGTTTTCATATCTCCTTTACCAGGAGCTGATATTAAAACTTTCTTAGCCCCAGCAGTAATATGTTTCATAGCATCTTCTTTTGCTGTAAATTTACCAGTACATTCTAAAACTAAGTCGACACCCAATTCACCCCAAGGTAGATTAGCTGGGTCAGTTTCACTATATACCCTTATTCTTTTAACTCCAGCTACAACAATTTCATTTCCTTCAGCTTTTATTTCATCTTCATGAAATGAACCATGTACCGTATCATATTTAACTAAATAGGCTAAATCTTCCGCACTAGTTAAATCATTAATAGCTACTATATCAAAATCTGTTTGTGTAACTATTTGTCTAAACGCTAATCTCCCTATTCTCCCAAAACCATTAATTGCTACTTTAATCATTATATTTTCCTCCTATAAATTCTCTTAATATTGATTCATCACTTACATACTCACTTGGAATAGGAAAGAATTGCTTTAAAAAACCTAATAATCTTCTTGCTTCTTCATAGTATTTTGAATTAACACTAACAGATAAAAGAAGTGGTTCAACATAAACTTTCAATACTCCAAGTTCATATGGTAACGCCGTATTTATAATTGTTTCTGCTTGATGTATATATGGAAATATGTATTTTTCTTCGCCATTTCTAACATCTTGCCAACTATCAATAGTTTCTACAACACTATATCCTCTAGTTCTATTATCTCTAACAATTCTTCTTAGTAACCTTAAATCTAATGTTGAAACATAATTATGTCTATCTACCGATAAAGGTATAAACGGACTTAAATAAATCTTATACTTATACTTATTTTCGATATTTATACTTAATTCATCGTTTAAAGCATGTAATCCTTCTATTAAGAAAATACTATTTTCTTTTATCTTTATCTTTTCTTTTGATTCTTCACTTTTACCAGTTAAGAAATTATATCTTGGTAAACTTATTTCTTCACCTTTTAATAAATTAGATAAATCTTCATTAAATCTTTCAGCATTTAATGCTTTTACACTTTCAAAATCAGGTTTACCATTTTCATCCAACGGAGTAATATCTTTATCTAAAAAATAATCATCTAAACTAATATTAATGGCATCATAGCCTATTGCTTCAAAACAAGATGATAATCTTTTTGTCGTAGTTGTCTTTCCGCTTGATGAAGGCCCTGCTATCATAACAAACTTAATATCTTTTTTATCCACAATATCATTTATTACTTTAGTAATATTTAAATAAAACTTTAACTCACTAGAATTAATAAATTTCTTTATTTTACCATTACTAACAGTTTTATTTAATTGTGTAACATATGGCATATGTAAATTATTTAACCATTTTTTTCCTTCGTAAAAACTATCTATAATATTATCATAATGAACATATTCAGGTACTACACCATCACTTTTAACTGTTGGAAACAAAAATATAATATTATTTTTACCTAAATAAACTAATTCAAATTTATCAAGTAAAGATGTATTATATGGCATCAAAGAATAAAAATAATTTACTTTATTTCTTAATCTATATAAATTTACTACCTTATCATTTATATTTTGGATATTATCTGCTTTTTCATACTCTTTTTTTTCTTCATAAAAAGTAATAGCTTCTTTTGGCAAAATATTTAATTTTGTAATAATATCTTTGGCTTCAATAATTTCCACCATTTTATTTTTAATTTTTGATATATCTTCATTATTTAATATTTTATCTCCGCATACTTTACCTAGCATTCCACGAGGAACACTATGTTCATAATGGACATCTAATGCTGGATATACCTCTTGTAATGCTACTTGAAACAAAAATTTTATACCAGCTTTATATATTTTGTTACCAATTATATCATTTGTATTTATAAATTCAATTTCTTGATTAGCATTAACTTTTTCATCTAAGCCATAAACTTCATTATTAACTTTAAAACCCATAATATTTGACATATTACAATCCTTACTTACTTCATAAAATGTAATTCCTTTTTTATATTCATGAGTTTTACCATCAAAAGTTATTAACACATTATTCATCTTTATCCCTTCTTTATTCTAATTAATTATATCAATTATTTACAATTTTGTGAATAAATTTATCATTATTTTACTATTATTTAGTTAAGGAGACAATTTATGAACATAATACCAACTATATTAGAAAAGAAAAACAATAAGGAATATGCTTTTGATTTATATTCACGTATGCTACAAGATAGAATCATCTTTTTAGAAGGAGAAATAAACGATGCAACATCTGTTATTATAGTAAGTGAACTATTATATTTAGATAACATTAATAATGATGATATTTACGTATATATTAATAGTCCCGGTGGTTCTATTACATCGGGTATGGCTATATATGATACAATGAAATTTATAAAAAGCAATGTTATTACAATTGGACTAGGAATGTGCGCAAGTATGGCAGCATTTTTACTTTCTAGTGGAGATAAGCGTTATGCTCTTAGTAACACTGAGGTAATGATTCATCAACCTCTCGGAGGTTTTCAAGGACAAGCAACAGATATTAAAATAGCCGCGGAAAGAATTATTAAACTAAAAGAAAAGCTAAATAATATTTTAGCTCAAAATACAAAACAAAAGTTAACAAAAATATATGAAGATACAGAAAGAGATAATTACCTAGATGCTAATGAAGCTAAAGAATATGGATTGATAGATGAAGTAATAACAAAAAATAACTTTTAATCTATTCTTATAATTACTTCACCATCCGCAGAATACATATATTTTTCTTTAGCATATCTAGCTATATAATCATTATCTTGCAATTTAGTAACTTCACTTAATAATTTCTCTTCTTCACTTAATAAATTATTATAATTTTCATTCAATTCTGTTATTTTACTTTTATTTTCTAAAATTTTTGTCCAATCATTAGCAACAGAACTAATTAGTGAAACAATTAAAAAGATAATACAAGCACTTATAAAAAACAATCTTTTCTTCTCTTTCTTTGTTTTCTTCATATATCCATCCCCATTTTATTTAATTATAACAAATATCTAGGATTTATGTTTCCTAGATATTATTTTATTTACAATATATTTACATTTTTTAGCATATTTATATCCAAACCAAAAACCTAATACTACTAAAACTATATAATAGGCATGTATTTGTCCTTGATTTATATGATACATTAGATAAATATAAATAAATACGATATCTAAAATAAATATTAAATTAATAATAAATTGTTTAAGTATACTTTTATCAAGTAATAAAGTCTTGTTAAAAGATGAAAAACAATAAAAAATTATTCCATAAAGTAAAGATACTAACAGGGATATGACTTGAATATAACTACTCATTTAAATAACTTATTAAGTAAACTATCTTCTTTTACTTTAGTTTTCCCCTCAATATACATAAAAGAATTTATCTTTCCCTTAATTTTGACATTACCATCCGTAGTATCAAGTTTTAATAATTCTAAATTGTTTCCCAATATTCTTAAATTTCCCATATTAGTTTCTAATAAAAATTCTTCATCATCAAAACTTACTATTTTACTTACTCCGGTTAAACTTATACTAGCTCTATCAACTATTTTTATTTCTTGATTTCCAAATGTTTTAATATCCATATAATCACCATTAAATTATATGAAAAAAGTAGATAATTAATACTATCTACTTGACGCTTCTCTTTTTAAATTATAACCATATAACTCTACTAAAGGATCTTCCGGAGCTAAATCATTAATTCTTTCATCTAATTCTTGTATTTTTTTAAAGTAATTATCAACATCTCTAATTGTATAATGTTTATTTATATAATTATCTAAAGTTTCTTGTACTTTATCCTCACCAGTCCAAGGTAACACTACATCCCCTTCTTGTAAAAATCCATATTCTTGTGTTTGAGGAAAGTAAACAATACCTGTTGCCATAGCCGAATTATATCTTCTAATAAACCTATCTTTATCATCGATATTAAGCATTTTTACATTTTCTTCTTTATCCAAAACATCTTCTAAAGCAAAATTCCATCCTACATAAACTTCTTTTTTAGTAATCGGAAGTTTAGAACGGTCAATAATATAAGCCCCAGTATATACTTTTTCTCCTTTAGCATTATAATTTTCTATGTATCTTATTAATATATCTAACATTTTATCTCTCCTTTTCAAGCAACGAAATTAATAATATCACACTTAATAAGCGTATGTCAAGAATAAAATTTTAGACCCCTTTTTATTATTTTATTTCTTCATTATATTGATTTAAAATATAATTTTCTATTTTTTCCCGTGTTTCCTTATTTAAAGGAAACACAATGTTTTCTTCTTTTCCTTCTTTATTAAGTTTACTTGGCATTGCCACGAATAACCTTTTATTTCCTTCGATTATTTTAGCTCCTCTTATTATAAAACAATCATCTATAATAAAGTCTACAAAAGCCTTTAATCTTGCCCCTTCTTTTTCTCTATGAAATATTTTTGTTTGTGTTATTTCCATAAGTCCTCCTATAAATTTATTTTAAAACATATACACATTATTTGCAATAATTTATTATAAATATTTTATTTTTACATCCCCAATTATTAAATCACGATAAGAAAAACTTTTTTCTTCACCATTTACTAGTACGGTAAAAATATTTGGATAAGTCTTATATAAAATACCTTCTACTCTACTAACTTTATTACGCATTCCGTAAACAGAAACTAAAACTTTTCTATTTAACTTTTTTTCTATTTCTTCTCTAACTATATTAATATTCAAAAATATCCCTCCTTACCTTGGATAACCTACATACATTAAACCATTACAAATAATACCACCCATACCATCTTCTTTATATTTTGTTTTATTTAGTAATTCCCTTAAATCTATTTCTTTATTTCTTTCTGTTAAAGAAATAGTACTTGCTATAATCGCTGGATCTAGGGCATGAATATTAACTCTTTTCGGACTTGAAGCAAAATTTGCTCCGGCCTTAATAAGTTCTTCATAATCACTTTGACAAGCTCCGGCTATAATAACTAACTTCTCGTGACTCTTCTCGTAATTACGTGCTACTTTTACTGCTTTTACAAAAAAACCAGAATTTTTATAGTTCTTTATATCATTTACATTCCCCTTTTTCTTATAATAAGCATCATGACCAGTAATAATAACTATATCTGGTTTATATTCCTTAAGAAGTAAGGGCAATTGTTCATAAATATTTCTTTCATTTATTTTTTTTCCAATTGCAAAAATACCATTTCTTTTATAAAATTTTAAACACCTCGTTAAATATTCCTCATCTGCATCTATATGTAAAATCTTTGCAGGTAAATAAAAATATTCCCCTCGAGTTAATAACTCTTCTTTTATTTCAATATCATCTAATTCATCCTCTGTAAATATGTCTTTTTCTATTCTTAAGTCTGTAATATCAGCATCCGCTACTAATCTTACATCAACACCTTTTAAATAAACAACATTATTCTTTATGTTAATAACTTTAAAAACAGTATCATTATCATAACTATTTCTAGTTACATAATCTCCTTTACTTATTTCCAAAATATACATCACCACTTAACTATATGCTTATTAAAATGAAATATACAAAAAAACATCATTAACTGATGCTTTTAAAAATATCTAAAATTACTTGTTCCTCTAATTCTTCGGCTCTACATGATTCACTTATATTATATTTTACTAATACTTTTATTATCTTATCCCAATTATATATATTACTAACATTATTTTTTAAAGTTTTCCTTTTTTGTCTAAATATTATTTTTAAAAAATCAAAGTATTTATCAACATCTATTTTTTCTTTATTTTCCTTAGGTATAAAAGATATTACTGCACTTTCTACTTTAGGAACTGGATTAAAAGAATACTTAGAAACATCACATACTTTGAAAGTGTCAAAAAAATACTTTAAAACTAATGTAATATACCCATAATCTTTACTTTTCGGTTTAGCCATAAATCTATCCGCGACTTCCTTTTGAACCATTATCGTAAATTTTTTAAATACTAAATTTTGTTTTATAATATGCTCAATAATCGGCGTAGTAATATAATACGGTAAATTACCAACAATATACAAATCACTATAATTTATATTATTAATATCTTCCTTAATATTAGTTGTTAAAATATCTTTAAATATTACTTTAACTTTTTCGTTTTCTAGTTTTTCTAATGTTCTTACTAAATCTGTATCTATTTCATAAGCAATAATATAACTATCCTTCTTTTTTAATTCTTTTGTTAAAGCCCCTTTTCCCGGCCCTATTTCAATTATTAAATCACTAGAAGAAGAAGATACCTCATCAGTTATCTTCTTTATTATATTATTATCTATTAAAAAGTTTTGACCATATCTTTTTTTAGCTTTCATTATGCCCAACCATTTCTTAAAACATCGTATGTAATGGAACTACGCCCAATATAATCAGATGCATATTTTTCTGATGATGATAAAAAGTCTATTGCATTTCCTTTTACACCACGATCAAGCACTATAGCTAATATTTTACCTTCACCAATACGATTGCTATAAAAACTAATTATAGAACCACAAGCTAAATTTTTACTAGAAGCTACTATATAAACAGTTCCATATTCTATATCATTATATGTATTAGTACCATTCATTACATTGTATGTTGGTAAACAAGCAAGCTTTCCACTACATAATGGACAATTAGCTGCATAACCAGTTAAATCACCTGTATATGTATCAACAGCATTAAACTTCATTGCTTGTTCAACTTCAATAACTTTCATAGCCATTGTTGATAAATTTATTGTTTTATTAACATTATCATTTTCTACCGCAGCACTTCTTATATCAGTACTACTTTTAGCAATTATTACAACAAATATAATTACTGCTAATCTAATAAAATAATTTATTACTTTCATAACTTAATATCCACCTCACTGGATGACTAAATTATAGCATTTATAAGTAGGAAAATCAATTGCCAATAACTTACATTGCAATTATGTAAGGAAGTGTTTTAGACCCATTACCAGTTTGTAACAAAATACTATTATCAAGGTAAAAACTAGGTCTTATTGCATTCTTTAAATAATTAACTCTATTACTATAAATATTTCCTTCGTTATCAGCATGAAAAACAAGATTATTGTTATCAGTTCGTGGAGTTATCATCCATTCCCACAATCCCATATATATCCAATTTACATTTTTGACACTAGATAAACGGTAATCATTACCACTATTTGCAAAAAGAGGAATTGTCCAAGCAGTCGAAGTGGCAGCATAAGCATAGTCGCTTAAATACATTAAACCAATTTTAGAATCATAAGTTAAACTCACTGAAGGAGATATTAATTCATTTTGATAAGCAATATTTGCTACTACTGTACCAATATTTGTCCATGAATTTCCTCCGACTTTCCACGAGTGTGTCGTTATTTTATTTTCCCATTTACTTCCAAGTTTATTTAAATAATATGTATTTAAATTTATTTTATTAAGTTTGCTTTCACTCCACACATTTATACCAGTGTCATTATTCCAATAATATGCTCCAATTTGTGAAGATAAATTTACCCCTTTTGTAGTACCTTTATTACCTGTATTTGAATAGACCGAAGCATACTCACCATTTGTACCTAAAAAATCAGATTTTACATAATCATATTTTATTAGTTTCACTTGATTATCAAATACACCAATTATTCTATATAAATAATCATTTGGACAACTTCCATCCGAAGAATCGTATCCAAAACATACAAAATTATTTGTAATGTCACTTGAACCAGCATAACGATAAGAATTATCATTTGCTCCATTTTCTAATGTATTATCATGATAATATAAGTTATTTTCTCCTTGAGTACCAGTATATAATGATTTTATGTAATTTGCTAATTTTTCTTGGTCTTTATCAAAATAAACATAACATTTATCAGAAACATTTCCATTCATAATAACTGTTTTTTTATTTTCATCCCAACTCAAACTACTTCCATGTTCACATTCTGATAAATTTGAATTAAAAGAATAACCCTCTGACGGCCATCTCTCATTTTTAGATTTTTCGTATATACCTGTATTATATTTTGTTTCTAGCATCATGGATAACGATTCAGAACTATGATACTTTTTTTCAGTTGAATTTTTATATACCTTATTATTGTAATTATTTAAATAAATAGAAAAAATAAAAGCAAGTAAAAAAAATGCTATCACAATTAAAAGTTTATTCTTTATTTTCATACATTTCACCTTATCTTTTATATTCAAAATATAACATTAAGCAAATCAAAAGTCAACGGATATCCGTAATAAAGAATTTTTATTTACGCTAAAATGAATTTAAAAGAGGTGCGAATGATGAAACTTAATGAAGCTACAAGTCAACGAATTATAGAACTTTGCAACAAATCACCATATACATTAACAAAACTTGCAGAATTATCTTATATACCAGCTTCTACATTTAGCGATTTATTAAACAATAAAAGGGAAAATCCTAGTTCATTAATTATTTATAAAATATGTAGAACTCTAGATATTGAATTAAAAGATTTTTATAACTCTAACTTATTTAAAAATTTAGACGATTAAAAATGACCATTGAATTAATCAATGATCATTTTTTTATACATTTTTTTAACATTATTATTTGTAATTTTAGCAACATCTTCTAAAGAAACATTAAATAAATGAGCTAAATACAAAGCTATATCAAATATATGTTCCGGACCATTAGTTTTTCCACGATATGGCTCCGGTGTTAAATACGGACTATCTGTTTCTAGGACTATATTTTCTAAACCTACTTCTTTAATAATATTTTTTAATTTAGAATTTTTAAATGTCACAACACCATTAATTCCTAATAAATAACCCATTTTTATATATATTCTAGCAGTTTCTAAACTACCTGAAAAAGAATGAATTACCCCTTTAACACTATAATCTTTTAATACATTAATAGTATCTTCGGTAGCTTCTCTACTATGAATTATGACTGGTAAATCATACTCTTCGGCAATCTTTAATTGATTTCTTAATAATTCAATTTGTTTTTCTTTATTATCTTTAGTGTAGTGATAATCTAAACCTATTTCACCAATGGCCACTATTTTTTGATGATTCAAATTACTTCTAATAAAATCTATTTCTTTAGAACTATATTTTTCTACTTCTTCCGGATGTATGCCTAAAGCTCCATACATAGAATCATAATTATCTATTAATTTTAATACTTCTTTATTACTTTCATAATCACTACCATTATTAATATAATACGTTACTAAATTAAATTTTGCACGTTTTATAACTTTATCAATATCATTATAGTAACTTGAAAATATGTGACAGTGAGTATCAACAAACATTATTTTTCCTCTATTCTATCAAATAAATGTACTGCTTCTTTTAAGTTAACAGGTAATGTTAATGGTTCACTTTCAATTGTATTATTGCAAGTATTAAGTACATCAAATATTTTCTCAGCAGTATCTGGTAAAAATGCTTGTAAATATACGGCACTTACTCTTATTGCTTCTAATAAATTGTATAAAATAGTTTCTAATCTTTCTTTTTTATTTTCATCTTTTGCTAATATCCAAGGCATAGTTTCATCTATATATTTATTACATCTTTTAAGTACTATAAATATCTCATCTATAGCTTCACCAATTTGTAAATCATTCATTTTTTCAACTATATTTGGGTGTAAATCGTTAATAACTTTAAATAATTGTTCATCAATTTCTTCTTTTGTATCATTTGTGTTAATAACTCCATCAAAATATTTATGAGCCATACTTACAGTTCTATTTACTAAATTACCCAAAATATTAACAAGATCACTATTAATTCTTTCTGTTAATAATTCCATTGAAAATACTCCATCATTACTATAAGGCATTTCATGTAAAAAATAATATCTTATTGCATCTACGCCATATTTTTTTACTAAATCATCCGCATATATAACATTACCTTTACTTTTACTCATTTTACCATCTGCCATAATTAACCAAGGATGGCCAAAAACTTGCTTAGGTAATTCTAAACCTAAACTCATTAAGAAACAAGGCCAATAAATTGTATGGAAACGAATGATATCTTTACCAATCAAATGTAAATCAGCGGGCCATAACTTATTAAATTGTTCCGTACTATTATCAACATCATATCCAATATTAGTAATATAATTAGTTAACGCATCAAGCCAAACATAAACAACGTGATTAGTATCTATAGTAACAGGTATTCCCCATTTAAATGATGAACGTGAAACACATAAATCTTGTAACCCGGGCTTAATAAAATTATTAATCATTTCATTCTTACGAGCTTCTGGTTTTATAAAATCTGGATGAGTATTAATGTAATCTTCTAGTCTTTTTTGATATTTTGATAATCTAAAGAAGTAAGCTTCTTCACTTTTTTCTTCGACATCTCTTCCACAATCCGGACATTTTCCATCAACTAATTGAGCTTCTGTCCAAAAAGATTCACATGGAGTACAATACATTCCCTTATATTCACCTTTATAAATATCATCTTGTTTATACATCTTTTCAAAAATATGTTGAACTACCATTTTATGATGTTTATCCGTAGTTCTAATAAACTTATCATAACTAGTATTCATAATATCCCATATACTTTTTATTTCTCCGGCAACATTATCAACAAATTCTTGTGGATCCAAATTAGCTTCACGAGCCTTAATTTCTATTTTTTCACCGTGTTCATCAGTTCCAGTTTGAAAATATACATCATATCCTTGTAAACGCTTAAACCTTGCTATAGCATCTGCTAAAACAATTTCATAAGTATTTCCAATATGTGGTTTTCCTGATGTATAAGCTATTGCAGTTGTAATATAATATTTTTCTTTCATAATTAACCTTCTTTCTTATTAGTACTTCCAATACCACCTGTTCTTAAAGTATTTACATCATCATCAGATGTAGTTAAAAACTTTGTAAATATTCCTTGAACATAAGCATCCCCTTTATTTATAACAAATTCTTTACTACCTTCATTTTGCAAAGAAACAAATATATGTCCTTCATTATCTAAATTATTGTAATAATCACTTTCAACTACTCCGACTTGATTAGTTAGTCTTACATTCCATTTAAACCCAAGACTACTTCTTACCATAATAAATAAAACTTCATCTTTTAAAAAAGTAGCTTTATAACCAGTCGGTATAATTATTTTTTCATGTGGCTTTAAAACATAATCTTGTATGGCATAAAAATCATAACCTGCACTAAATTTAGTAGCTCTTTTTGGCAACTTATATTCTTCATACAAATTTATATCATCACAAATTTCTTTTTGAAACTCCTTAAAACTTATTTTTTCAAATTTACGCATCATAACCTCCTTTTTTAAACAAAAAAAATCATAAACTAAGGACGAGTTTTCCCGCGGTACCACCTTAATTCATGAATTTCATGCAACTTAAATTTATAACGTAATTACCCGTTTTAACTCCAGAACCATGTTCAATATATCCATTAATTCTTTTTCACCAACCAAGAACTCTCTACTTAACTTTTATATTTACTCTTTCCTTCTTCGTTAATTCAATTTTATTTTAACATATATATTTAAGATATTCAATTACATTTCTAAATAACGTGGACTCTTTGGTAAACCTGGCATTGTAATTATATTATCTAGTAATACTACAATTAACTTACTACCCGTGTGTATTTCAATATTTTTAACAGTTACTTCTTTTACATCATCTTTATATGCATATTGTGTTTTAGCCATACAAACAGAAAATTCTTCATTACTTTTAAAGTTATTAATAACATCCATTGCTTCTTTTGTAAAGTTTACTTTTGGAATTAAATAAACATTATTAACTAATTTTTCTATTTTTTCTTTTAAAGTATCACTATCACTATAAACATAGTTCGGTTCAGTATCAAATAAATTTAAACTTGTAATATATCTAGCTAATTCTAAAGCTCCAGATCCACCTTCGCTATACACATTATTACGTATACACACAACATTTTCATTTTTACAAATATCTTCGATTAACTTGAAATCTTCTTCTGTATCATCCAAAAATTCATTAATAGTAACACAAAAAGGTATATTAAACTTCTTTAAATTATTTATATGTAATAATAAATTTTTGCATCCATTATATTTAAAAGCTCTACAAGTAGCAATTAAAACAATATAATTAGGATTTAAATCATAATGTTTACCTAAAATATCAACAAACTTTTCACAACCTAAATCACTTCCAAATCCAGCTTCAGTAATAACATAATCTGTAAGTGATAATCCTAAGTTTAGTGAAGTAACACTACTACAACCATGGGCAATATTAGCAAAAGGACCTCCATGAACAATAATTGGATTTTCTTCTAAACTTTGAACTAAATTAGGATACATAGCCATTTTAAGTAATTTAACCATTGCATTAGTTACATTTAAACTCTTAGCATATATTGCTTTACCATCTTTGCTATAAGCAATTAAAATGTTATCTATCTTCATTTTTAAATCTAATTCATCTTTTGCTAAACAAAATATTGCCATTAATTCACTAGCCGCGGTAATATTAAATTTATCTCTTAGTGTTCGATCATTCATATCTAAACACCTTTTAAAGCATATTTTATTTTCATCTATATTTAATTCATTACCTTGATAAATATGATTATCTATAGCTGCTGCTAAAAGGTTATTAGCACTTGTAATAGCATGAAAATCGCCAGTAAAATGTAAATCTATTTCTTCACTTGGTATCATACAAGATTTTCCACCACCTATTGCTCCTCCTTTCATACCAAAAACAGGACCAAGCGATGGTTCTCTTAATACAGCTATAGAATTTTTATCCAACTTTTTCAAAGCATCATTTAAACCAATTGAAACAGTTGTTTTTCCTTCTCCATAAGGTGTTGGATTAACTGCGGTTAATAATATTAACTTACCTCTTTTTTCATTACATTTCTTTGTAATTTTTGCCATATAATTTCCATAACAAAATATGTCTTTTTCATTTAAATTAATTTCTCTTGCAATACTTTTTATATCTTTCATTTATTTCACCCATTATTAATATACAATAAAGTAATTTATAATGTCAAAATAATTATTAACTATTTATTTTTTCTATAATAATACTTACTAGCAATTTAGCTAAAGAAAGATATTTATTATCTTCATTAGAAACTAATATAACTAGTCCAATTGAATCACTTTCATTAATTAAAGGAACAATAGTAAAATATCCATTTATTTGATTATCCTCAAAACTTAATATATCTATACTTTTACTAATATACTGTTCTCTATTATCAATTAAATTAATGCATAATTCACTAATTATTTTTCCTTTTAATTCTTCATTATAAGAAGTAGCAATAACTTTTTCACGATCTGTAATAATAATATCTATATTAAATATATTGTTTATTAATTCACAAAGATTTAAAACTTTATCTTCAATTTTTTTAACTTCAAAATATTTTTTTAAAATAATAGAATCTTCATTTGTAAATATCTCTAAATACTCACCATCTCTAATTCCTAAATTTTTTCTTATTTCTTTTGGTATAACAACCCTACCTAATTCATCTATTTTTCTAGTAACACCAGTTGATTTCAATAAATTCACTCCACTTCTTTATTATTGTGGAATATTTTTATAAAGTTATTCTCTTAAAGTATTTTTTCTAATAAAGAAACTATATAAAATATATAATGTTTAGCTAAATCTTTAGTGTATAAAATAATAGTTATTTTTTCATTTTTATATTTAATATTAAAGTTTTTTGTTAAAGAAATTGCTTCCATTAACAGCTTATCACCCTTAATATTTTTAGATACTATAACTGGTAAAGTAATTTCAACACTTCTTGGTGTTTCTAAAACATCTTTAATATTATATTTTAAAGCAATCTTTTCAAACCATTCTTCATACATATAAACTAGCATATCTTCAGTTATTTTTCCAAATCTATCTTCTAATTCATTTTTAATTAACAATAACTTATCATATGAATCAATTTCATTAATTTTTTGATGTATTTCAATTTTAATATCTTCATCACTTACATAATCATCACTAATATGCGTTGAAACATTTAAAAGTGTAATATTATCTTCATCTTCTTCGATTACTTCTTCACCCTTTTGTCTTTTAATTTCATCTTCAATCATTTTCATATAAAGGTTTATACCAACACTATCAACAAAACCTGCTTGAGAAGCCCCAAAAATATCACCAGCACCTCTTAAACTTAAATCACGCATAGCAATTTTATAACCACTACCAAGTTCTGTAAATTCCTTTATAGCATTAAGTCTTTTAATAGCAATATCATTTAACATTTTATTTTTATTATACATTAAATATGCATAAGCTATTTTATCACTTCTTCCTACTCTACCTCTAATTTGATAAAGTTGACTTAAACCAAAATATTCAGCATCATGAATTATTAAAGTATTAACATTTGGTATATCTATACCACTTTCAATAATTGTTGTACAAATTAAAATATCATATTTATTCTCAATAAAATTAGTCATTACATTATCTAATTTATTTTTATCCATTTGCCCATGAGCATATTCTACCTTAGCATCAGGTACTAAATTCTTAATATAACTAACATAATTAAGTATTGTTTCTACACGATTATACAAAATAAATATTTGTCCATTTCTACTTAATTCTTTATATATTGCATCTTTAATTATAAAGTCATCTTCACATACAACATAAGTTTGTACCGGATATCTATTTACTGGTGGTGTATCAATAATGGATAAGTCTCTAAGTCCAGATAAAGACATCTTTAATGTCCTAGGTATAGGTGTTGCACTAAGTGTTAAAACATTAACATCGTTTTTCATATTTTTAATTTTTTCTTTGTGAGTAACACCAAATCTTTGTTCTTCATCAACGACTAATAAGCCTAAATCCTTACACTTAACCGCATCATTCAATAACTTATGAGTTCCAAATAATATATCTATTTTACCATTTCTTAAGTTTTCAAGTATTTCCTTTTCTTTTTTTAAGCTAACATGTCTATTAAGTAAAGCTATTTCTATCGGCCAATTTTTAAATCTTTCTAAAGCTACTTTATATTGTTGTTTAGATAATATAGTCGTCGGACATAAATATAATACTTGTTTATTATTAAGTACAGTCTTAAACATGGCACGCATTGCTACTTCAGTTTTTCCAAAACCTACATCCCCGCATAATAATCTATCCATAGGAATATTACTTGATAAGTCATTATTTATATCATTTATACTTTTTTGTTGGTCAACTGTTAAATTATAAGCAAATTCACTACCAAAAACTAATTCTTCCGGATATGTTTTAAAAGGTTCTTTTTTAATCTCTAATCTTTTTTGATATAATCTTATTAATTCCGCGGAAATATCTTTTACTTTTTCGCTAATATATTTTTTAGTCTTTTGCCAATTAGTACTTCCTAACTTGTTTAATTTAACATTATTACCATCTTTATCATTATATTTATAAATTGTGTTTATTTTTTCAACAGGTACGTATATCTTATCCGAACCAGCATAAGAAATAGTTAAAAAATCTTTTAATACTCCCTTTACTCTAAGAGTTGTAATACCTTTATAAATACCTATCCCATGAGCTAAATGAACAACATAATCTCCATTTTCTAATTGATTAAAATCTTTAATTCTTTTTCCTATATGAAAATTATTCTTATAATTATTAGTAACTTTTTGCGTATTTTCAATATCATTACTACCTATGACTACATATTTATCTAAAATAAAACCATTAGTAATACTTTTTATAGTTATATTTGCTAAAGGTATTACTTCTAATATTTTTTTCTTTTCTGCATCACTATTTAAATAAAAATAAACAGACTTCCCAGCGTTTATCCACGCTTCATAATCCTTAGCTAATTTTTCTAAGTTTTCATTATAATTAATAATTTCATGAGCATCGAAATTATTTTTTCCCGAGCTAAAAGAATTAACATAAATTCGTTTATTATCAGGTATTTCTTCCAATTCAAACATCAATTTATCTGTAATAGACTTATCTTGCTTATAATTTGAAATATCTTCAAATAATTTTGTATAAGCAGCTTCTATTTGACTTTTATCATAATATACAACTATAGCATCATTTGCATAATCATATAATGAACTTTTATTATTTGTTTCAATTTCTTCAATTGCCTTAACTTTTAATGTATCAACATTTTCAAAAGACATTTGTGTATTTTCATCAAAGTATTTTATACTTTCAACTATATTTCCATCAAATTCAATTCTTAAGGGGTGCTTTTCTTCAATAGGGTATATATCTACAATAAAACCACGAACTGCTATTTCTCCACTAGTTGTTACAATTGTTTCCTTTTTATATCCAAGATCAATAAATTTATTTACCAGATCATCTCTTTTTATATTTAAATTTTTGTTTATAACTACACTATTATCAACATCTTTATTTGGTAAATACTTTAAATACCCCATTAAATTAGTTACTATTATATTATTATTGTTTGATATTTTGTCTAATGTTTCTAATCTCTTATATTTTAGCTCCGGACTTTTAGCAACTATAACTGATGATAAAAAATCATCCATTGGGAAAATTAAAGTAGAATTATTTATAACTGATAAAGCATTATATAATTTATTAGCTTCATATAAGGAACTTGTTAAAACAATAATATTTTTTTTATAATGTAAAAATAATTTATAAATGTAAAAAACGTTTAACTGAAAAGTTAAACCAGATACTTCGGTATTATAGTCATATTTAAAATAATCATCTAAAAAATTCATAACTACTCCTATTTAGTATTATAAATATTCATCGTTTTATCTATACCACTTACTACAAAAGAATCAATAATTTCATTAAAAACTTTACAATTATTTGTAATTATCTTAAGTTCACTATGCGAAAACTTACCTAAAACATAATCTATTACTTCATCTTTTTTGACAGAACTAATGCCTATTTTAAGTCTAGCAAAACTTTGAGTATGAAGACAATTTATAATAGATTTTATCCCATTATGTCCTCCACTTCCTGAGTTAATCTTTAGTTTATATAGGCCAAATTGTTGATCTAAATCATCTTGAATAATTAAAATATTTTCAATTGGTATAGCAAAATAATTAACAAATTCATAAACAGCTTGTCCAGATAAATTCATATACGTTTGGGGTTTTAAAAATATAACCTTTTCACCACTTATATTAGTTTCAAAATATAATCCATTAAACTTCTTTGACCATTTTTCGTTACCTACATAATTATCTAAAACCATAAATCCAATATTATGCCTAGTATTATCATATTTTTTTTCCGGATTTCCTAATCCCACTATTAACTTCATAATTACACCTCTTTAAATAAATGTTGATAAGTACTTAAGTTATTAACACACATTTCTTTATTAAAAATTACACCATATTTACTTGCTTTAATACATTTTATAAGAGCTATTGTTGGTTTAGAATTTTCTTTTGTTCTAATTAATTGTATTACCTTAACATTTATATTATATTTATGAGCTAAAATAATAATTTCATCAATTCTTGTAACACGATGACTTAAGTAAAACTCTCCCTTATTTTTTAGCATTTTCGCAGCAATTTTAAAAACATTTTCTAATTTTAAACTTATTTCATGACGAGCAATACTTAACATCTTAGTATCATTAATATAATTTTTATTTTCCACTTTAAAATATGGAGGATTACAAGTAATAATATCAAAAAATTCATTGGGAAAATAATTGTCAATTTCATTCACATCAACATTAAAAATATCTATCTTATCAGTTAACTTATTTTCTTCAACCGACATTTTAGCTAAATTTGCTATTTCTGGTTGAATTTCTACCCCTACTATATGAGAATTATTATATGTTGATAAAACTAGTGGTATAACGGCATTACCTGTACACATATCAAGTATCTTATAATTCTTATTATTTATGTTAACAAATTCTGCAAGTAATAGTGAATCTAACGAAAATTTAAAACCATTTTTTTCTTGATAAATATATCTATTCTTATAATCGTATAAATCATTTTTCACTATCAATGACATAATCTATTTTTTCTCCATCAACTAACACTTTGCATTTTTTATTTAAAACATCACGACTAATTACAGTTCCTTCAGTTTCATTTATTGTTATTTTATCTCCAATGTTTGGCATATCTTTACTTGCTTCTAAATAATTTTGATCTTCATACATTAAACAACAAAGCAATCTACCACACGATCCATTAATTTTATTGGGATTTAAAGCTAAATTTTGATTTTTAGCCATATTCATTGATATTGTATCAATTTTATTTAAAAAACGTAAACAACAAAGTTCTCCGCCACAAACTCCAATTCCGCCAATTTCTTTTGCTTTATCTCTAGCCCCAACTTGTCTTAACTCAATTCTTGTATGATAAATATTAGCAAGTTTTTTGGCTAAATCACGAAAATCAATTCTACTATCCGCTGTAAAATTAAATAGTAATTGACTTCGATCTAAATTATATTGAGCATTTAAAACACTCATTTCTAGCTTTAAGTCTTTAACCATTTTCAAACATTTCTTATACGCTTTCATAGCATCTTTTAAATTGTTCATATAATTTTCGTAATCTTCTTTTGTAGCTTTTCTAATTATTTTTAAATCTGTTGTTTTCTTTAAATTACCTTGAATGGAAACTACTTTTGCCACATTTTCTCCTCTTTCAGTTAAGACTACGACTAAATCATCTAAAATATAATTAGCTTCACATTCTACATACTCTCTTTTTTTATTATCGTTAAAAACTATTCCATATACATTCATCTTTATTCACCCAATTCTATAACAAACCTATCTAATAATAATTCTATATTTGCATTATAATTTAAATCTTCAATTATTCTCGTTGTTAATTCTATTCTATCTAAAATATTTTTATAATTCAATTTATTCTTAAAATTTATTCCATTTATTTGTCCATAATGCAAAATATCTTCATAAACAAATAATATTAATGAAAATATTTCCTTTATGTCTTCTCTGTCATTATATTTTAAAAACATTTCTTTATTTTCTATTATAGATTTATTTTCTTCAATATTATTTAAATAGTTTATTACATCATTTAACTTTGTATTTTCATATATTTTTTCTAAATTATCATCTAAATTATAATAAACTTTTAATGTTTCACATCTACTTTTTATTGTTGGTAAAACATTATTAATGTTGTTTGTTATAAAAAAACCAATAATATGTTCTTCCGGTTCTTCTAAAAATTTTAACATTGTATTAGCTGATGAAGATGTTAATTTTAAAGTCTCTTTAATAACGTATATATTTTCTTTTGTATAAGTTGGCATATTACTAAAAGACTTTTTTAAATCTAATACTTGTTCTTTTTTTATAGTGCTATCAATTGCTTCAATAACTTTAAATGATGGAAGATAGTTTTGATCAATTAAATTACAAATATTACACTTTTCGCATTTTTCTGTAAAACAATCCAAGCAAAAGATTTCTTTAATAACTTCTTTTAGTTCTTTAAAACATTTTTCAACATCATTTGTTTCAATCAAATAAGCATGAGATAATCTATTCTCATGATATAATTCAACTAAATTTTTAAGACTACTATTTTTCACTATACCTCCTACAACAAAACAAAATAAATAGCTATTAACGATAAAAGACCACTCATTCCCAAGGTTGAAACTACTAATATAGTTATATAATTAATAGGTATAAATATTTTTAACCCTGATACTACTAAATTAAAAGCATAAACTAAACATACAGCAAATACTATTTTTTTAATAATTAAAAATATTATCTTTTTCATATCTAAAATTTATGCTATTATCTAAAAATTATTCACTTATTTTTTTTCTATCTTCTAATGCTTTATCTAATGTTATGACATCTAAATAATCTATTTCTGCTCCCATAGGTATTCCATAGGATAATCTAGATATTAAAACATTTTTATTTTCAAAAATTTTCTTTATATATAATGTAGTAGTTTCTCCCTCAATCGTAGATTTTAAAGCCAATATTAATTCCGGATTTTTACTACAATTTACGCGATTAACTAATGACGCTAAATTAATATCTTCCGGATGAATATTATCTATTGGACTAATGAGACCATTTAAAACGTGATAAACTCCTTTGAAATTACCAACTTTTTCAAAAGAAAATACACTTTTAGAGTCTTCAATTACACAAATTAAATTTTTATTTCTCGATTCATCACTGCAAATATTACATATATCATTTTCTGTTAAATGTCCACATATACTACATTTATGAATTTTTTTTATGTTATTAAGTGCATCAGAAAAATTATCTAATTCCTCATCTTTAAAATTTAATGTTGCTAAAGCTAATCTTTCAGCATTCTTTTCACCAATCCCTGGTAACTTTTTGTAATAATTTATTAAATTTTCCAAACTTGGTGGATAAATCATTTAAAATAAACCACCTAAAGATGAATATTGACCTAATTTATTTTCTGTTTCTTTATCAATTTTATTAAATGCATCTTTGATTGCCAACATAATCATATCCTCTAACATTTCCTTATCGTCTTCAGATATTTCACCATCTTTTAAAATTTTAAATTTTTTTATTTCTCTTTTACCATTAAATTCTAATTCAACCCATTCGGATTTACCTATAAAACTCATAGCATCGATTTCATCTTTCTTTTTAGTTATATCCCTTTGCATTCTTTGTGCTTGTTGCATTAATTGTTGCATATTCATATTATCATTCCTTTCTTATTCTACAACGATTTTATCTAAATCAAATACATTTGATATATCATTACCTATAGTTTCATTTTTTTCTTGTTTTTGTTCTTCTTGTAATTCATATTTATATCCACTTCTTACTTTAACAATATATTCTCTTTTTTCTCGTTCCCACCTATCTTCACTTATAAAAACTAATTTATAATTATTACCAAAACTACTTTCAATTTCATTTGACTTTTTATTTAATTCCATTTCATTATGGAGAATTGTCGTTACAATAATTACATATTTATCCGAAGAAGCAACTACAAAAGTATCGCTTACCAACCCTTTTAAAGCAATATTATCTATATTATTTATAAATGTATTCCATAATTCTTTTACTTTTAATAAATCATTTTTATTGGCATTAACAAAACAATTATTTATACGTATATCAACTTTATTTTCATTACTATTTATATTTATTTTATTTTCTTCTATTTTTGTAATTATTTCTTCCTTATCTACTTCGTTTTTATCAGTTATAACCTGAGTTTCCATAACATTTTTTGATATTTTTTTTTCCATTTTTGGTAATTTCTCGTCATTCATTTTCAAATAACTTAATATAACCATTTTTATCAATAAATATGGATTAACATAAATATTTACTTTGTTCAAAATATCATTTAAGTCTATTACTAAATTTTTACAATCATCATACGTTATTCTTTGACTTACATTATCCTCAAGTATTTTAATAGCAAATTCACTTAACATATAAACAATTTTCTTAATAACTACTTTATAATTCAAGTTAATATTCTCAAAATCTTTAAAAATATTTTCTATTTGTTGTAAATCGTTTGCATCCAACGCTTCAATTAATTCCTCAATTTTTTTGTTAGATATACTTCCTATTTCTTTTGTTACTAATTCTAATGATATTTTTTCATTATTTTTTGATAATTGATCAAGCATACTTAAAGCATCCCTTAATCCACCATCTGAAAGTACTGCTATTTCATTCAAACCATCTAATTCATAATTAATATTTTCTTTTTCACATACATTTTTTAAAGTGTTTATAACATCTTCATCTTTTATTTTGTGAAACTCAAATTTTTGACATCTAGACACAATTGTTATTGGCACACTTTCCAAGTTAGTTGTAGCTAAAATAAATATAACATGTTGAGGTGGTTCTTCTAAAGTTAATAATAACGCATTAAATGCACTTTGACTTAACATATGTACTTCATCAATAATATATACTTTATACTTTAAGCTTGTTGGCATTATTTTAACATTATTTATTAATTCCCGAATCTCATCTACACCATTATTCGAAGCCGCATCTATTTCAATAATATCCGGACTAACACTAAAAGATAAACAGTTTTCACACTCATTACAAGCTACCCCATTTTGGTTGTTTAAACAATTTATAGATTTAGCAAGAATTCTTGCCGTCGAAGTTTTACCTGTTCCACGGGGGCCAGAAAACAAATACGCATGGGCAACTCTATTTTCTTTTATAGAATTACTTAATATTTGCACAATATGTTCTTGTCCTACTAAAGAATTAAAATTATCCGGACGGTATTTCCTATATAAAACTTTATAATTCACATTTTTCACCTCCCGATAAACTCACATTAATTATATCATAAAAGTTAGCTTTTATCTCTTATTTCTTTAAAAAAATTATTAAGTATTTCTTTATATACTTTTTCTTCTTTATCATCATTAATTTTATGTAATAAAGTTTTAGAAAATTCTTTTTTATTTTCTGGTTTATCCAATAAATAATAGACATTTCTTATCCTTGTTTGCTTTATTATTTCCATACACATTGAACATGGTTTTAGTGTCACATATAAGTCGTATTCGGATAAATTCCAGTTATTATTTTTCTTACATAGTTCGTTTATAGCATTAATTTCAGCATGACCTAATATACAATTAGTTAATTCTCGTGTATTGTAACCAGCTGATACAATTTCGCCATTTTTTACTATAGCCGCCGAAATAGGAACATCTCCATTCTTATACGAGTAATCAGCCAATCTCATCAAATATTCAAAAAATGCTATATTCACTTTTAAACTTCCTTTCAATATCAAAAAAAGTGCACACAAACATAGACTGATGTGGCTGCTATTTTCCAATCCTGACCAAGTTACAGCATATTTGTTGCACGATTAAATACTAACAAATATTTTTTTTAATGTCAATAGCAAAAAAAAGCCAAAAAATTATATAAATTATTTCCCGGGAAATATTTATCTATTAAAAAAATATATCGATTAACAGTTTTATTTGTTATTTTTTTTATGATTTTTTACCTAAAATAAAGCAAATACAGTGTATTATTTTAAAATTTTTCTCTTTTTTTTCTCTTTTTTTTCTCTAGTTATATTGTGTATACTATGTATATACAATGTTTAACTGAGTTATATGTTAATAACAAGCATTAAAAAAAACATTTATGTTTCACGTGAAACATAAATGTTTTTCTAAATTAACTCAAATACATTTTTTATTATAAATAATTATTAATTAACTTTGGTTCCACGTGAAACATTAAATAAAATATAACCAAGGTAAATACTCAATATACAATTAACTATGTTTCACGTGGAACATTACTTATAATTTTTTAATATGATTATTTGGTGTGTAAGTTATTTTGCAACTTATATTATTGCAAAAGGTTTCACGTGAAACATATGATACAATAGCAAGATTATGAGGTTTAAATTATTAAAAAATACACAGTGTTTCACGTGAAACATTGCATAATAAAAAGATCAACTTATTCAATAACAATATTTATAAAAATAATGATATAAATTAATCATTCACTTATCAACAAATTGTTTCACGTGAAACATTACTTATAAATTTTAATATGATTCTTTGGCTTAAAAGTTATTTTGCAACTTATATTATTGCAACAATGTTAAGGTTTCACGTGAAACACATAATACAAATGGTGTTAAAATCATAAAAAAATACACAGTGTTTCACGTGAAACATATTTTTTCTTATATATTTAATAAATAATCATAAGTATAGGTTATTTCAAATAAATATGGATTAAAAATGATTTTTCACGTGGAACATTACTCATAATTTTCAATATGATTCTTTGGTGTGTAAGTTATTTTGCTATTTATATAATTTCAACAGTATTAATGTTTCACGTGAAACATTGCACAATTAAAAAGACTGACTTATTTAATAGCATTATTTATAAAAATAGTATTATATAAATGAATCTAGATTAAACTAATCGTTTATAATTGATTTAGCATAATCATTTACTTAATATCTAAGATACTTTATCAACAAATTGTTTCACGTGAAACATATTTTTACTTATATATTTTATAAACAATCATAATTATAGGTTATTTCAAATAAAAATTGATTAATAATTAATGTTTCACGTGGAACATTAATTATAGATTTTTAATATGATTCTTTAGTGTGCAAGTTATTTTGTAATTTATATTATTGCAACAATGTTAAGGTTTCACGTGAAACACATAATACAAAGGTAAGATTATGGTGTTAAAATCATTAAAAAAATACACAATGTTTCACGTGAAACATTGCATAATAAAAAGATGAACTTATTTAATAGTATCATTTATAAAAATAGTATTATATAAATAGATCTAGATTAAACTAATCGTTTATAATTGATTTAGCATAATCATTTACTTAATATCTAAGATACTTTATCAACAAATTGTTTCACGTGAAACATATTTTTACTTATATATTTTATAAATAAACATAATTATAGGTTATTTCAAATAAATATGGATTAAAAATTGATGTTTCACGTGAAACACAATAATATTTTTTTTACGTATTACTAAAATACTTCTTTTAATATGATTAATTATTAATTATTCTAGTTTCACGTGAAACATAGATACAAAAGTTCAGATTATAATTAAAATTATTAATGAATACTCAACGTTTCACGTGAAACATTACTTGTAATATTAAATACTTAACTTTTTTTGTGTGCTATTTTGTAATATTTATTATTACAACAACTTTAATGTTTCACGTGAAACACAAACATGTTTATACATAGTATATACTATACATATAAAAAAAAGAAGCACTTTTTATGCTTCTAAATCTTCATTTCCATCAGAATTTTCAACAGTTTCATCGATTTCTTTATCTACTAAGCTAATTGTTGATACTAAATTTTGATTTTTAAGATTAATCAATCTTAACCCTTGTGTTACACGGCCAAGAATAGATATTTGTTCTAAAGGCATACGCATAGTCATACCTGAATTAGTCATTATAACAAGTTCTTTTCCTTCTTGAACTATTTTAACCGCTACTAAATTACCATTCTTATCAGTAATATTTAAGGCTTTAACACCTTTACTACCACGTTTTGTTTGTCTAAATTCACAAACTTTTGTTTGTTTGCCGTATCCTTTTTCCGTTACCATTATAATGGTATCATCTTCGTTTACAACTTCTAAACAAATACACTTATTATTATCGAGAGATATACCACGTACACCAGATGCTGTTCTACCCATAACTCTAATTTCATTTTCATTAAATTTAACCATTCGGCCAGCATCACTACCCAATAAAACTAAGTCGTTACCACTAGTCTTTTTAACATCTATTAATTCATCATTATCTCTTAGAGAAATACATATTTTTCCACTATTTCTTATGTTTTCAAATTCATTAATAATCGTACGTTTAACAATACCATGTTTTGTAGCGAACAATAAATATTTACTTTCTTCTTCCTTATTAATTTTGATAATAGCATTAATTTTTTCATCTTTTTCAATTTGCAACAAGTTAATAATCGGAATACCTTTAGATTGACGTGAAAATTCAGGGATTTCATAACCTTTTAATCTATAAACTTTACCTTTATCAGTGAAGAATAAGATAAAATCATGTGTTGATAAGTTAATCATATGTTCTACATAATCTTCATCATTTGTACTCATACCCTTTATTCCAACACCACCACGATTTTGTGCTTTAAAAGTATCCGCCGTAGTTCTTTTAATATAACCTTTATTAGTTAGTACTACTAAAATATTTTCTTCTGGAATTAAAGACTCATCCTCAATATAGTCAATCGCAGTCATATCAATTTTAGTTCTTCTTTCATCACTATATTTATTTTTAATTTCAGTCATTTCTTCTTTGATAATATTTAATACCTTATTATTGTCCGCTAAAATACCACGTAAGCGTTCTATTTCAATTCTTAAGGCATTTAGTTCTTCTTCAATCTTTTCGCGTTCTAAGCCTGTTAAACGACGTAATTTCATTTCTAAAATATTATCGGTTTGTGCTTCAGTTAACCCAAACCTTTCCATTAACTTAAGCTTTGCTTCTCCATCAGCCTTAGATTCCTTAATTATTTTAATAACTTCATCTAAATTATTAAATACTATTTTATAACCTTCTAATATATGAACTCTTTTTTCTGCTTTATCAAGTTCAAATTGTGTTCTTCTAATAATAACTTCTTGTTGATAATCTACATATTTACTTATTATATCTTTCAAACCTAAAGTTCTAGGAACACCCTTATCTAGCATTAAGAATATAATACCAAATGTAGTTTGGAACGATGTATGTTTATACAAATTATTTAAAACAACTTGTGGATTAGCATCCCTTTTCAAAGTAATTGTAATTTTAATACCATCTTTTAAATCAGTATGATAATCAGTTATACCATCAAGTACTTTATTATGGACTAAATCTGCTACTTTTTGTTTTAAATCTAGTGTATTAACTCCATATGGAACTTCTTCTATGATAATATAATTTCTACCATTTTTTTCTTCAATAGTAGCCTTACTTCTAATAGTTATTGATCCTCTTCCAGTTTCATAAGCTTTCTTTATTCCAGAATTACCTAAAATAATACCTCCGGTTGGAAAATCTGGTCCTTTAATATGTTGCATTAATTCATCAGTTGTAATATTTGGATTATCAATATAAGCAATACATCCATCAATAACTTCACCTAAATTATGTGGAGGAATATTTGTTGCCATACCAACAGCAATCCCCATAGTTCCATTAACTAAAATATTTGGAAATCTTGATGGTAAAACTTCCGGTTCTTTATTAGTATCATCATAATTTGGTACAAAATTAATCGTATTCTTATTTATATCTCTAAGTAATTCCATTGAAATCTTAGCAAGTTTACTTTCCGTATAACGATAAGCCGCAGCCCTAGGATATTCAATATTCCCAAAGTTACCGTGTCCATCAACTAATAAATAACGATAATTAAAATCTTGAGCCATTCTAACCATGGCATCATAAATTGATGAATCACCATGAGGGTGATATTTCCCCATTACATCCCCTACAACTGTTGCACTTTTACGATATTTTTTATCCGGAGTCAACCCATTTTCTAACATATCATAAATAATTCTTCTATGAACAGGTTTTAAACCATCTCTTAAATCAGGTAATGCTCTAGAAATAATAACACTCATTGAATATTCAATAAATGATGATTCTATTTCATTTACAATATTATTTTCTTGTAATCTATCTCTACTATGATCCATAATAACCTCCTAAAAATCCAAGTTCTTCGCATATGTTGCATTTTCTTCAATAAACTTACGTCTAGGTTCTACTTCTTCACCCATTAATTTACTAAATGCAGCATCCGCACTAATAGCGTCATCCACGGTAATTTTTCTTAAAATTCTATGATCAATATCCATAGTTGTTTCATTTAATTCTTCCGCATCCATTTCCCCCAAACCTTTCATTCTTTGTATTTCATATCTTACATTTTTTTCACTTAAAACTTTTAAATATGCATCTCTTTCTTCATCATTTAAAACATATTTAGTAGTTTGTCCATGTTTAATTGCATATAAAGGTGGTTGAGCCGCATAGACATAACCAGCTTCTACAATTGGTTTAAAGAAACGATAAAAAAGTGTTAATAATAAAACTCTAATATGCGATCCATCAACATCGGCATCACTCATTATTATTACTTTGTGATAACGCATTTTATTTATATCAAATTCTTGACCAATTCCAGTACCAAAAGCAGTTATAATAGTTTTAATTTCATCATTACTTAATGCTCTATCAAGTCTTGCTTTTTCTACATTTAATACTTTACCCTTTAAAGGTAATATTGCTTGTGTCATACTATCTCTTCCCTTTATCGCAGAACCACCGGCACTATCTCCTTCGACTAAGAATATTTCACAAACACTTGGATCTTTTTCTTTACAATCAACTAGTTTTCCGCCAAAATTAACAATATCTAAGTCACTTTTTCTTCTTGTTGCTTCTCTTGCTTTTTTGGCTGCTATTCTCCCACGAGATGCACTAATACATTTTTCCACAATAATTTTTGCTTCCGTAGGATTTTCCATTAAAAATCTTTCAAAACCTTCAGAAAAAACATCACTAGCAATCTTTCTAACTTCACTATTTCCAAGTTTAGTCTTAGTTTGTCCTTCAAATTGTGGATCTGGATGTTTACACGAAATAATCATTGTCAATCCTTCTCTACAATCATCACCAATTAATGAAGCATCATTTTCTTTTAATATTTTCGCCTTCTTAGCATAATTGTTAATAACTTTTGTTAACGCAGCCTTAACTCCATCTTCATGTGTACCACCTTCATAAGTATTTATATTATTAGTAAAAGAATAAATAGATGGTGAATAAGTCTCATTATATTGACAAGCAACTTCCATACTTATTCCATTTTCAGCACCTTCCATATAAATTACATCATCATGAATAGCCTTTTTAGTTTTATTTAACATATTAACATATTCAATTATACCACCATTATATATGAAAACATCATGTTTTTCTGGTAACTCTCTTAAATCATATAAATTTATTCTAAGTCCTTTGTTTAAAAAAGCAATCTCTTGTAATCTTTTATATAAAATATCATAATTATAAACGGTTGTTTCTTTAAAAATATCTTCATCTGGTTTAAATCTAACCGTACTTCCCGTTCTTTCTTTATCACAACTATCTACAATTTTTAAAGAATCTACCGGATGTCCACCATTTTCAAAACGTTGATAATAAACATTCCCATCACGATAAATACGAACTTCCAACCACTTTGATAAGGCATTAACTACACTAGCCCCAACACCATGAAGTCCACCAGAAACTTTATATCCTTCACCACCAAATTTACCTCCAGCATGAAGTACAGTAAATATAGTTTCAACTGTTGATAATCCTGTTTTTTGATTAATACCCGTAGGTATACCACGTCCATCATCTCTAACTTCAATTACATCATCTTTATCAATTATTACTTCAATATCATCACAATATCCAGCTAAAGCCTCATCCACGGAATTATCTACAATTTCCCAAACTAAATGGTGTAGTCCCCTTTCTCCTGTAGATCCAATATACATACCTGGTCTTTTTCTAACTGCCTCTAGCCCTTCCAATACTTGAATATCATTATCTGAATAATGCGTTTCTTTCATTATAATTCCTCCTTCAAAATACCATTACATACCATAATTTTTTTTGCATTTTTATAATAATTTTTATTAATATTTCTTAAATCAGTGCAAGTTATAAATGTTTGCACACCACTATCTAATAATCTTAATAAATTTTTAACTTTTTCTTTATCTAATTCACTAAATAAATCATCTAAAATAAGTATAGGATAATCATTTTTTATATCATTAAAAACTTTAATTTCAGCTAATTTAAAAGCAATAATACTATTTTTTCTTTGGCCTTCACTTCCCCATTCTTTTAAATTATTACCATCAAGCACAAAAATAAAGTCATCATGATGAATACCGTCTAAAGTTTTACCTGCATTTAATTCATTTTTTAAATTTTTTTGATACTTCTTTAAGATATCATCTTTACTGTGATTATTAAAAGTAGAATTATATTTTACTTTCAATTCACCATAACCAAATATATTTTTATAAATTTCTGCAATATATTTATTTATATTATTAATGAACTCTTGGCGATATTTATTAATTAATAAGCCATATTCAACTAATTTCGATGTTAGTATATTTAAAAAATCCATATCATGATATCCCTTAATATACATACTTCTTAAATAAAAATTTCTTTGTTTTAATATTTTATTGTAATTATTTAATAAAACTAAGTATTCCTTATATAATTGGCTTATTTCAATATTTATAAACTTTCTTCTTTCACTCGGGGCATCACTTACTAATCTTACATCGTCCGGATTAAATAAAATAATATTAATTCTAGAAATATAATTACTTATTTTATCTATTACTTGATCATTTATCAATACTTTCTTACCCTCACGAGTCAATTCTATTTCATAAGAAGAACAGTCATTTTTTTTGTAAACATCACCTCTTATCTTAGTTTTAAGTTTATCTTTTTTAATTAAAACTTTTTCTTTGTTTATTCTAAAAGACTTAGATAGCGCAAGTAAGTAAATAGCTTCGACAAGATTAGTTTTTCCGCTACCATTTAACCCATAAATAATATTAAGAGATTCTGAAAAACCAACATTTAAATTTTCATAATTTCTAAAATTAGTCAACGATAAATGCTTAATTTTCATATATTTACCCCCTAACATCATTTTTCAAAAAAAATTACAGTTATAATGTATACCTACACGTACTTTATTATATCATAAAATAATACCCTTTTAAAGAAAAAAACTTTAACTTCTTAATAAATAAGTAAGCAAAAGTTTACTACATTTTAACATTTGATTATTTAAAATTGTATAACTAACATTAAATATTTTACTAACTTCATTTTTAAAAATAATTTTTACACCATCATGTTCTTTTACATAGTCCTTTATAAGATTAAAATTTAACCATATTATATTATTATTTTCTTTAATCGGAAACATAACAATTTGTTTTTGTTCACTTATAACAACAGGCAATCTATTTTGAATATTTAAAATACTTTTACTACACAAAAGGCGCCCCTTTAAAGAACTTCCATAATAAATACAAGAATAATTAAGTATTTTGTTAACTAAATTTCCTCTTAATTGGTATAAATTTGTATCTTTTTGAACAAATGTTTTTTCTCCATCATAACTTAAGTATAATGTTTTTTCGTTAATAATTTGCATTTTTCCTCCTTCAAGGACTGTATCCTAACACACTAAAGTTAAAAAAAATGTCAAAAAAAAGAACTAAGTTCCCTTTTTAATACGTTTTTATAGGTAAAATTAGTTCTGTTAAATTTTCATCGACTACAGGTTTAATTAAAATTGGTTTGTCATCGGTATTTAATAACAATAAAATATTTTCTTCTTTTATAACTTTTAATGCATCTAACATATATTTAGAGCTAAAAGATATTTCTATTTTTTCCTTGTTATTACAATCAATTTTTAAGTTTTCAGATGCAGTCCCAAGTTCACTAGATGTTGATGTTATTATCATATCTTTATCTTGAATATGCATTTTTATAATATTTTTTTCTTTATTTTGAGCAAGTAACGAAGCTCTATCTACGGCATCATAAAATTCTTTTAAATTAAGATTAATCATATAAGCAAAATCATTTGGAATAAAATGGCTAGTTTCTGGATAAGTACCACTTAATATATTACTTTGAATAAATATATTTTTATAAACAAATAATATTTTATTACTAAATAAATGAATTGAAATTTCATTGTCTTCAGTTATTATTTTTTCAAGTTCTACTATACTTTTTCCTGGTATAACAATATTTACTTCCCTATCAAAAGGTGTATCTAATTTTATAGTTTTTTTAGATAATCGATATGAATCTGTTGCTAAACATTCTAGGATATCTCCATTTATTTTAAGATTTAATCCAGTAAGCAAAGGTCTTACTTCTTGTGTTGATAAAGCATAGCTTGTTTGATTAATTAATTCCTTTAAAGTTTCAGATTTTAAAGTTAATGCATTACCACTTTTATCAATATTTATATTTGGATAATCACTTGGATTATAGCAATTTAATCTATATTGATTACTTGGAGTACTTATTTTAATTTTTAAATTATCTTCTATTTCAAAATCAATTACATCCCCAGGCATTTTTCTAATCATATCTAGGAAATATTTACTTTGAATGATTAATCTTCCTTCACCACTAAGATTTTTTATATCTTCTTCTTTTATTAACACTTTAATAGTTAATTCTGAATCACTAGCAAGTAACTCTATACCATTTTTACTAACATCAAATACAATACCATTTAAAACAGGAATTGTTGTTCTTTGACTTAGTGCTTTTGTAACATTGTTTAATGCTTCTAACATTATATTTTTATTAATAGTCCATTTCATTTTTTCTTCCTTCTTTCTTTATATAAATAATTTATTATATTAATAATAGTGTTGATAATGTTGATAATTGTATTATAACATATTTTTTCTTTGTATTTAAGCTGTTTATAACATATAAGTTATTAACATTATTGCAACATTTTTTTAATTTCTGTTAACATATTATTCAAGTTATCATTTGTTTCTAATTCCTCTTTTATTTTATCACAAGCTGTGGAAACTGTTGAATGATCTCTTCCTCCAAATTCTAAACCTATTTTTGATAAGTTTTCATCTGTTTCTGTACGACATAAATACATGGCAATATGTCTTGGTCTAACTACTGTATTCGTTCTTCTTTTGCTTTTTAAATCATCCACGGATATTTTAAAATATTGGGCCACGGCTGATTGAATTGATGATATCGAGTTACTTATAAATATATTAGTATTTACATAATCCTTTAGGGCTTCAACAGCAAAATCTAAAGTTATTTTATCCGGTACCATCATTGCTGTATATGCTAGTAATCTGTTAATAGTTCCTTCAATATGTCTTACATCATTAACACAAGAATTTGCAATATATTCAATAACGTCATCATTTAGTTTATTTTCAATACTTGTATTTTTTATTTTAACCCTTATAATTTCACATCTTAAATCAAAATCCGGAGGATATATATCAACAGGTAATCCCCACATAAACCTACTTCTTAGTCTTTCTTCAATCTTTTTTAAATCATCCGGACTTTTATCACTACTTATAATTATTTGTTTATTTGCTTGATGTAAAGCATTAAATGTATGAAAAAATTCTTGTTGGGTTCTTTCTGCACCTACTAAAAACTGTATATCATCTATTATTAAGACATCTACATTACGATATTTATTTTTAAATTCATTTGCATAATTTAAATTATTTTGAGTTGCAATACCTGTAAATTCTGTCATAAATTCATTACTCGTTGTATATAATACTTTTAATTTAGAATGATCTTTAATATAATTTCCTATTGCTTGCATCAAATGTGTCTTACCCAGTCCACTTCTTCCATATATAAATAAAGGATTATGAATTGTTCCTGGAGCTTCAGCTACCGCTCTTGCTGCTACGAATGCAAGTCTATTAGAATTACCAACAATATAAGAATCAAATGTAAATTTTTGATTTAAGTTTGTATTCCACTCTATTTCTTTTTCTAATATTTCTTCTTCGACTATTGGTTGGATAAATGTTTCAACTTCATCCTCGGTTATATATTTAAAAGTATAATTAATACCTGTCATAGAAAAAAATATATTATCTATAACATTAGCATATGTTTCAGTTAGCATTTGTTTATGTATTTCCATAGGTACTTTAATAGTTAATACATTATTTACTATTGATAAGAGTTCTAGTTTTGAAAACCAAATTGTATATGCATTTTGACTAACTTGATTTTGAATTTCATTTAAAAATTTTGAAAAAAGTTCATCTGTTTTCATAACCTCACCCCGCTAACTAAAAATTTCCTAATAAAATAATAACCCATTTTGTGGAAAAATAAAAGGGTAAATTTTACAAAAATAATTATTAACAAAAACCCCCTGTTATAAATCTACGTATTATGGGGCTAAATTTGAGTTTTCCACACAATTAACAAAATATTTTATCAGCACGAGTTATTCGCATTTTGTTCACAAATCCAATTTTGATAAAATGTTGTTAATTATGTGGATAATTATTTAAAGTTATCCACATTTTATCCACAATCCCCAAAAAGGGCTAGTTATTAACAAAAAAATGTGATAGGATAAATAAAAGTAAGGTTTTAAAATGAAAGGTATGATTATATGTTAAAAAAAAGCAAAGAAAAAAATTATAAAGACATGGTTCAAATGTTAGAAAATGTTGGTAAAGCTACTACATATATTTATTCTGTATTAATTTTAATTGCCATAGGCCTTGTAATTGCCTTATTTGTTTTATTTCGTTAAAATCGATTTTTCTTGACTAAACCATAACTTTAATATTATAATAAATGAGCCAAGAAGAAAGGAAGAAATTAAATTATGAAAAGAACTTATCAACCAAATAAAAGAAGAAGAGCTAAAAAACATGGTTTTTTTGCTCGTAAAAAAACAAACATATTAAGAAATCGTCGTCGTAAAGGACGTAAAGTTTTATGTAAATAAACCACTTTTTAGTGGTTTTTTTCCTAAAGAATAAAATTTGAAAGGAAATTTATATGCGTAGATATGAAATGGTGAAATCTCATGAAGATTTTAATAAAATAATAAATCAAGGAAATAAAAAGAATAGTAAGAGTATTATTATGTTTTCTTTAAAAAAAGATTATCCTAAACCTAATTTTGGAATTGCTGTTGGAAAAAAAATTGGCAATGCCGTAGT
Organism: uncultured Bacilli bacterium; assembly: GCA_934086815.1. Taxonomy (GTDB): domain Bacteria; phylum Bacillota_I; class Bacilli_A; order RF39; family UBA660; genus Onthocola_B. The sequence continues at coordinate 81,054 of CAKOIM010000003.1, forward strand.
AAGAAATAAATATAAAAGACGTTTTAGAAATATTATAGATAATAATAAGTTGCTCTTTTCAAACTATAATAATTATATTATAATGATAAAAAAAGAAGCTTTAAAGTCTTCTTATGAAGAATTAGAAAATGAATTAGTGAGGTTATTAAATGAAAAATAAAGTAATGGTAGTTATTTTGGTTACAATGATCTTTTTGACAAGTGGATGTGGTAATTCAAAATATATTACAGATAAAGATAATAAAATAGTTACTTATGAAAAAACAGGACAAATGCTAGAAAAGGATATTTTATGTTTGCCTAGCGAAGATAGTGAATTATATCAAATATATAAAGAACATAAAGATCAATTAAACATTGATTTTGATAAATTGCCTAGTTGTGCTGATTATAAAGTAAATTCAAATGCTAGTGCTGGCCTTTGGGAGTTATTATTTGTAAAACCATTAGCGTTTTTAATATTAAAGTTAGGAAGTGTAGTTAATAACTTGGGTATATCTTTAATACTTATTGGTCTTGCAATTAGAATAATATTGTTACCATTTACAATAAAAACTACTAAACAATCTTTAAATATGAAAAAAGCTCAACCAGAAATTGAAAAGATTGAAAGAAAGTATCGTAATAAAACAGATAATGAATCATTAATGGCTAAAAGTCAAGAAACTATGATGATTTATAAAAAGTACAAAGTAAACCCAATGGTAGGTTGCTTGATGGCTTTTATTCAATTGCCGTTATTCTTTGCTTTTTTACAAGCGATATATCGTACACCATCTATATATGAAGAATCTTTATTAAGTTTTAATTTAGGTATGACTCCACTTGTGGGTATTAAAACTGGTAATTATCTATACCTTTTACTGTTAGTTTTAATTGCTGTATCAACATATTTTTCATTTAAACAATCTATGAATCAAAATCCTAGTGCGAATCCAGAAATGCAACAACAAATGAAAATTATGACATATGTAATGTTATTTATTGTAACGTATGCATCATTAACGTTGCCAACAGCCTTAGCGTTTTATTGGATTGTAACATATGCATTTATTGCTATTCAAAATATAGTGATAAATATGGTTAATAATAAATCTGTTACTAATAAACATAAGAAAAATAATAAACAACAAAAAGAAAAAATAAAAGAAAAGCTTGTTAAAAAAGAAGGTATGAAATATGGAAAAGATAACTAAAACTGGAAAAGATATCAACAAAATATTAGATGAAATAATGGCGGAAAATAATTTATCAAAAGAAGAATATTTATATTCTAGTAAGATATTGAAAGAAAAATTATTTGGTAATGTTTTCGAAGTCAATGTATTTTTGAAAAGTGATATAAGAAAAGAAATAAAAAGAATTATTGAAGAAATAATATCTAATATGGGTCTTGAAGTGACTGTTGAAGTTTCTAATAAAGATGATAGACCAATATATAGAGTGTATTCAAATAATGATAAAGTTTTAATTGGGAAAAACGGAAATGCTTTAAAATCTTTAGAGCTACTAGTAAAACAAGCTATATTAAATGAAACTGGAGTATATTATAAATTTAGTATTGATATATCTGATTATAAAGAAAAAAATATTAAAAGATTAGAATATTTTGCTAAAAGAATGGCCAAGGAAGTTCAAAAAACTAATGTGGAAGTTACTTTGGATAATATGACTAGCTATGAAAGACGAATAGTACATAATTGTTTAGCAAATTTTAAAGGTATTAAAACCGAAAGTGAAGGCGAAGAACCTAATAGACATGTAGTTATAAAGCCACTTTAAGTGGTTTTTATTTTGATAAATTTAATTTATATATAATATAAGTTGTATTTATATAAAATATAAATTCCAATTATTTCCAATTCAATCTAATATAATAAAATAAAGAAGAAAGGAAATGATTGATGGAAAATTTACGGAAAATTAGAGAAAAGAGACACAAAAATCAATTAAATGTTGCTTTAGCGGTTGGTGTTACGCAAGAATCCATAAGCATGTATGAGTCTGGTGTAAGTCTTCCAAAAGCAAATGTTTTAATTAAATTAGCACAATATTTACAAACTAGTACGGATTATTTATTAGGCTTAACAGATGATGATACTCCGATTAAATACATGAATAAAAATTTAAGCAATAAAGAAAAAGAATTATTAGAAAAATTTATATACTTAAAAACGGAAGATCAATTAAAGCTTATTGGTTATGCAGATTCATTAAATAAAATTCCAAATTAAAACAAGCTCATTATTTTGAACTTGTTTTTTCGTTGTCTAAAATAGATTTAGGATATAGCTTCTTTCATCGGTCATATATAATAAGTAATGGATAGATGTATTATAGTATTTTGCTATTTTTTTTAATACATCCGTGGGAATATCATTTGTTTCAACTTCATATTTTGAATATCCGGTTAATAAATTTGCTATTGCAATTATTCTCCATTTCAAATATAATGGAACTGTAAGGTTACCTAAATGGGTAATGCCTACGTTTTATTTTGTAGACACTACACCTAAATATTTAAGGTTAGTGTCATTTTTTTATATTAATCGTAGTATTACTATAATTAACAAAATTATTATGATTAAAAGAATTCCTTCTCTTTTCATAACCTAGCACCTGCCTTTCTCCCCCTGATCTTAAGGTTTGAAATAAGCTGATCTCCCTAGGTAGGCACTACCACTTAGGTAACAAAAAATATTATACTTTATATATACTGAGATTTCAAGTGAAATTATTAATGCTAATAGACATTTATAAAGAAAAATGATACAATACTTCCGTTAAGGGAGCGTTTTTTATGGAAGATACTATTGCAGCAATTTCTACTTCTTTAGGAGAAGGAGCAATATCTATTGTTCGAGTTACCGGAAGTGAAGCTTTAAAATACGTAAGTATGATATTTAACAAGGATTTAACAAAGGTCGAAAGTCATACGATTAATTATGGTTATATTAAATATAATGATGAACTAATTGACGAAGTTTTAGTAATGGTTATGAAATCACCAAGAACCTATACAACGGAAGATATTGTGGAAATAAATTGTCATGGTGGAATAAACACTACAAAAAAAATATTAGAATTGTTATTGCATGTTGGATGTAGATTAGCTGAACCAGGAGAATTTACGAAAAGGGCATATTTAAATGGCCGTATAAATCTCTTAGAAGCAGAATCTGTTAATGATTTAATTGTTGCTAAAACGGATGCTGCAAGAACACTTGCTATTAATAACGTCGATGGAAAATTAACAAAAATAATTAAAGAAATTAGAAATAAAATAGCTAAGATTTTAGCTAATATTGAAGTTAATATTGATTATCCGGAATATGTTGATGAATTACAAGTTACAAACAATTTAATGGAAGAGTACATAAAAGATATAAAAGTTGATTTATTAAAATTAATAGATGGTGCTAAAAATGGAAGAATTATAAAAAATGGAATAAATATTGCTATTATTGGAAAACCCAATGTAGGAAAAAGTAGTATTTTAAATCATTTATTAGATGAAGAAAAAGCTATTGTTACGAATATTCCGGGGACTACTAGAGATATAGTAGAAGGAAGTATTACATTAAATGGAGTAGAAGTAAATTTTATAGATACGGCTGGAATTAGAGATACCGAAGATTTAGTTGAAAAAATTGGCGTAGATAAAAGTAAGAAAACCGCAGAAAATGCAGATTTAGTTTTATTTGTATTAAATAACAATGAAGTAATAACTGATGAAGAAATAAAGTTATACGAAAAATATAACAGCAATAACTTGATAGTTTATGTTAATAAAGATGACTTAGAAAATAAATTAAATACAAGTTTTATAAAACAAGAAATTATCTATGGAAATACTATAGATGTATATGGTCTAGATAATTTAAAAAATGAAATAATTGCTAAATTAAATTTAAAAGAGATAGTTAATAAAGACATGAGTTATTTGACAAATGTTAGAGAAATTGATTTAGTTAATAAAGCTTATGAATCACTTATAAGTGTTGAAGAAAATATTAAACTAGGTATGCAAGTAGATATATTAGAAATAGATTTAAAAAATGTATGGAATTACCTTGGTGAAGTTATAGGCGATAGTTATAAAGATGAATTAATTGATGAAATATTTAGTAATTTTTGTTTAGGAAAGTAGGTGAAATAAATGTATGATATTATAGTTGTTGGTGGTGGACATGCTGGGATTGAAGCGGCTCATATTTCTGCTAAAATGGGGAATAAAACTCTATTAATTACTGGAAATATAAAAAATATAGGTGATATGCCGTGTAATCCTTCGATTGGAGGGACTGCTAAAGGAATAATTGTGCGTGAAATTGATGCTTTGGGTGGTTTAATGGGTAAAGTGGCTGATAAAACTCATTTACAAATAAAAATGCTAAATAACTCTAAAGGTCCGGCAGTAAGATGTTTAAGAGCACAAGCTGATAAAGTAACATATCCTAAAATGATGCAAGATATATTAACTAAGTTAGAAAATTTAACTATAAAAGAAAGTTTGGTAGAAGATTTAATTGTTGAAAATAATGAAGTTAAAGGAATAATTACTGAAAATGATGAAAAAATCTATGGTAAAAAAGTTATTTTAACTACAGGAACATATCTTTGTGGAAATATTTTAGTAGGTAGTAAAAATACACCTGGAGGACCTCATGGAGAAAGAAGAAGTAATTATTTATCTAAAAAATTACAAGAATATGGACTTAAAATAATTAGATTAAAAACTGGGACACCTCAAAGAATAAAAAAAGATAGTATTAATTTTGACGTTTTACAAGAAGAAAAGGGCGATAGTACTTATTGGACATTTAGTTTTGATGATGAACCTAGTTATGATATAATGAAGCAAAAGTCATGCTTTTTACTTTATACAAATGAATTAACACATAAAATTATTAATGATAATTTAGATAAATCTGCTATGTATGGTGGTTACGCAACAGGTATTGGTCCAAGATATTGTCCATCTATTGAAGATAAGATAGTAAGATTTAAAGATAAAGAAAGACATCAATTATTTTTAGAACCAGAAAGTATATATAAAGATGAATGGTATTTACAAGGCTTTTCAACGAGTATGCCGGAAGATATACAAGATTTAATGGTTCATAGTCTTAAAGGATTAGAAAATGCTAAAATAGTTAAATATGCTTATGCTATTGAATATGATGCCATTGATCCTTTACAAATTGAACCAAGTTTAGAAAATAAAGTTATAAAAAATTTATATACAGCTGGTCAAATAAATGGAACGAGTGGATATGAAGAAGCTGCTGGACAAGGTATAATTGCAGGTATTAATGCTAGTTTATCATTGAGTAATAAAGAACCATTAATATTAAAAAGAAGTGATGCTTATATTGGTGTGTTAATTGATGATTTAGTAACAAAGGGTACTATTGAGCCTTATAGAATGCTTACAAGTAGAGCGGAATTTAGACTTTTATTAAGATCAGATAATGCTGATTTAAGATTGAGACATTTTGCCTATAATGCTGGTACAATTAGCGAAATACAATATAAAAAATTATTAGAAAAAGAAGAAAATATACAAAAATTAACATTATATTTAAGTCAAGAAAAATTAAAAATAAACGATAATACAAAGGAAGTGTTTATAGAAAATAACGTTAGTATTCCAAGTGCAAGTATAAGTTATTATGATTTATTAAAACGTCCGGAAGTAAATATGAATTTTATAGAAAAATTTATCAATATTAATTTTGATGATAAAGTAAAAGAACAAGTGGAAATAAATGCTAAATATGATGGTTATATTAAAAAAGCTTATAAAGAAGTAGAAAAATTAAATAAATTAGAAAGTAAACAAATACCTGATGATATAGATTATAAAAGAGTAAGTAATTTAGCTAGTGAAGCAAAACAAAAACTAGAATTAGTAAAACCTAAGACAATTGCTCAAGCTTCACGTATTAGCGGAGTTAACCCTGTAGATATATCTGTTTTATCTGTGTATTTGAAAAAGGAATATAATAAAAATGAATAAAGAAGAATTTGTAAATAGTGTTAAGAATTTAAATATTTCGATTAATGAAGATAAACTAAAAAAATTAGATATATATGCTAAATTTTTGCTTGAATATAATGAACATACTAATTTAACTGCTATAAAAAATATTGATGATATATATTGTAAACATTTTTATGATAGTTTAACTATTTCTAAAGTAATAGATTTAAATGAATGTGAAACATTATTAGATTTTGGAACGGGCGCTGGGTTTCCAGGAATGGTATTAAAAATATTTTTTCCTAATCTTAAAGTAACTTTAGTGGATAGCAATAACAAAAAAACAAAGTTTTTATTCTCTTTATGTGAAAAATTATGTATAAATGATATAAATATTATTAATGATCGGGTAGAAAACTTATGGAAAGAATACTTAAATTATTTTGATTGTGTAACGGCTCGGGCTGTAAGTAATATGTCTGTTTTAACAGAATTAGCTATGCCTTTAGTAAAGGAGGATAAATATTTTGTGGCAATGAAAGGTAGTAATAAAGAAGAAATAGATGAAGCTTTATATGCCGTTGAAAAAATGAAGGGAATAATAGATAATATTGCTACATTTACTTTATATGAAAATTGTGGAGAAAGAAATATAGTTAAAATTAAAAAAATATCTAAGAGTAAATTAGATAATTTGCGTAGTTATGATAAAATAATTAAAAAACCGTTGAAAAATAGTTGAAACTAAGATAAAATTAAATAAGAATAGGGTTGATAAATGTGAATGAAAGTGTAGAAAAAAAAGTAGAAGTGTTACAAATTCCCATTGAAGATATATTACCAAACCGGTTTCAACCAAGACTTAACTTTAACGATCAAGCGTTAAGTGATTTGGCCGGATCTATTAAGCAACATGGGATAATTCAACCTCTTCTTTTGCGTAAAAAAAATGATAAATATGAAATTATTGCTGGTGAAAGAAGATATAAAGCAGCGAAGATGGCTGGTTTAATTAATGTGCCGGCGATTATTTCTGATTTAGATGATAATACATCGGCGGAAGTAGCTATTGTAGAAAATATACAAAGAAAAGATTTATCAGCTATTGAAGAAGCTAAATCGTATCAAGCTTTATTAGATAAGGGGTATATGACTCAAGAGGACTTGGCTCGCAAAATGGGGATATCTCAATCGGCTATTTCTAATAAATTACGTTTATTAACTTTAGATGATGCAGTGCAAGAAGCTGTAATTCAAGAAAAAATTTCTGAAAGACATGCTAGAACTTTACTAAAAATTTCTAAACATGAAAAACAAAGAGAATTATTAGAAAGAATAATAAAGGAAAGATTAACAGTTAAACAATTAGAAGACATAATAAAAGAGGGTGATAGTGCTATGGATAATAGTGTTAATAAAATGCCAAATATTGAACATATGCTTAATAATTCCGAAGACATAGTTCCTGTTCAAAAACAAGTCGAAGCTCAAGTTAATCCGGATTCATTTTTTGGAACACCAGAAAAAATACCTAATAAATTTTTTAATTTTTTGGAAGATTCCGCGGCTAATTTAAATACTGAAGAAAAAACAATGCCAACATTTGAACCGGTATATGAAAATTTAGATGATATTGAATTGTTAGATGATTTTTTACCAGAAAGTTCTTTGGTACCTGATTATGCTGATACAGTAATGGATAAAATTAAAGATTTGAATTTAGACCAAACAAAATGTGAAATTTTTAAAGAAGAAGGACTAAATGAAACTATTATTTCTATAAAAATAAAAAAGTAAAATTAATTACTTTTCAGACTGTTGACAAATAGGTAGAAATTTTACTTATTTGTCTTTTATTTTGTAAAAACAATTAAAAATTCCAATA
>CAKOIM010000004.1 GCA_934086815.1 uncultured Bacilli bacterium
CCGAAGCCTCTTATCCCGAAGCCTCTTATCCCGAAGCCTCTTATCCCGAAGCCTCTTATCCCGAAGCCTCTTATATTTAGATTGTAAGATATTCTTAACATTATTGTCAAGCTTTTTTGATTAATTATTTAACTCTTTTTAAAACCTTTTCGCCTGGTATTAATGGAATAAATCTTCTAAGAAAATCAGATTGTTCTTTACAAATTTCATATATATCATTATATAAGTCTTTATTTAATTGATAAATTTTAGCAAATAACAATTCATTTTTTTCACATAATTCTAAAGCTTCACGATATTGCATTATGTATTCATCATTACTAATATTTGGTCTTTTTAATATTTTATGTATTTTCATAATACTTAAAGAAGAAGATAAACCTAAAGTTTTTTGAATAGTTTTAATAATTACACTATTTTTCATATTAAGAGAGTTACTATCTGGAATAATAAATTTATTAATTCCTGCATATTGTAAATAGCCATCGTTTGTTGGATCAAACACGTAACTATTTTCACTGTCCCCTACTAAGGTGATCATATGATTGGGTAAAGGCATAACTTCTACAAGTTTCATAAATAAATTACTAGCACTACCATTTACCTCGACATCTAAATCTCTTTGGGATAAATTTTGCAAATTACTACATGTATCTCCTTTAGTATGCACTAATAAATTTGATGCTTCTAAGCCATATTCTACACATAAATCTGTAAATAACGAAGAAATTGAACGACACACTCCTTTTCCCCTTACGACATCTAAACCATTAAGAGCTGCAAAATCTTTCATATTCATACTATAATTAAAAGAATGATTATAAGATAAGTAACCATTACGATATAAATAAATGTAGAAAACAAATAAATCAACTGGTCTTTGAATATCTAATTCTTTTAATGTATCAGATGTATTTTTAACAATTTCTAAATACATTTCTTTTAATTCTTTATATTCTTTAGTTATTTTTTCAGTATAGGCAAATGTAACTACATCAAGTGTTCTTATCATATTAAGGGCATTATAATAAACTTCTATATTAGTTATATCTGTAATATTATTCTTATATAAAATATTTAAAATTAGCCAACTTAACAATTCTACTTTTCTAATATTTTCAATTGTTTTTAAATACATAAGTATCCCCCTAAGTGAATATATTTTAACAAATTATTATGTTTAAGTAAATAAAACTTGTGAATTAACACAAGTCTATAATTATTTTGCTTTTAACGGAGTAATATTTAAATCACAACCCTTTGATTTTAAAAGTGCTGTATATTTATTATACAATCTCTCATAATCTTTTAAATAAGTTTCATCAATCATACTAAAAGGTATAACTTGATGATTTTTATGAACCGCAGTATTTATCGGATTACCATCATATTTTGTAAATATTAATTCTCCGCCTAAATTATCTATTTTAATATTTATTTCTTTATTTTCTTTTATAGTTTTTGTTATATCTAAAGTGGCCATAAAACCAACTAATTTATTATAATCATTCGTTCCATATTGATTAGATATAAAATTCCCCAAAGAATACATAACTATTGTATTTTTAATTTTTTCTATTGGTTGTAAAATATGCGGATGATTACCAATTATAATATCAACGCCTAAATCAGCTAAAAAATTGGCAATATCTACTTCCTCTTTATTTGGTTCATCAATATACTCAATACCCCAATGCATAGCAACAATTAATATATCAACATTATCTCTTAGAGCTTCAATATCTTCTTTTACCTTTTCTTTATCAAATTTATTTACTAAATAACTTTTATTTTGCGGAGTACTTAATCCATTATCAATTGTTGTATAAGATAACATAGCATATGTAATATTATTTTTTTCTTTTATATTATAATTTTTTCTATCTTCTTCACTTTTATTCATTCCACTATATAAATAATCAGTATTCTCAAAGTAATTTAAGGTATTTATAACACCTTGTTCTCCACGGTCAAAAGAATGATTAGATGCTAAAGAAACAGTATTAAATCCCGCATCATACATAGCATCAGCAAAACTAGATGGTACATAAAATCTAGGATATCCACTATAAGGAATAGATTCATCACCTAAAGGAGTCTCTTGATTATAATAAGCAATATCATATTGTTTTACTATATCTTTTACATACATTAAAGCCGGAGTAAAATCATACCCATTACTAGTTTTATAATTATTAAAAATAACACTATGAACTAGCCCATCCCCAGTTGCTAAAAGTTTTAATTTATATACTTCATCTACTTTTTTGTTATTCTTTTCTAAAGTATTATCTGCATTATAATACTCATTTGTATTATCGTTTATATTTATATTATTAAAATATTTAAATGCAAAAAAACCTATTACTAATAGGCCTAAAAGTAAATATTTAATATATGATTTAACTTTTCTATTTCTTTTTTTCATATTAATCTTTATTCATTATATTATATATTTCTTCTTTATCTATATTATGCGTCGGATTTTGAAAATTTGGAAGCAAATGTAAATGTAAATGCTTAATTACTTGATCATTACCATAATTTATTAAAAATGTTAAAGAATCTTTATTTAAGTTTTTCATTAGCTTTAATGCTTCATCTTTCCCCTTATTAAATATATTTTTTAATTCATCTTCCGGAGTATCATATATATCTTCATAATGTTTTTTAGGAATTACTAATGTATGACCATCCGTATTAGGATAAGCATCTAACATAATTAAGATGTCATCATCTTCATATAATATTAAAGCAGGTACTTCCTTTCTTACAATTTTACAAAATAAACAATCATCTTTCACTATCATCATCTCCCTTTTTAGTATAACAAATTGTGTGTACTTTTGTCTAGTTATTGCATATATTGAAATAGGAGTGTGATATATATTGTCTAGTTATAAAGAAATAGTTACTAAAGCTGTCATAGGAAAAGCCAAGAAAACAAATAGTCAAGAGTATAATTTAAAACCAGAAGAAAATGCAAACACTGTTTTAGGTTGTTGGGTAATTAATCATTCTTTTAATGGTACCAAAGGAAATGATGGTGCAGTTTTAGTTAATGGATCATTTGATGTTAATGTATGGTATTCTTATGACACTGATAAAAAAACTGCGGTTACAACTAAAAAATTTAGTTATACAGATAAGTTAAATGTTCCAATAAAAAATGATAGTAATATAGATAGTGCAAGTGAAATAATTGTTAGATGTTTAAAACAACCTACAGTATCTAATGTAAAAATTGAAAATGGTATTATAAATTTAGATATAGAAAAAGAAATGGGCGTCGAAATAGTTGGGGATGCTAAAGTTAAAATAAGTGTCGAAGATGATTATGATGATTATGAAGAAATTGTCGATGATGAAGATATCGAAGAAATTATAGATGAAGTAAATGAAAATTATTTAAATGATAATGAATAGGCCTTACAAAACGTAAGGTTTTTTTGAAAAAAAATGAAATAGATTAAACATCTATTTCACTTGAATAATTTAATAAATCTTCGTTATCTAATAATTTATCTTCTAAAGCTTCTTGAGCATCATCTTCAATTAAATCTTTTTCAAGTTCTAAAGCTATATCACTATATTGTTTATAACCTGTACCTGCAGGAATTAATTTTCCAATGATAACGTTTTCTTTTAGACCAACTAAATTATCTACTTTACCATGAATTGCAGCATCTGTTAAAACTCTCGTAGTTTCTTGGAATGATGCAGCTGATAAGAATGAATCAGTTTCTAGAGAACTCTTAGTAATACCAAGCATAATTGGATTACCTTTAGCAGGTGTTTTTCCTTCTAAAATGTATGGTTTATTACCTTTAGTAAATTCTCTTAGGGAAACAGCTAAGCCTTCAACAAAGTCTGTATCTCCAGCATCTGTTATTCTTACTTTATTAATCATTCTCTTAACAATGATTTCGATATGTTTATCAGAAATATCAACACCTTGAAGTTTATATACTTTTTGAACTTCTTTCATGATATATTCTTGGGCTGTAAGTGGATCTGTAACAGCTAATAATTCCTTAGGTGATATAACACCTTCTGTTAATCTATCCCCAGCTTCTACCATATCTCCTATAGAAACACGTAACTTCATATTATAATTTGTAACATGTTCTCTAACACCAGCTTCATTTTCAATCGTAATTGTATGTTTACCATTTTGTTCTTCAATACCAATAACTTTACCAGCAATTTCAGCAATTGTTGCTTTTCCTTTTGGTATACGAGCTTCAAATAATTCTTCTACTCTTGGTAACCCTTGAGTGATATCATCACCACCAGCTACACCACCTGTATGGAATGTACGCATAGTTAACTGAGTACCAGGTTCTCCAATTGATTGAGCAGCCATAATACCTACGGCTTCCCCTTTTTCAACTAAGTTACCAGTTGCAAGGTTACGTCCATAACATTTTTGACAAACACCATTATCAGCTTTACATGTAAGGACACTTCTAATTTCAACTTTTTTAATACCAGCTTTAACGATCTTTGCAACAGCATTTTCATTAATCATTTCACCAGCATTAACAATTACTTCCTTAGTTTCAGGATTTATTACACGTTTTGATGCAAATCTTCCTAAAATACGTTCAGAAAGTGGTTCGATAACAGAATTATCTTTTTCATTAAGTAAATCATATACAACTAAACCTTGTACTGAACCACAATCATAATCTTTAACAATTATATCTTGAGCAACATCTACTAAACGTCTAGTTAAATATCCTGAGTCCGCAGTTCTTAAAGCCGTATCGGCATCACCTTTACGAGAACCATGAGTTGATAAGAAGAATTCTGACACTGTTAGACCTTCAATAAATGATGAAGTAATTGGAATTTCTACAGTTGAACCATCTGGTTTTGCCATTAATCCACGCATACCAGCAAGTTGAGTAAAGTTAGAAATTTTACCACGAGCACCTGAGTTCATCATCATAAATATTGGATTTTCATAATTGTTTTCACTAATTTCTTTTAATTCGTTTTTAACATCATCAGTTGCTTTTGTCCAAAGTTCAATTACACTAGTATATCTTTCATTTTCTGTAATTAAACCTCTTTGATATTGTTTATTAATTTTATCAACTTTCTTCTTAGCTTCCTCAATTATTTCTTCTTTTTTCTCACTTCTTACAACATCATCAATAGATACTGTTATACCAGCAATTGTAGAATATTTAAATCCTAAGTCTTTTAATTTATCAAGCATAATTGATGTTTCAGTAGTTTTATATCTTTTAAATACTTGCGCAATTAATTGACCTAATGTTTTTTGAATAAATGGTTGAACTAATTCCATATTTTTTATTGCTTCTGGAATATTTGTACCCATTTCCAAGAAATATTTATCTGGTGTTAACCCTTCTATATTTTCCTTAGTACCTTCTTGAACATATGGGTATGTATCTGGTAATATTTCATTAAATTTAATTTTACCTACCGTAGTAACTAAATATTTATCCTTTTCATTATCTGCAAATAATTTATATTTAAATGAATTTACAGGAATAGCTATACGCGTATGTAGAGTAATTTCTTTTCTTTCATAAGCCATTAAAGCTTCATTAGGATCTTTATATACATGTCCTTCATTAGGTTCTCCGGCTTTTTCAATAGTTAAATAACAGTTACCTAATACCATATCTTGTGATGGTGTAACGATTGGCTTTCCATCTTTTGGATTTAAGATATTATTAGCACCAAGCATTAAAATACGAGCTTCAGCTTTTGCTTCTTCACTTAAAGGAACGTGAACAGCCATTTGATCACCATCGAAATCGGCATTAAATGCAGTACAAACTAATGGATGTAGTCTTATAGCTTTACCACCTACTAATACTGGTTCAAAAGCTTGAATACCTAGTCTATGTAGTGTAGGTGCTCTATTTAATAATACTGGATATTCAGTAATTACATCTTCAACAATATCCCATACTGATTCATCGCGAGTATCAATAAGTTTTTTAGCTCCCTTAATGTTATGAGCAAGACCACGTTCAACAATACCATTTATTACATGCGGTTTAAAAAGTTCAATAGCCATTTCTTTTGGTAAACCACATTGATACATTTTTAAATTTGGTCCAACAACGATAACTGAACGACCAGAGTAATCTACTCTTTTACCTAATAGGTTTTGACGGAAACGTCCTTGTTTACCTTTTAGCATACTAGATAAACTTTTTAAAGGTCTATTTGATGCAGCCGTAATACTTCTACCACGACGACCATTATCAAATAATGAATCCACCGCTTCTTGAAGCATACGCTTTTCATTTTGAACAATTATTGATGGAGCTCCTAGTTCAAGTAATTTCTTTAAACGATTATTTCTATTAATTATACGACGATATAAATCATTTAAATCACTTGTAGCAAAACGGCCACCATCAAGTTGAATCATCGGACGTAATTCTGGTGGAATTACTGGTAAAACATCTAATACCATCCATTCAGGTTTATTACCAGATTCTTGGAATGCAACTAAACAATCTAATCTTTTAACTAGACGAATTCTTTTTTGACCAGTTGCATCTTCTAAATCACGTCTTAAGTCTTCTACTTCTTTATCAATATCTACTCTTTTTAATAATTCCTTAATAGCTTCAGCACCCATGCCAACTTTAAAACTATTACCATATTTTTCATAATAAGCACGATATTCTTTATCAGATAATGTTTGTTTCTTTTCAAGCGGAGCATTTCCTGGATCAATTACCACATAACTTACAAAGTATAAAACTTCTTCTAAATCACGTGGTGACATATCAAGGACAAGACCCATTTTAGATGGAACTCCTTTAAAGAACCAGATGTGAGAACAAGGAGCAGCAAGTTCAATGTGCCCCATTCTTTCTCTACGTACTTTACTTCTAGTTACTTCAACACCACAACGATCACAAACAATGTTTTTGTATCTTAATCTTTTATATTTTCCACAAGAACACTCAAAGTCTTTAGATGGTCCAAATATTTTTTCACAAAATAGCCCATCTCTTTCCGGTTTAAGTGTACGATAATTTATAGTTTCTGGTTTCTTTACTTCTCCATAAGACCAAGCACGAATCTTTTCTGGTGAAGCAATACTAACTTTAATTCCTTTAAATTTACTAACATCTATCATTTTTATTCACCTAACCCATCTTCATTTAAATCTTCTTCAATATCTCCTGGAAATTCAAGATCATCTAAATTATCACTTTCTAAAAAGTCATCTTCCACTTCTTCATTTGTTTCTTCTTCATGATTTAATTCTTTAGTTGTAACTTCAATTTCATCAATTCTAAAGGTATCTTTATCATCTTCGTCTTCTTCAACATCTTTAAATTCTAAAACTTTATCATCGTTATCCACAACTTGAACATCTAATCCTAAAGCTTGAAATTCTTTAACTAAAACACGGAATGATTCAGGTACTCCAGCTTGGTCAATTGTTTTACCTTTAACTAAAGCTTCATAAACTTTAACACGTCCAGTAATATCATCAGCTTTAACAGTTAAAATTTCTTGTAACACATGAGATGCACCATAAGCATATAATGCCCAAACTTCCATTTCTCCGAAACGTTGACCACCAAATTGTGCTTTACCACCTAAAGGTTGTTGTGTAACAAGTGAATAAGGTCCTGTTGCTCTAGCATGTAATTTATCATCAACCATGTGGTGAAGTTTAACCATATACATAACACCAACATTAACACGATGATCAAAAGCATCACCTGTACGTCCATCATAAAGAGTTACTTTACCATCCGGAGCCATACCAGCTTCCTTCATTTCTTCAGAAATATCTTCCCAAGTAGCACTGTCAAATACTGGAGTTGCATAATGAACGCCTAATTTTTTACCAGCCATACCTAAGTGTAATTCTAAGATTTGTCCAATGTTCATACGAGATGGAACACCTAATGGATTAAGCATAACATCAACTGGACGACCATCTGGTAAATAAGGCATATCTTCTTCTGGTAAAATAAGTGAAATAACCCCTTTGTTACCATGACGACCAGACATTTTATCCCCAACTTGAATTTTACGTTTTTGAATTATATATACACGAATAATTTTTGATACACCCGCAGGTAATTCATCACTATTTTCTTTTGTATAAACTTTAATATCATGAACAAACCCACCAGCACCATGTTCAACACGTAAAGATGTATCTCTTACTTCTCTTGTCTTTTCTCCAAATATAGCATGTAATAGTTTTTCTTCACTAGTTAACTCTTGAACACCCTTCGGAGTTACTTTACCAACTAAAATATCCCCTTCTCTTACTTCAGTACCAATTTTAATAATACCATCAGCATCTAAATTTTTACGTGCATCTTCACCAACATTTGGAATATCACGAGTAATTTCTTCAGGTCCAAGTTTTGTATCACGACAATCTATATCATAGTGAGATATATGTAGTGATGTATAAATATCATCTTTTACTAATCTTTCATTTAATATTACAGCATCTTCATAGTTATATCCATTATATGTCATAAATGCAACTGTTAAATTTTTACCTAAGGCAAGTTCACCTTTTTCTGTTGAAGGTCCATCGGCTATAACTTGATTACGATGTACTTTATCACCTTTTTTAACTAAAGGATGATGATTAATACAACTTGAGGCATTACTACGTTCATAATTAGCTAAATGATATGTATCTTTTCCGTTTAATGTTTTAACTATTATTTGTAGTCCATCAGCATATTCAACAACTCCATCTGCTTTACATACTATTGTAGAACCTGAATCACGAGCTGCTATATATTCAACACCTGTACCAACTATTGGAGCTTCTGCTTCTAATAAAGGTACAGCTTGACGTTGCATATTTGCACCCATTAATGTTCTATGGGCATCATCAAATTCAAGGAATGGTATACAACTTGTTGTAACAGCTACAACTTGACTTGGAGCTACGTCCATGAAATCAACTTGTTCTCTTTTAACATAAACAGTATCACCATTAACACGAACTACTACTTCATCATCTATAATTTTATTATTATCATCTAATTTAACCGCAGCTTGACTTATAGCATGTCCTCTTTCTTCATCCGCAGTCATATATACAACTTCATCAGTAACTACACCATCTTTTACTTTATGATATGGAGTCATAATAAAGCCATAATCATTTATTTTTGCATACCCTGCAAGTGATGTAATTAACCCAATATTTTGACCTTCTGGTGATTCTATTGGACAAATACGACCATAGTGTGATGCATTAACGTCACGAACATCCATACCAGCACGATCTCTTGATAAACCTCCAGGCCCTAGACTTGATAAACGTCTTTTATCAGTTAACTCAGCTATTGGATTTATTTGATCCATAAATTTTGATAATTGGCTTGATCCAAAAAATTCTTTTAAAGCTGCTGTAACTGGTCTTATATTAATTAATGTCTTCGGAGTAACAGTATCAATTTCTTGAGTAGTCATTCTTTCTCTAATTACTCTTTCCATTCTTGACATACCAGTTCTAAATTGGTTTTGAATTAATTCACCAACTTGACGAACACGACGATTTCCTAAGTTATCTATTTCATCATCATGACCTATATTTGAATGTAAATTAATATAATAACTTAAAGATGCATAAATATCTGGAATTGTTAATCTTCTTACATCTACGCTTTGATCTACACCAATAATATTGATAGCCTTCTTATTATCTTTAGGATCTACTACTTTAATTACTTGAATCATTTTATAATCATCTAATTCTTCATTAATTAAAGCTTCTCTTAAGTTTAATCCTTCTTCAAATAATGGTTTTAATTCTTCTAGTAATTCTTTTGTAATTACAGTTCCAGCCTCAGCAATAACTTCATCATTTTTAATTAAACTTTCTGCAAGAGTTAAACCTTCTAATCTATCTATAACATTTAATTTCTTATTAAATTTATATCTACCAACCTTAGCTAAATCATAACGGAATCTATCAAAGAATCTTGTAACAAGTTGATTTTTTGAAGAATCTAATGTAGCTGGTTCTCCCGGTCTTAATTTTTCATAAATTTCAATTAATGCTTCATCCGTATTACTTGAACTGTCCTTTTCTAATGTATTTTTAATATAATCATTATCTCCAAATAATTTAATTATATCTTCATCACTTGATAAACCTAAAGCTCTAAGTAATGTTGTAACAGTTACTTTTCTTGTTCTATCAATTCTTACATATAAAACATCTCGAGCATCTGTTTCGTATTCAAGCCATGTCCCTTTATTAGGAATTAATTCCCCACCAATTATATGACGTCCATTTTTATCAATTTCTTTTTTAAAATAAACACTTGGACTTCTTACTAATTGTGAGACAATTACCCTTTCTGCCCCATTTATAATAAATGTTCCAGCTTCAGTCATTAAAGGCATATCCCCAAGAAATATAGTTTGTTCTTTAACTTCTCCTGTTTCATGAATAAAAAGCCGTGCTTCTACCTTTAACGGAGCCGCATAGTTTACCATTCTTTCTTTTGCTTCTTTAATTGAATATCTTGGTTCATCAAAATAGTAATCACCAAATTCTAAAGATATATTACCTGTAAAACTTTCCACAGGAAATAAATCTTCAAAAATTTCTTTAATTCCATTTTCTAAGAAATTTTGGTAAGATTTCTTTTGCACTTCCAATAAATCATTCAATTCTAGAACATTATTAGTTTTTGAAAAACTTCTTCTTTCACGATAGTCACCAAATTTTTTTAATTTATAAGCCACGATATCACCCCATACACAATTTTTTTTAGACTATTTTTTCCGTATTTTTCATAAAAAAATAAATACGCCACCAATTTAAAATTTTAAAGCTAAAAACAAAATTTGTCAATCTATTTTTGCTTTAAAAATATAAAATCCCTTACTTTTTGCAACAATATCAACATTATAACACTCCATAAGTGCTTTTTTTGTCGATTTAGCCCCTTGGTCTTTATTAATAACAAACCAAAGTTCTCCATCCTTTTCTAAATGATTTTTAGCACCATTTAAAATGTTTAAAACTATTGCTTTACCAGCCCTAATTGGCGGATTGGTTATTATATAATCATATTTATTTTTTACATTTTCATAAGCATTACTCTCATAACAAACACCATTTATTTTATTTTCTTTTATATTCATATCACATAAGTGTAATGCCCTTTTATTTACATCTACAAAATCAACTTTTGCATCAATAAGTTTGCCAATTGTAATTCCTAAAAAACCATAACCACAGCCAACATCCAATATTTTTTTGCCTTTTTCTTCGTTATGTTTTTCTATAAATGCTTCCATTAAAACTCTTGAAGCATAATCGATTTTATTTTTGGCAAAAACTCCATTGTCACTAAAAAAGCAAAATCTTTTATCTTCATATATATATTCAATTTTTCGTAACTCACTTTTTAAATTTTCGTTATTAGTAAAATAATGTTCCAAAGGCCAAGTCCCCTTTTCTTAAAACGTATCTTTAGTATACTAAAAAAACTATTCAAGGTCAATTGTTTTTGAATAGTTTTTCCCTTATTTTAAATTCAAATCACATATATCTTTATTTACTTTGAAATTTTTATTTATCACAATCTTTTTACCATTATGACAATCAAGTAAATTAAATTTATCTAATATATAATATTTAGCAATTTCTTGTTCTTCATCATCTTTAAGAGTTTCATAAGAACTACTCTTAATTAAATCATTCCACGTAAATCTATTATCCGTAAGTAAATAACTTAATTCATAAATATTATCATTATCATACTTTATATTTAAAGAACTAATTCCATAATAGTAATAATTTTTATCGCTTACTAAATTAGTTAATGCTTTCGTATCACTATTTACAATTTCATACGAATATTCATTATATAAATCACAAGGAACTAAAAGCGTATCTTTTAAAACTAACGTATAACCTTGTTCAGTTTTCTTTATTTCACTTACTCTTCCATATACATTTATATAGTCATATATTCTATACTTACTTAAATCTTCATTAGTATTAATTTGCAAATTATAATTTAAATTAAAAGATACATTGCCATTTAAACTATTTTCATTTTTACTATATAATGCTAACTCAATACTTTCTTTACCTGTAATCTTACTTATTTTTCCTAAAACATTTACAAACTTTTCTTTGTATTCATTATATCCTTTTTTAGGATCACTTAATAAATCTACAATATTTATTTCTTTTAAATCATTTAAATCACAAACATAACTTAAATTGTATCCCTTATCAAATGTTTTCTTTCCATTACAATCATATACACGGTAAAAGAAACTATTATACGTTTTTACATTTTCACTACTTTCAATATTACGAGCAAAAATTGGTACTCTTGTATATTTTGATACAAGCAATAAATCTACACTAAAAGTCCCGCCTAATAATATAATTAATAGAATAATACGTATTAAAATATTATTTTTATGAAACGAAAAACTAAACAGACACATAAGAGTACCTACGGCTACACTTAGTAATCGTAAAATACTATATGTATTAAATAAGAATGGCACAATTATAAACGTAAGTCCTAACCCCAACAATAATATAAATCTTTTTTTCAAATATATCGCCTCCTTATTTATTCTAAACACTTTTTTATATTTGTTACACATTTTCTATCAAAATTATAGCATGAGTACTTTTTCTCTTCAAGGCAAAATAAATATTTTTCAACAAAAATTCACAAACAAAAAAAGTTGTTTCCAACTTTTTCATTTATCATTAGTTTAAAGCTTCTTTTAATTTGCTTCCAGCTTTGAATGATGCAACTGTTTTAGCAGGAATCTTGATAGCTTCTTTTGTTAATGGATTAATTCCTTCTCTAGCTTCTCTTTTTTTAGCACTGAATGTACCAAAACCAACTAAAGAAACTTTTCCATCTTTTTTAAGACCTTCAGTAATTCCTACAATTGTAGCATCAAGTGCACGAGCAGCATCAGCTTTAGTTAAACCAGCTTCTTTAGCAATTAATTCTACTAATTCTGTTTTAGACATAAAATCTTACCTCCCATATAGTTTTTATAAGGACACTAGCCTTACATATTAAGATTAACAAAAAACTTAGGTAAAATCAACAAATTTTTGTTATTTTTCTTAAAAAAATTAATTTTAAGGGATAAATGGTTGTCTCAAAATGCCATTTTCCGTTTTTTCTAAGTATTTAACAAAACATTTTATCTCAGGTTTTATTGTAATCGCAGCTTTATCTTTTATAAAATCATACTTTAATTTGGTTGGTTTCACTTTTAATATTTCCCCCCATTTACTTCTTTTTTTACTTAAGCTTACTTTCCCAACATATTTTATTTTTTTATTAACTATTTCCCCGAGGAATAAAACTACAATATATTCTTTTTCTATATACCCTAAAATATAAAAGTATCCTTCCTTATAATTTTTAATCTTAAGCCAAACATCACTTCTTTCATTAATTTTATATAAACTAGATTTCTCTTTTGCAATTATTCCTTCTAAATTAAGTTTTTGAGCTATTTTAAATATTTTACATCCCTCGCCTACAATGTATTTACTTTTAATGAATGTATCACTATCACTATACTTATTTAAATATTTTTTTCTTTTCTCTAAGGGATAAGCAATTAAATCTTTATCTTCATACAAACAGTCAAAAGCTATAAATACAACTGGATTGGTCTTACTCAAAAATTCAATAGTTTTTTTATTTTTCAAATGAATTCTTTTTTGTAAACTACTAAAACTTATTTTTTTATCATTAAACAATATAATTTCTCCATCAAATATTACATTTTCTTTAACAAGTTCACTTATACTTTGTAACTCTGGAAATAAAGTAGTAATATCTAAACCATTACGACTTTTAATAACTAAGCTTTTAGGACTTGCAAAAATTATTGTTCTTATGCCATCATATTTTATTTCAAAAAGATATTTTTTATCATTAAATGGTTCATCTACTTCTTTTAAAAGCATTGGCCTAAATTCTTTACTCCATAAATTCATTTGCTATTCTCCAAACTTTTTTCTAAAGCTTTCATTAAGTCGTTAATTTTTTTCGTTGATGTTTTTTTACGCCCCACAACTTTTTTACCAGCCATTTTTTTATCAATAGCTTTTTTAATACTATCTTGATATTCATCTTTATACTTTTCCGGTTCAAAATGCGAAGTCATACTATCTATCAATTTAATTGCTAATTCTAATTCTTTACTAGTAGATTTTAGTTCTATATCTTTTTCAGGTATATTTACTTCTTCTTTAAAATATAATGTTGTAAAAATAAAACCATCATCAATAAACTTTAACACACCGTAATAAAACTTTGTTCCTATTACAGTTTTACATATAGCAACTTTTTTACTTTTCTTTAAGGCTTCTAAGAATAGTTTATAGGCTTTAGCTTTTCCCTCTGTATTTAAAAAATAACTCTTTTCATAGTACCACGTTGGAATTTCTGATTCTTTTACAAAAGATATAACTTCTATTTCTTTTTCACTCACTGGTTTTAATTTATTTAACTCATCTTTTGAAAAAACTAAATAATTATCTTTTTCAAATTGGTAGCCTTTAACTATATCTTTTTCTTTTAAATTCTTTTTACAATGAGGACAATACTTAATATAATTAATTCTATTTAAACATTTAGCATGAAGTTGATTAAAAGAAGTATCATTATTTTTAATTACAGGATTTAATATTATTGGAATATTTACTAAAGCAAAAGAAATACTAGAATGTATATTAGGCATAAGCTTCACCATTTCTAGTATTTCTATTTATTTATTTTTTATTCTTATTTTATTAAAATCGGCTCTGTTTTTTTGCCTGATCCGCTTACATAAGTTACATTGGGATTTAAGTAAAAGGTTGGCCTTATAGCAAAATGATTCTTATATGAATTACGATCACCGTTTATATGTCCATATGGCATAATCGAAAAAACACCTATATTTGTATCTATACTTGGCGTAATTGTCCATTCCATAAGTCCCATATGCATCCAATTAACAGAAATTATATCCGAATTAGAATAATCATCGTTTGTAGACTTATTATATAGTAAGGTATTCCAAGCAGTTGGGGCAGCTGCAAAACCATAATCACTTATATACATTAAACCTACTTTAGCATCATATGTTGTACGACTACTTAAAATTTCGCTTTCATAAACTACAGAAGGAATACGATAAATATTCGACCTATAATTACCACCTATTTTCCAATTATTAATGTATATCATATTTGCCCACTTATCTCCTATATTATTTAAGAAATTAGTATTTAAATTTGTCTCATTTAAACAACTTCCTTGCCAATCATTAGAAGGAAGATAGCTTGTATACCAATGATAAGCATAAATATTTGTGTTCTCTCCCTTGCTAACACCAACATTATCTGTTTTAGAATACGGCATGGCAGCACATCCATCTGTACCAAGCAATGCTGATAAAGCATAATCATATTTTATTAATTTCACTTGATTTTCAAATACCCCAATTATTCTATATAAATTATCTGTTGGACAACTTCCATCTTTTGAATCATATCCAAAACAAACAAAATTATTTGTGGTATCACTACTTCCTGCATAACGATATGAATAATCTCCTGCTCCATTTGTTAAACTACTATTATGATAATATAAATTATTTTCGCCTTGTACTCCTGTATATAATTTTTTTATATATTTGTATAAATATAACGGTTCTTTATCAAAATAAACATAACAATCATCTTTAGTATTTCCTTCAAATATAACTTGTTTTTTATCATTATCCCAACTTAAACTGCTACCATTTTTACACTTACTTAATGTAGAATTAAATAAATACCCTTCCGCCGGCCATGAACTTCCCGTAGTTTCTTCATATTTACCACTATTAAATTCTGTTTCTAACATCATCGATAATGTATTTTTCTCTTTATTAATTACATCCGCATTATAAAGTTCATTATTTTCTTTTTTATTTTCATTAAGAATCCCCAAACAAATTAAACAAACGCCTATAAATAAAATTATTGTTTTTTTCATATTTATACCTCATTTAACAACTCTTGTATTGTCATAAATATATTACAACATATGTGTTCATTAGTCAACTCTTGTGTTGTACAAAATGATATATATTATTTGGTGAAAAAATATGTATTATACTGAAAAATTAAAATGGATTAGGGACTGTAGAAACATTACACAAAAAGAAATTGCTGATTATTTAGGAATTAAACAACAGCAATATGCAAGATATGAAAAAGGAATAAATGTAATGCCCATTACTTATTTAGCCAAAATTTGCATTTATTTAAATGTTTCCGCAGATTATATTATTGGCTTAACTAATGAAATGTTACCTTGTCCCAAACAAAAATAAAGGCCTTCAATACAGCCTTTATTTTATTAGTAACTTTGGACTACTCATTAACACAAAACACAGCATAAAGTGGTATTGATTTTATATTATTTTCAAAGCCAAAATTTTTAGAAGATATTCTTATACTATATTTTGGATTATACTCCTTTATGTATTCATTTAAACCCTTATTAGCTGTTCTTCTGCCACTTTTAACTTCAATTGGAATAATATTTCCATCTACTTTTATCAAAAAATCTATTTCATATTTACCAAATGTGTAATAGTATAACTCTTTTGATTTAGAATATAGTTCACATGCTATATAATTTTCTGTAAGTACACCATTAAACATTTTATTTTTATCCAATATTATTTCATTATATTCTAAATTTGATAGCGACCTAAGCAAACCTACATCACTTAAATATAATTTAAATTTATCTGAATTGACAAACGCTTTTAAAGGAGATTCATTTTTTTGAGTTAAATCACATTTTAATACCATATTGCTAGCAAGCAACCAATCTAAGCTACTTTCATACCTAATTTTTCTTGCATCTTTTGAAACTATACTATACTTAAAAGCATTGTTTGTTCTTGCAAGCTCTTTTGGAATTGAATTATAAATTTGGCTATTTTTTATTCCTTCGCTATTTTCAGTATATTTATTCATATCTGCTAAATATGATGTAATAATTTGTTCTTGCAAACTAAAATCAACATGAGATATATTACATTCATTTTCTATAAAATTATTTATCATGGCAGGCATCCCCCCCAATACTAAATATTTTTTATATAATTCTAAGGCTTTTTCATGAATAGGATTCATAAGTGCCTCATTTGAATTATAATGGATCCTTATCTCATTAATTAATTTTTCCTCGCCTAAAGCTTTTAAATATTCTTCGAAATTCATCGGAAATAAATACTTTATATTAACTTTTCCAACAGGAAAAGATGACTTAAATCTATTTATTTTAACGCCAAGTAGTGACCCAGCACATACAATTTTATAGGGTTTATCACTTTCGCAAAAATATTTTAATGAAGTTATTGCTCTTTCACTAACCTGAATTTCATCAAAAAATATTATTGTATTTTCAGGATTAATTATAATATTTTTAATTATTTCTATTTTTTCTACTATAACATCTGGTTCTATAGTTTTCTCAAATAATTCAGTAATATTTTCTTCTTTATCCAAATTTATATATATATATAGTTTTCATAATTTCTTTTGCAAAATTGTTCTAATATATAAGTTTTTCCAGTTTGCCTTGCCCCGACTAACATTAATGGTCTCTTATAATCTTTTTTCCATTCCTTTAAATCTTCTTCTATTTTTCTATACATAGTTTTCGCCTCCGCTTTAATTTTATCGCATTTCGTACAAAATGTACATTTCTCGCCACACTTTTTCGTGCATATTGTACGAAAAAGCATGGTTTTTGAAAATCCTATAAAGATTTTATTTCTCTTTTAGTTCTATTTATTTTATTTTCTATACTAACTCTTTCTACTACAAAAAGCATTATTATTGCATTAACTGTAAATGAACCACCATAACTAAGTAAAGGAAGAGGCACCCCAGTTAAAGGTACTAAAGCAAGTACTCCCAGTAAATTTACAAGTATATGTAATGTTAAATACCAAAATGTCCCATAAGCTAAAATTGAACAACGTAAATTTTCCGAAGATTTAGCAATTTTTAAAATTCTAAATAATATATAAGCATAACCTAAAATAATTAATATTCCCACAATTAAACCTAATTCTTCGACTATAATTGGAAATATAAAATCTGTATGTGCTTCTGGTAAATATAAATACTTTTGCGTAGAATTACCAAGCCCTACTCCAAAAAGTCCCCCATTATTAATAGCTATAAATCCATTACAAACTTGATAACCGGTTTCTTCTGTATATCTTGAACAAGGGTTTTGAAAGTTAAGTCTTCCTTTTTGCATATTATTTAGTAAACTATTTCCAGAATAAAGAAAAAATATTACCCCCACTACAGCTAAAAAGGCTATAATTTTCATAAACTTTAACATATTTGTTTTAACTACTGGAATACTTATAAATGTCATAAATGTTATACCTGCTATTATTGCTGCGCTTCCTAAGTCCGGTTGCATAGCTACTAAAATTACAACTACTCCTGCAAGTATTAACGGAAATAAATAAGCATATATGTTTTTTACTTTTTTATAATGTAATTTATTATAATAAATTGCCATAAACACAACTATAATAGATTTAGCAAATTCACTTGGTTGAACTTTAAAGAACTTTAAATCATACCAACTTATAGCATGATTTGTAAGTTTACCGTATACAAATAAAAATGCTAGTGAACCAATTAATAAAAAAATAAGTGGCCACGCAAATGCTTTATAGGCTCTGGTTGGAATTTTTAAAATAATAAAAAATCCTACGAATAAGGATGCTAATATAAATATAGCTTGTCTTATAAAAAAGTGATATGGAGCGTAACCATAACGTACTACTGCGGTAATATTGGAAGCACTATATATCATAACTAAGCCTAAAACAATATAAATAAGCATCATAAAAAATAATGGAAAATCTATTTTAGAAAAATTTTTACCCATAACATATACTCCTTATATTTTGATTTTATCATAAATAAAAGTAAATTAAACATTTTTTTTAAAACTTGGGTTATTTTAATGTCAAAAACAAGTATTTATTAATAAATTATATTAGATACGTAAAGGAGGTATATTATGTATTATTATGGAAATACCGGCTATTACGGTGGAGGATATGCAGGAGCTAATCAATGTTATCCTCAATATGCTGGTTATACTAGCGGTTATGGTATTGGCGGAGCTATATGGATTGTTTTATTTATCCTTTTAGTTATAATACTAGGAGCTGGTTGGAGTTGGAATAATAACAATAACTAACGAAGGAAGATTTACTTTCCTTTAAACACATGACAAATGAGTAGAAATTTTACTTATTTGTCTTTTTTTGTAAATTGATTTGTCGAACAATAACTAGTTTCGTCGAATGTCTTGACGGGGTGTTTTTGATGTATATAATAAAAAGGCGAAAGGAGGATTTTATGCTTAAAGTTAAGACTTCAGAAACGTTTATGAAAGATACTATTGTTAAGAAATTATATTCAACAAACGTAGGTCAAAAATGCCTTGCTAAAACGGTATGTCAAATATTAGGGTTACCATTTGAGTCTGTTAGTTTTAAAATAATGCCAACGGATATAGGTACTAATAAAAATATTGTAAATAGTGATGCGGATATATTACTTGAAAGTAATGAAGCAATTGTTAATGTTGAGATTAATACAAGTACATCAAAAAGTATTCAAAATAAGAATAATGCTTATGTTTGTCAATTAGTATTAAGACAACTAAAAAATATGGAAGCCTATAAAAACAAATTAAAAAAGGTGTATCAAATTAATCTAAATAATTATGATATTTCTCGTGATAATCGTTTTATTGTTGTAAATAGATTGATTGATATAGAAACACGTAGAGAATATCATCCCATATTAGAAATAATCGATGTTAATCTTGCGAAATTGCAAAAAGAAGATTATAATAAACTTAAGAAAAACGAAATAGAGTATTTATTATATCTTCTTGTATGTAATAATGAAGAAGAATTAAGAAAAATCTATAATGGAGATGATTTAATGGAAAAAATGATAGATGAAGCTAAAATATTAACAGATAATTTTGATTTATTACTATATTATGACAGAGAAAAATTGAAAAAACAAGAAGAATATGAACTTGGCGAAGAAGCAGGAAAAGAAATTGGCTTTAAAGCCGGAGTTTCACAAAATAAAAAAGAATTAACAATAAATATGCTAAAGAAAAAAATGTCAGACGAATTAATCTGTGAAATAACTGGCCTATCAATCGAAGATGTTAATGAATTGAAGAAGGAACTATAAAAACAAATAGTAGACATGTTGTTTATAATCATTTATCAACGAATCTAAAAGGAAATTATACTTCCTTTTTTTTAATATTTTTGATACAATATGTCCTAGGTGAGAGAAAATGGAATTACCAAATATAAAAATTTTAGATGAAAAAAATAAAATATTACATAAAGTAAGTAGCGATGTAACATTTCCCGTAAGTGAAGAAGATCGTAAACTTGCTTATGACACTATTAAGTATTTAGAAATGAGCCAAGATGAAAAAATTGCTGAAAAATACAACTTAAGAGCAGGAATGGGAATGGCTTTTGTTCAACTAGGAAAGTTAAAAAGAATATTTGTTATTGCCAATGAATTAGAGGAAAAAAATACTTTTGAAGAATACATTATTATTAATCCTCGTATAATTAGTTGTAGTGAAGAATTAATTTATGTTGGCGAAGGCGAAGGATGTCTAAGCGTAAATCGTGAAGTCGAAGGTATTGTGCCAAGACATGCAAGAATTACCGTAGAATATTATGATTTTGAAGGTAATAAAAAAACAATCCGAGTACGCGAAGATTTAGCTATTGCTTTTCAACATGAAATTGATCATTTAAACGGAATACTTTTTGTAGATAAGATAGATCCTAAAAATCCTTATAAAAATAAAGATAAAATGCGAGAAATCTAAAACTTGACACAAATAGTCAATATATTATATAATACATGTGCAAGTTATTTAGGCAGAGTTATACGATAAATAATGTGTTTAAAACCAATGTGTAATAAAGTATCTAGGACTGCCCTAGAAAAATTAATTTAAACTCCCTATTTATTTGGTATAGCAAAGTAAATATTTTGCAAATAATGGAAAGGAGCATTTATGGCAAGATATACTGGACCAGCTTATAAAAAATCTAGAAGATTAGGTTTTTCTACTCTTGAAAATGGAAAAGATTTAAAAAGACCATTTGCACCAGGACAACATGGACAAGATCGTCGTCGTAAACTTAGTGAATATGGTATCCAATTACAAGAAAAACAAAAAGTAAGAATTCTTTATGGTTTAAATGAAAAACAATTCCGTAAAGTATTTGATAAAGCTTCTAAGATGAAAGGTATTGCTGGGGAAAACTTATTAGTTTTACTAGAATCTAGATTAGATAATTTAGTTTATCGTTTAGGTTTAGCAAGAACTAGAAGAGGTGCACGTCAAGTTGTTAATCATGGACATATTTTAGTAAATGGTAAAAAAGTTGATATTCCTTCTTACACATGTAAAATTGGAGATATCATTTCTGTTAAAGAAAACTCTTTAAACCACCCTGCTATTATAGATTCATTAGAACAAAAAAGAACTGTACCAGCTTATCTAGAAATGGATGAAAAGAAATTATCTGGTAAATATGTAAGAATTCCTGAAAGAAGTGAACTTAACCAAGAAGTTAATGAACAACTTATCGTAGAATTTTACAATAGATAATATTAAAACCAAGATTACGCATCTTGGTTTTCTTTTGGCATAAATACATTATACGCAATATTTTCTAAAGATAAATTATCTAAAAAATAGTTTAAATCTTCTATATCTAAAGCTTCAATAATACCTTTATAATTAGTAATTATTTCATTATATTTTATAATATTATCTTGTATGTTCATGTTTACATTTTCTACATCTTCATAATTTAATATTAAAGTTGCTATTTGAGCATTCTTTTTTCTTTTAAAATCTATTTTATTAACACTT
This sequence comes from uncultured Bacilli bacterium, assembly GCA_934086815.1. Classification (GTDB taxonomy): domain Bacteria; phylum Bacillota_I; class Bacilli_A; order RF39; family UBA660; genus Onthocola_B. The sequence goes on from CAKOIM010000004.1 coordinate 22,041, forward strand.
AAATCATTTAACTTATTATCTAACTTTCTAATTACTTCATTAACATAATTTGTATTGATTGTAATACCTAATACTAAGTACTCATCATAAATATCCGTGGATGGATACATCGAAGTTATAAGTTCTTTATTCATTAAATCATCATTAAAATCACTAGTTGCTCCAAAATTAATGTTCATTACTAGACTAGATATTAATTTTAATTTTAGATCATCAAGTTTAAATCTTTTCTTATCTATTTTTATTTGTACCTTTATTATAGGATTAGTTATATTTATATATTCAACATTATTTTTCTTACCTATTTTTTTAGGTTCATTATCTTTAATTTTTTCGGGATTTTGATATTCTAAAAATTCTTTTTTCTCTAAATTTTCTTCGACTACTTTAGCCATCTCATAAGGATTAAAATTACCTGTTAAACATAAAAACATATTTTTAGGGTGATAAAAGATATCATAAACTAAAGATACATCTTCTAAAGTTATGCTATTTACTTCATCTTTTGTACCTGTAATTAAATTACGGTATTTGTATTTAGAAAAAGTATTTTTCAAAGTATCAAAAAAACACACCGAATAAGGATCATCCAAGGTCATATTAGCTTCTTCTATTATTATACCTTTTTCTTTTAATACGGTCTTTTTAGTAAAATAAGGATTATAAACATAATCTAATAACAAAGATACATTTTCTACTTTTTTTTCCGTTGCCATTACTATATAACTTGTATAATTAAATGTCGTAAAAGCATTAGCATCTCCGCCTATTTTATAAAATTCATCGTGAGCAGATGTATCCTCGTCAATATTAAATTTAATATGTTCTAAAAAATGAGCTATACCATTTGGTACTTCATATACTTTTTTCCCTACTTTAAATTTAGTATCAACGGAACCATATTTTACTGATAAAGAAGCATACATACTTTTAATTTTTTCATTAACCCACATATATATAGGTAAACCAGTGCTAGTGTGATAAACATATATTTTTTCATTTAAGCCAATAAGTTCTAATTCTTCCATCTAGTTTCCTCCTTTTAAAGTAAATATGGTATTTAATTTTATCTTTCTAGCTACATTTATTACTTCTTCTTTCGTTACATTTTTAAATGCTTTTTTTCTGTCTTCTAGTAACATTAAATTAGCAAATTCATGAAATACATAATTATTTAAAACTGATATATTATTATCCCCGGATATATCAATTGATACCATCATATTATTACAAGCATCTTTTAATTCATCTATTGAAAAATTACCTTGAATCATACTCTTTAGTTCTTTTTTTATTAAACTAACAGCTTTATTTACACAATCATTTTCGAGTGATAATTGCACCACCAATAAACTATCATATTTTAAATACATACTATTTATTGCATAACATAAACTATTTTTTTCTCTAATACTTTGATAAAGCTTACTTGTAAGACCCCCATTACCATATAAATAATTAAATACGTGCATTACTATATCTTGTTCTTTTTCATCTAAATTATTTACATTAAATATAGCTACTAAGTTTGCTTGAATGTTATTTCCATCTATTTCTTTTACTTGTACTTTTTTTCTTTCTTCATTTACTACTTTTAAATCTTCATTTAATTCTACAATATATCTTTTCTTAAAATATTTTTTAATTAATGATACTACATTATCCATATCTAAATCACCAATTATAAAAATATCACAAGCAAAATCTTTCATTAATCTTTTATATGCTTTATAAAGTGATGATGGGGTAATATTTTCTAAATCTTCTAAATTATCTAACATAAAATATGAAGACGGAGAATTACTATCCATCGCTTTTAGTGCTTTTCTTACACTATCATTAACTGGATTATCTTTTATAGCTTCAATTTCTTTTTTTAATTTATTTTTAGTAATATTAAATGATTTTAAATCAAATTCTTCATTTATAACATTAGGTCTTTGTAATAAATCAAAAGTTAATTTAATAATATTTTCTAAGTATGATTCATCGTTTATATATTCAGGATTAATAAAATCACTTATAACACTAAAATTCATTATATTTCCAGTTTTTAATGCTGTCGCATAAATAATTGATTTATATAGTTCTTCTAATTTTACTATTAAATCTTTTCTTTTAGGATAATCAATATTACCTAAAGACAATATATCCGCAAGTAATGAATATGTAGTTAATTCTTCTTTAACTATTTTCTTCCGAAATATTATCTCCATATGAGCAGTTTTAAATTTATTTGTTTTTATTGTATGTACATTAAAAGAATTACACTTATAAGTTTTATAATTCATGTTCCACCTCTTTTTTATTATGTTCATTATTAATTATTTTATTATATTCTTTTAATGCATAATCATCAGTCATTCCAGCTATATAATCTATGACTACTCTTTTTAGTGTTGTATTAGTCTTATATTCCATAGATTTTTTCAAATAAGACTTAACTATACTACTTTCTATATTATTTTGTTTTAAATCATCTAAGTATGTATAAAACAATTTATTAAGCATATCTTTTAAATGCTTTCTTTCTTCATTAGTATAAGCATTATCATAAATATATTTATAATTAAAGTCTTTTAACTTCTTAATAGCATCATATACTTCGTTACTTAATTCAATATAATCTTTACCCTTACTATTTTTTATTATGTCTGTTACTATTGTATTTACTATTTCTCTATTATTAGTTCCTAAAACATTTTTTATATCTTCTGGGACATCTAAAAATGATATTAAATTCATTCTTACAGCATCTTCTATATCTCTTCCTAAATAAGCTATTAAATCACTAATTCTTACAACACAGCCCTCTAATGTCATAGGTATTAATTTTTTCATATTCCTAGAAGTATAAGTTTCTTCATATTCTTTTAAAAATTGTTCTTTTGTTTTTTTATGAGGTACATACTTTCCTTCGACAAATTCTCCATTATGGCATAGTATTGCATCTAGAGTTTGTAATGTTATTTCCTTTCCCTTACCATCATTTTCAATATACATAAGTAATCTAACACTATGAGCATTATGATTAAAATAACCACATCCCTCTTTAACGCTTATATCATTTAAAATAGCTTCCCCAGCATGTCCAAATGGCGTATGTCCTAAATCATGACCTAAAGCCGCGGCTTCAATTAAATCTTCATTTAATTTTAATTTTCTTCCAATAGTTCTGGCAATCTTACTTACATATAAAACGTGAGTCATTCTCTTTGTCAAATGATCATTATCTTTAAAAGAAAACACTTGCGTTTTATCCATATATCTTTGGAAACTTTGCGAATATAATATTCTATCTATATCTCTAAAAAATGGTGTTCTAAAGTCTTTTTCAATACTTTTTAAATATATTGATTGTTTATCTTTACATGCATATTTATTCATTTTTTCCCTCCAATTTAAAGCCACAATGCTTACATAATTCTTCTACTTTTTTATTATTTTGAAAACCCCTTAACATATCTTCAACTCTCTTACTTTGCATAATATCTTTTATATCATCTTTATATATATTACCTAAATTAATATCATTATTACTATCTAAGCAACAAGGAATAATACTTCCATCTACTAATATAGCTATATGATCTTTTAAAGCATAGCATTTACCACTTTCATTATATAAATTATTTTCTAAACTAGGCCAAGTAAATTCCTCATCTATATCTATAAATACATTATCTAAAATCTTTCCACTACCCCTAATACTTGTATGATATTTATCATTTAGTTTATTTATTAATTCCTTGTTTTTCCCTAACCACAAACGATAATTAATATAACTATGTTTTCTTAAAACTTCGACACTTTCAAAAATATTTTCTAAATACTTTGTATTCCCCTTATTACTATGCAAAGATATATTTATTTGTCTTATATTTTTATTATTCTTTATTTCTTTTATAAATACCCCATTAGTAGTTATATTTACATAAAAATCTTTCGCTGCTATATCAATTAATTCATTTATATAAGGATGTATTAAAGGTTCACCTAAAACATGCAAATAAATATATTTGGTATATGGTTTAATTTTACTTAAAATAATTTTAAATTCTTCTATACTTAAATACAATTTATCTCTTTTATTATGAATACAAAAAGGACAATTTAAATTACAATCATTAGTTATTTCTATATATATTTTTTTAAACATTAGAAAAACAATATATCTATTCTTTCCATTATTTTATCATCAAAAATATCACTTAAACGAAATAATCTAATAATTGAACCTATTAGTAAGTATAGACTTATAATACATATTGATAAACCTAAAGCTCCGGAAAACTTAAAGATTATTGTTTCTAATAAAAATAAGATTAAACTTACAAATAAAGTTATTAAATATAATTTAAAATTATTTTTCATGCTACCACCCTTTCATTTATTTTACTCTACAAAAGATTATTATTCAAGTAAATTTAAAAAAACTAAGATATATTATCCTAGTTTATCCCCATTTAAGACTTTTTTATCCGGAGTTATCAATACTACTCCACCTTCACTATATGTTCCTAAGACTAGTACTTCTGACATAAAATCAGCTACTTGTCTTTTGGGAAAATTAACAACAGCTAATACTTGCTTGTTTATTAATTCTTCTTTAGTATATTTATCTGTTATTTGCGCTGATGACTTTTTTTCTCCAAGTTCACTTCCAAAATCTATTGTTAACTTGTAAGCGGGCCTTTTAGCCTTTGGAAAGTCATCTACATTAATTATTGTTCCTACTCTTATATCTAATACATTAAAATCTTCAATTGTTGCCATATTATCCTTTCAATGAAGGAAGTTCCATATCTTCATCGTCATCATCAGCTATTGTAAATAATTTAGCACTCATTACTTCATTACTTGTTTTAATTTCATCTTTACTTTCAACTTTATTACTTTCACTATTATTATTTACATACACTGAACTAAATACTTGACTAGGCTTAAATACTTTCTCTTCCTTAATTTCTTCTACTTTTTCATTATTTTCATCACTTATACTTGGAATTTCAATCTTATTAAACTCATCTTTAATACTTGCTAAAGAACTTAAATCTATATCTTCAGGTTCTTCTTCTATTACCGGAGCTTTTTCAAAGTTAAATAAATTATCTTCATGTTTAATTACTGGTTCTGACTCTTCTACTTTTAAAGGTTCTTCAATCATTGGTTTTAAAGTTATTTCCTGAACATCTTTAGACTCTTCTATAGGTATTTCTTCCTTTTGTACCGGAGCTTCCACTTCTAATTTAACAGGTTCTTCCTTTTCTTCTTTAAAAGTATTATTTTCTAATTCAATTTTTTGTAATCTTCTTGTTTCTTCCAACTTTTGATCTTTCTTTCCAAAGAATAAAACCACAACAAACAAAATTATCAAAATAACCAAAATAATAGTTAAATACAATGTAAAATGGTCATTTTTATATAACTCATATATGAAATCCATCATATCATTCCACCTCTTTACTCTATATTAAAATAATAACAAAATATGCTTAAAATGTAAACATATTTTGTAAAATTTAATGTCCATTAATAGTAAAATATAGTTCCTAGTTTATGTATAGATAAAAGTATAATTTATTTTTATCAACAAAATTAGGCTTCGCCTAATTTTGGAAGCCCTGTCCATACAGGGCTTCATATACATAACGCGCTTTTAGTTTCTCACACCTTTTCACCGCGTTCTTTATTTTTCAGTCATCCTTTTTCGCTTCGCCTTTTTTTTCGTGGCTCACCATGTTCCATCAAGGTCCCTTGCTCCGTCACTATTTCACCAAAATCGGTTTCGCGGCCGTGCCGCTTCCACCGCCATAGCCTATTGTTGACTTCAGATAAAGGACTGGGCGCACGCCGAACGAGTCATTGCCGACACCGTTGTGGCGGACATCGGCGTAGCAGGCAACGCCAGAGCTGTCCACACCGAAAGCAATGTTCGAACTGCCCGCACCAGGCGCCAATGTCCATTCCAAAAGTCCCATATACATCCAATTAACCCCTATAGCAGCCCTATAATCTCTCGAAGAATTATTATTATATCCATATAAATTCCACTTGTCTTGTGGTACAGCATACATATAGTCACTTACATACATTAATCCTACTTTTGCAGTTACTGTTTTATTTGTTGCTGGACTATTTATTTCATTTTGGTATGTATTTGGTGCAGTTTGTTCAGCTATATTACTCCAAGTATTTCCCCCAACTTTCCATGTATGATCTGATATTTTTTCTGACCATTTTGTTCCTATATTATTTATATAATTCTTATTTAAATTAACTGTATTTAATTGGCTTTCACTCCATGTATTTGTACCATTTCTATTCCAATAATATGCACCTATTTCTGTTTTAGAATTTTGGCCTTTATTTGTATCGGACCAACCGTTTGCTTGATATGTTTGATAATAATCCCCATCAGTTCCTAATAATGTTGATTTAGCATAATCATACTTTATTAATTTTACTTCACCATCAAATACTCCGATGATTCTATATAAATTATCTGTTGGGCATGTTCCATCTTGAGAATCATAACCAAAGCATACATAATTATTTGTGGTATCACTACTTCCTGCATAACGATATGAATTATCTTTAGCTCCATTTTCTAGTGTACTATCATGTAAGTATAAGTTATTCGCGCCTTGAGTTCCAGTGTATTGAGAAATGACATATTGTGCTAACGGTATTTTCTTTTCATCTTTTTGTATTAAAACTTCGCCTTTCAAGCTCTTATCTTCATTAGCCAATTGATTAGTATCTAAATTTATAAATGTTACTTTAAAATTCCATTCTTGATTAGTATAGTTTGTACTTGAATTAGAAGTTATTTCATGGTTATTAGCAACTTCTAATAAACCTTTATAAGTAGTTATATCAAAACCTTTAACTATTGTTCCATCAGCATTTGTAGCACTTACATAATTAAGTCCATTTATACTTGTAACTTCAGCTCCATTTGGATCTGTAATAGTTAATACTATTTCTGGTTTATTATCACTTGTTGAGTAAACATATGTATTTGTAGTAATATTAAAATAAACATAATAATTATATGTCGCAGTATTCTTAGTACTATTAGCTTTTAACATAGCTTTAGCTGTTGCTTCATCGGATAAATTACCTGCCCCACTTGCAAAATTATATTGATCTATTGATAAACTAATATCTTTATTTACTTCAAATTTTAAATCATCCATGCTATTAGCATTTATTTTTACATCTCCTTGGGCACCACTACCAATTTTTGCAACAAAGTAAGCAAAAGTACCTGCTATAACAAGAAGTAAGCAAGATACTACTATAACTATTTTATTTTTACTTTTATTTTCCATATGTATAACTCCTTATCATAAATTAATTATACAAATTATTTGTTTCATAGTCAATATAAAGCTAGGCAATTAAATTACTACCTAGCTCTCTTTTAATTCCCACTAAGGCTTGGGTACTCCAACTTTGTTAATTCCCACTAAGGCTTGGGTACTCCAACTTTATTAATTCCCACTAAGGCTTGGGTACTCCAACTCTAATATATTATATGATATTTCTCTCACGTAATATAAGTATAGCTTATCATAATTTTTTTTAATTGTAAATATAAAAAAGAAGATTATTTATCTTCCTTTAATTCAACAGTTAATTTACCTTTAAATGATTTACCTTGATCATAATTTTGTTCATCTTGTGTACCATGTAAAGTAAATGAAACTGTGTAACTTTGTTTTGTATGTGGGGCAATTGCTATATCACTAGCTAGTGTCCCATTTGTAAATGGCGCTGTTTTAAAGTCTTGCTTATAACCACTATAATCACTCCATACTTTAACCCAGAAATTATTACTTTCAAAAGTATTAACTACATCTATCCATTTTAAATTATAGTATAATACTTTATCTGTTTTATTTTCAATTGTAAATTTAACATCTGGCACTTTTGTATTAACATTTCCCGTTTGATCATCCGGATATAAATCATTTAATTTAATATTATTACCATTTTCAAATATAACTACTAAAGCGGCCGTATCAAGGGATATATTATCATCACCCCCAATAATTAATTCGCCATTTTTATCTTTTCCAGATATATAAGCACAATTACGATCACAAATACCATCTCCATCTTCATCGATATTTACATCAGGTACTCCATCCCCATTAGTATCAACATTTAAATCTGGTATCCCATCACCATTAGTATCTATATTTATATCGGGCTTACCATCTCCATCTAAGTCTATATTTATATCCGGCCATCCATCATTATCCGTATCACAGTTTAAATCACAAACACCATTACCATCTAAATCTTGATTTATTTTATTAAATATAGTACCATCTTCTCTTTTAACATTAAATATAGCTTTTCTATTACCTTGATAATCAATATTTAAATCAGGTTTCTTATCTTTATTAGTATCACAATTAATATCACAAATACCATCACCATCTAAATCAATGTTTAAATCAGCTATACCATCACCATTTAAATCAATATTTAAATTAGTATATCTTAAAAATTTAATTCCAGAATAAGTAGCAAAACCACAAAGAAATAAAAATACAAGAAAAAATATAATAAATAATGGAGTATTTTTACTTTTAACAAAATTAAATATTAATTTATTACCTTCTTTTTTAACACATAAATTATAAGGCAAATACATTTCATTATCTTTATTATCAAAAGCAACATTTAATACTTTTTCAATATATTTATTTTTAATATCTAATTCTTCTTCATATAATTTATTTAAAGTATCTTTAATTAATTTATCTTGCTCATTATTTTTAAGTAACATAAACTCTTTTAAATTAATCGTATCTTTATTTCCCATATATTTATTATTATTTTTCTTCATAATGCATCCTTCCTATATTATTTTAACATAGATAAGTTCTTTTTTCTTTTTTTATCTATATCTATAAAGTAATTATCAATTACTCTTCTTACACTATTAATTGTTTTTTCTTTTCTTTTATTTGCACTTACAAATTCTTTTTCTAATAACTTTTTAAATTCTTTTTCTGTTATATCACCATCAAAAACAAAATCATTTACAAGTTTAGATATAATAGCACTATTATACTCTATTTCTTTAGTTTCTTTTTCCCCTAGGGCATCGTTATTAATAAAAAACGCTAAATCATACTTATTTTTAATTTTATTATTATTAATATATTCAGTTCTCTTATCTATTTGAGTTATAGGTTTAATATTATTTTTTTCTAAGTATTCCCATAACTCTAAGGCTTTAATAAAATTAGGTTCTTTTAATATTACATTAGTTTTTCTAATCGGACTACGAACTGGACTAGATTCTTTTAAACTTTTTATAAATGTAGATGCTCTAAACATAGCAATAATATCTTTAATATGTTCTATTCTTTCATTTAAAGAATGTCCATCTTTACTATTATTTACTTCAGTATTTTTTTTACTTGTAATATTTAAACTAATATTTACTTCTTCACCATTTTTTTTCATTATTCCCTTATAAGTTACTTCATCGTTTATTTTAGCATAACTTCTTTGATCAGATTCTTGTAACTTAGTATTTACAAATTGAAATAAATTATCTACTAAAGATTTGATGAATCTATTTTCATATAAATCAACAGTTTCTTCTCTATAAACATTTAATAACTTAAGTGGAATAACCGTACCATCTTCTTGTACTTCTTGAATCATACTAGTGTGTTGAGCTAAATGTCTAATAGATTCTTCTGTTACTACTTTAGCTTTTTCTATTGGCACAATATTTTCTTCTTGAACAATAAATCTTCTTGGATTTCTAATAATATTATCAAGATAAGGGATACATTCTTCGACCATATCTATCCATGAAGTATCACTTACCTTACTATCTATATCTCTTTTTATTGTCATATTAGATGATGTTGCATTAACAAACTTTAAAGCTTCATCAACATCAAAATTATTAATATAATCATTTATATTCATAATTCACCTATATAGTCTTTTTAAGTCTTAATAAATAAGCTTTACATTCCGGTGTTTTATCTACGCCAAATAATTTATCTAAATATTTAATTAAGCCATCTATTTCATCTTTAATATATGCTAAATTAAGTTGTTCAAATTTACGTAAAATTTTATGAGCAATAACATAATCTATACCTGCGACTTCTTCCCCACCACAAGCAATAAAAGCAGGAACAAATTCTTTTAATTGTTTTACTATTCTATTACCAAAAGCAAGTCTAAAGTGATCAATTACATAACGATCTAATTGAGCTACTTTTTCTAACATTTCAGCACTTACAGGATTATTATTAGCGGCATCTTTAAATAATTTATCTAAATAAGCATAACTTGTTTTAACACTTTCAGTTTCCGGAGCTTCAAAAGCTTCACATTTATCATCAATAGCAATAGGCATAGCTCTATCATATACTTTATCAGTAATCATAAATGTTGAGTCATCATTATTAATTGTACCTATATACCACATATTTTCAGGTATCTTTAATTTACCATTTTCAAGTAATTTAGGATCACTTGGCCATACATTAGGAACTAATTCTACGGCCCAGTCTTTTTTATTAGGAAGTTCAAGAATTGATAACATTTCAGCAAAATAATATTCAACACGAGAAATATTCATTTCATCTAAAAGGGTAATATAAACTTCATCAGTGTATTCGGCTTCATACATTTTTTCTAATATTTCTGTTTCATTAAATTTCTTTGTAAATTCATTAAAATATCCAAATATTTCGGTTGAATCTCTCCATGATGGTTGAACTGATGCTACAGTTGTTTCATTATCAATAAATGAACCAAAAGCATATGCAAGTGATGTTTTACCTGTTCCAGATATACCTTCTAAAATAATTAATTTATTTGATGCAAATGAAGATATAAATAGACGAATTAAATTAATATCATAATAAAGATGTAATTTAGATGCCGAGTAATTTCTGAATATATCACAAAATTCCTTTAAAGTAAAATTATTTGTAATAAGTTCTTTAGACATACCTTCATATTTATTATCAACATTACTCAATTTAAAGAATCTTGAATCACCTTCTTTTAATTCATTATTAATTGTTCCGTCTTCACTAATATTTAATTCCTTTATCTTATCAGTTTGACGTTTCAATTTAAATATTTCATTATTTAAAGAATCAATTTCTTCAATTAACATATCTTCTTTTTTAACATTTCTTCTATATCTTATATAGGTTTTAATAGATTTATAAATAAGTAATATAATTAGACCAAAAATAATAATTAAAAAAACAATTGATAAAATCATTATTAAAAGTCCCATTCCTGTTAAATCATTTTTATAATCACCAACAACAGTTATATAATTAACAATGTTAAACATTTGAAATAAACCTTCTCCAATACCCTTAAATATTTTTACTAATCCTTCAAATAAAGGCTCCATAAACTTTGTAAAAAATTCACCATATATACTCATTACTCTTCCTCCTTATTTTTTACAATAAAATTAATATTCATTTTCATAAAATTATTTTTATTATCTAAATTATTAATTAAAAATTCTTTTTTTACTAAATACTTTGTATTGTCTTCAAATATAGTACTATTAATATTTGCTGTATCATAATAATCATAAATTACTTCGACTTCATTAGTTCGATAATTATTTATAATTTTTTGATAATCTACTTCTTCTTCATAAGGAATTAAAATACTAACAAATTCTTTAATATAATTATCATGAAAAAACTTACTAATATTTAATTTCTTCATTGACTTATTTATTTTAACCATATATTTTGGCATATCTCTATTACTAATAAGCTCTTTTAAAATGTAGTAATCTATTAATGTCAATTTTAATTCACATAACTTATCTTCATATTTTTTTAAAACTTTTTGTGTAAGTTTTTGATCAAATTCTTTTAATTCTGGTATTTCATAATCAAATACTATCTCATAATATAAAGGATTATTACTTATCATTTTAAATGTTAATTTATATTCCTCACTATCAAATGCCTCTAAAACCTTTTTATCATTACTATTGTTTTTCTTTATTTCTTCAAACAAATCATTAATTATATACTTATTATCTTTTATTTTAAGTATCTTAGTCTTAGCTAAATAATTAAGTAAATACTTAAACTTTTCTTTAGTATCTACTATATTTCCATCTATAACATTACTTGCTATATCAACATAACAACTAGTACAAATAATAACTGATAATAAAAATGTTTCATTCTTTAGATCAGATAAAATACTCGTTTTATTTTCTTCTTTAATATAGTCAATTAAAGATTTTAACACAAAATTAATATTATCATTAGCATATTCAATAGGATTGTCACGATGCTTATTATTTTGAAAATAATATAGATTTACGTACCTTTCTAAAATTTCTGAAGCATAAGTTGTAAATTCCCTTTTATTTTGCCACATTTTATTATCTTCGACACTAATTAAATTTTCTAAAATTTTGGCATACTCTAATAAATCTTTCTCCTTTTTCTCAACGTATTTATTAATAATGCTTACACTCACCACTAGTCACCCTGCCTATTCTTCATAAATTATATCAAACAAAAAAATAATATGCAATAAGTTTAGTATTGTATTGCGCATAAAAATAAGATAAAATAAAAATAGAAAGAAGGTATATTATGGAACCACATGTAAACTATGATATGGTAAATAGTAGCAAATATAAAAAAAAGTTAGAACAAATTTCCAAAGAAAGTATTAAAAGTGAAAGACCAATAAAATATAACACAAAGACTAAAAAGAAACCTAAAAACTATATGGCGATATTAAAAAAAATAGTTATTTTAACAGGAATTGGGGTTGGTGTTACATTTGCTGGTAAAGGTGTAATTAATGCTATTGACACTACTAAAAATTATGCAGAAATAACTAGAGAGTTTGAAAGTGATGTTTTAAACGCTAAACACTCTAGTATTTATAAAATAAACCCTAATACTAATACTCCTTATGTATATTATAACGAAAGTGAACTAGCAGATACCATATTATATAAGCACCAAGAATTTGATATTGATAGTAGAATATATGGTGTTTATAGTAGTCTTGGTACTTCTAATAAAAACGAAGTAATGGATGATATTTTTAGACATCTATATAATAATGTTAATGCTCCAGGTTTTGAAGAAAAATTTGATGAAACAGTTAAAAAAGCATGTAGCAATCCATCTTTTCAAAAATATTTAGAAGCACATCAAATAAATGAAAAACAATATATTGATAAAATGGAAAGAATTAAAACAGAATATGCTAAAAGAAATATGAATGCAGACAAATTAAAGGTATTAATAGACGACTTTAATTTAACTAGCGGAGGTAAATCATGGAAGATGTAAAATATATAACAATAGATGGAATTGATTTTATAATTGTCGATGAAATAATAATAAATAATATAAAATACGTATTTTTAGTTAGTGAAAAAGAAAGTTCTGATCTTCGTATAAAAAAAGTAAATATTATAAATAGCGAAGAATACTTAGTTAATTTAAATGATGAAGAAGAATTTAAAAAAGCTTTAGAAGAATTTAATAAAAAAAATAATGTATAATTTTTAAAACTATACATATAATAAAAGTATCAAGGATGATATGTTTCCTTGATTGATATAAATATAGATGGGATTATTTTTTCTCCCATCTTTTTTTATTTTAAATTTTCTTCCATTAGTTCTTTTACAGCGTTATATAAAAGTTCATTTGCTTCTTCTAAGGTTTTATCCCCCACTTTAAATGGTTTTCCATATCTAATAGTTAAATTATTACTTCTAAATTTATAATCACCCGTTATACCAAAAGGTACTAAGTAAGCATCTGTTTTTTTAGCCATTGATACAGCGCCAAATTTAAATGGTAATAAAAATTTATCAGTTTTATTTCTTGTACCTTCTGGAAATAAACCAATAGCACCATTATTTTTTAAAGTTTTAAGAGCTTCTTCTTGAGCTTTTTTATCATGATTTTGTCTATCTACGGAAATACATCCAACAGATTTAAAAAACCACCTAGTTTTTTTACTATCAAAATATTCTTTTTTGGCCATATATCTAATATATCTTTTCGTAGATACAATACTTAGACATTGATCATATAAATGTTTATGGTTACCGACAATTAATATAGCACCATCTTTTGGTATATTTTCTTTTCCTATAATTCGAGGATGATAATATAACTTAAATATTGGCCCGAGTAACATTTTACCGAATCGATACATAAAAGGCATTTTATTCATAATCATCACCTGATGTATCTTCTTGTAAACTTTTAAAATCTACTTTTCCAAGTTTAGTTTTTGGAAGTCTTTTTCTAAATACAAATTCACTGGGAATCATATATTTAGCTAATTTTTTTTGACATAATTTCTTTATATCTTCTTTTACAAACATGCTAAAATATCCTTCCTTAAGTACAATAAATGCTTTTGGTACTTCTTGCTTATAAGGATGAGCTACCCCAACTACACTACATTGTAATACCGCCGGATGACTTTCAATAACACTTTCAATATGGGATGGATAAACATTATAACCGCTAGTTATAATCATTCTTTTAATACGTCCTTTATAATAAATAAAACCATCTTCATCCATATAACCTAAATCACCCGTATGAAGCCAAATATGACCATCCTTATGTATTTGTAAAGCTTTATTAGTTTCTAATTCATCATTCAAATATCCTTGCATAAAAGCTTTAGAATGTACACATATTTCACCGACTTCATTATAATCTTTAGTATTTCTCGTCGCAGGATCAATTATTTTTACATGATTACCCGCAAGAGGTATACCTACTGAACCAGATTTATTAACATCATCACAAGCTAAACATACCGCAGCTAAAGCTTCGGATAACCCATATCCTTGCGTTATTTTCCCTGGAGAATTATGATTCTTTAAGTACTCATTCATTCTATCTTCCAAAGATTTAGATAAAATATCTCCACCAGATACAATATACTTTAAATTAGATAAATCTAAATTTTTAATATTATTATTACTGATTAAAGCTTCATAAAGTGTTGGAACGCCAAGTACACATGATGGCTTTTTTTTATGAAAAATTATATCAAACTTTTTAGAATCAAAGGTAGGTATTAAAATTGAATAGCAACCAAGTGCTAAAGGCGTATGCATTAATACACTTAATCCAAACCCATGAAAATTAGGCATAATAGCTAAACAACAATCCCCTGGAACAAGATTTTTTAAAGATATTTTTTCTTGAATACTAGCTAATATAAAAGCTTTATTTTGAATAACAACATTTTTCGGTTTACCACTAGTTCCTCCACTATGAATTATAACCGCCGGAGTATAACTATCAAATTTTAAAAATTTTACTGATTCATTTTTATAATATTTTTTAAAGTATTTTTTCCAACTATAATAATTTTCTTTACGTGGAACTTTTACTTTTAATTTTTGCGATAAACTATAAACAACTTTCATAGGAACTGGCATATAATCACTAGCACTTACAAATATAACTTCTTTTATATTTACTTCATTTTCTATTTTTAAATATTTATCACCAAACGAATCTAACATAATTAAATATTTACTCATCGTAGATTCTAAGCTAAATTTTAATTCATCTTCACTAGATAAAGGATGCACCATATTACATATAGCTCCGATTTTATTTAAAGCATATAAAGCCACTAAAACATTTGGAACATTTGGTAAACTAATCGTTACTATATCACCATTTTTAACACCCGCAAAGACAAATACTTTTGCCCAAGCATTTATGTCTTCTAAAAATTTTTTATATTTTACTTTTTTCCCCATATATTCATAAGCAATATAATCCGGATACAAATAAGCACTCTTTTTTACTTGATCATACATACTTATATTAGGAACTTTAAAATTTAAATCTTCTTTAGAGTAATACTTAGCCCATGGTTCGGGTATTTTTTTTCTTCTTCTTAAAAAATTAAATATGTTCATATAACTATCCTCTTTCCAATTTTATTATATTATATAACTTTTTATTTTCTTTTTCTAACTCTTTTCCTACCTTTTCAGGTTTTAAAAACTTAATCTTTAAGCCATTTTTTATTAATTTGTACCTCCCAGTTATTACAAATGGCACTATTAATGTATTAGTATCATAAGCTAATTTTACTGCGCCCATCTTAAAATCTAACATATGCCCTTCTTTTTCCGTTGTTCCTTCCGGAAATATTCCTACGACTAATTCGCTTTCTAAATAATTCTTAGCTAAAACTAATGAATTACGACTTTTATTCTTTCTATCAACAGGTATTAATCCCATATTTGCAAATATTATCTTCTTGGGGCCTTTCCAAAGTTCTTGTTTAGCTAAAAAGTGAACATTCCTCTTAAGAGAAGATATAAGAAGCAAACAATCAAAATTACTAGTATGATTTCCCGCTAAAATTAATCTTCCTTCCTTTGGTATATTTTCTAAACCTTCTATTTTAGGTCTAAAAACAATTTTAAATAAAACAGTTATAATTGGTCTTGTAATTTTATATAAAAGTGCATCACGCATTAAACCACCTTCTATTAATTAAGTATATCATAATTATTAAATATATTATAGAAATTAAGAAACCTACTAGTACATCACTTAAATAATGCACACCTAAATAAATTCTACTTAATCCAATAAAAATTATTAATAGGAATAAAAAACTTATTAAAGAAATTTTTAAATACTTATTTTTAACATTTTTATTTATTAAGTAAATTAAGTAACTATAAAAAGCCATACTTACCATTGAATGACCTGATGGATAACTATAACCACTTATAGAATTAAAATGAGGTCTTGGCCTTTTAAATATAGTTTTTAAGCAATAATTAAATATAGCAATTATAATTAAATTACCACATATAGATAGACTAATTTTTTTATCTTTAATTAAGAAAAACAATAATATACTTATAGTTATAAAACAACCAGCACTACCAAACCAAGTTATAAATTTCATGAATTTAGTAACATAATCATTCATTATAAATTTTTTTAAAAAATCATAAAAAACTACATCCATTTGCATAGTTTCATTTAATATAACACATTTTGTTATTACTAATATTGCTATTAAACAAACAACAATTACACATTTACTTTTTTTATTCATTTTTTATCTCCATGTTCATTATAGCAAAAATACTCAAGATATTAAACCTTGGGTACTCATAATTATTTTTTATCTTTTATTTTAGTTGCATCAACAACACTAAAAAATTCATTTTTTAAATCTATATAATCGCTATTATTTATTAATCTTAATTCTTTTGCACTTGCAATATATATTTCATGTGTTACAAAAGATAATGCAATGGTTAAATTTAATAAGCCATCTGTATAATTTTCTTTTGTTATTTTTTCTAATTCCTCTGTGTATCTTCGAACACAAAGTAATTTAAAAGATTTTAATTCAACTTTTTTAGAAATATCTGTTTTTATATACTCATTATAAAACTCTTCTATATATTTTTCTATTTTCTCTTCTTTGTTTTTGGTATAACTATTTAAATCTGCGATTAACCACATTTCCAATAATTTTGTTTTTAAGGGTTTCATATAAATAAATAGCTTTTCATTGTCAGATATCTTATATTCTTTATTAATAGTATAACCTGTTTCAACTAGCTTTTTATTGGCATCAGTATATAATTCATCAAAATTCTCATATTTAAATTGATACTTATCCGAACGTTTAAATTTTTCCGGTGGTGTTAAAACCCAATCACAAACAAGACCAGTAAACAACATATATGTTAAACCATTTACAAAAAATCCAATTAAAAACACATAATACCAAAAATCAGGTTCTTCATTGTAATGAATTACTCCATAAATTGCATATATAATCAAAAAAAACAGACTTATTATTTCTAATACTTTAGCTATAAAAACACAAATTTTCTCACGCTTTTTCATTTAATACCTCCACTACTCTTAAGATAAGTATAACAAAAAAATCCGAGATATTAAACCTCGAATTTCGTCTTAATCATTTAACAAAATATTTAATTTATTTTCTTCATCTTGTAAAGTGTTTTGTTCTTTTTCTACAAGTTCTTTTGGAGCTTTATTACAATAATTTTCATTACTTAAAAGTTTCTTTCTTCTTTCTATAGATGCTTTTAAGTCTGCTATTTGTTTTTCTTTTAACTTAATTTCTTCTTCACTCATAACTTTTTCAAAATATAAATCTAAATTATATTCTTTGTATAAAACACTATATTTTGTCCCCTTATGATTAGTTAAGTTATTATCATTAATTTTTAAAACTTTAAAAATTAAACTGTAATCTGAATCATTATTAATACTTATACCAAAATCATGACCTATTTTATTTTCAAGTTTAATATTTCTAAATACTTTAATAAATTCAATTATATCATTAACTTTATCTAATTCACTGTTAAAAACTTCTTTTTTATTATACTCCGGATACTTAGAAAGAATAATATTTTCTTCCTTTATTGGTAACATATTGTAAATTTCATCAGTTACATAAGGCATAAATGGATGTAACATTTTTAAAATACTATCTAAAACTTTAAATAATACTGACTTAGTTGTTTCATCTTCTAAATTAAATTTGGCAAATT
The DNA here is from genome assembly GCA_934086815.1 of uncultured Bacilli bacterium. GTDB lineage: Bacteria > Bacillota_I > Bacilli_A > RF39 > UBA660 > Onthocola_B. Next base: position 40,672 of record CAKOIM010000004.1, read on the forward strand.
CTATATAGTTATCACAAAAATCATTCCAAATAAAGCTATAAAGAATTGTTCCAACACTATTAAAATTATATTTTTCCATATTTTTTGTAACATCTTTAATTGTTAAATTTAATTTAGTTAAAATCCATTTATCTTCTTCTTTTAAGTTTTCTAAGTTAACTTCTTTTAAGTTTTCAATATTCATTAATACAAAACGTGATGCATTCCAAAGTTTATTAATAAAATTCCAAGTAGATTTTACTTTATCTTCATCATATCTTAAATCAGTACCTGCGGCGGCCGTAGTAGTTAAGAAAAATCTTAATGCATCCGCTCCATATGTATCAATAACATCCATTGGATCTACGCCATTACCTAAAGATTTAGACATTTTTCTTCCCAATTTATCACGAATTAAACCATGGATTAAACAATCTTTAAATGGTCTTTTATTAGTAAAATGAAGTCCTTGAAAAGTCATTCTATTAACCCAAAAAGGAATAATATCATAACCTGTTACTAAAACATTATTTGGATAAAATCTCTTATAATCAGAAGTTTCTTCAGGCCACCCCATTACAGAAAAAGGCCATAAAGCACTTGAAAACCAAGTATCTAAAACATCTTCATCTTGTATCCAGCCATCACCTTTTGGAGCATTTTCTCCAACATATACTTCTTCACCCTTATACCAAGCAGGTATTCTATGTCCCCACCAAAGTTGTCTAGAAATACACCAATCATAAGTTATTTCCATCCAATGATTCATTGTCTTTTCATATCTTTCAGAAACAAAATTAACTTTTGTATCTTTATTCTTTTGATTTTCTAAAACTCTATCAGCTAAAGGACGCATTTTAACAAACCATTGACGTGATAAATACGGTTCAATCATTACACCACTTCTTTCACTATGGCCAACATTATGTTTAATTTTCTCAACACTTAATAGTAAATCTTCTTTTTCTAAATATTTTACAACTTCACTTCTAGCGGTAAATCTATCCATACCTTTAAAAATTCCTGCTTTATCATTCATTGTACCATCTTTATTAATAACAATAACTCGCTCTAAATTATGTCTATTTCCAACTTCAAAGTCATTAGGATCATGGGCCGGAGTAATTTTAACAACTCCAGTTCCAAATTCCATATCCGCATGACTATCTCCGATTATAGGAATAAGCTTATTTACTATAGGTAAAATTACATTTTTACCAATTAGATGTTTATATCTTTCATCTTCTGGATTAACTGCTACAGCTGTATCCCCAAATAATGTTTCTGGTCTAGTAGTTGCAACTTCTAAATATTCATTTGTTCCTTCTATAAAATATTTAATATGATATAATGCCCCATCAACCTCTTTATATATAACCTCTTCATTTGATAAAGCTGTTTGGGCTTTACAATCCCAATTAATAATTCTTTCCCCACGATAAATTAAACCTTCGTCATATAATTTTTTAAATACATATATAACAGCTTTATTTAAGCCTTCATCTAAAGTAAAACGTTCTTTAGAGTAACACAAAGAAAGTCCTAACTTAGCCCATTGATTATGAATGTTATTAGCATATTCTTCTTTCCATTCCCAAGCATATTCCGTCCATTTATCACGAGTTAAAGAACGAGGATTAATACCCATATCCATTAATTTATTATCTACTTTAGTTTGTGTTGCAATACCAGCATGATCCATACCAGGAAACCAAACCGCATTATATCCTTGCATTCTTTTAAAACGAATTAAAATATCTTGAATAGTTGTATCCCATGCATGACCTAAATGTAATTTACCAGTTACATTTGGAGGTGGTATAACTATAGCATAAGGTGGTAATCCATCTTTTTCTTCAAAATAGCCCTTTTTTACCCAACTTTCATATTTTCCTTTTTCTACACTTTCGTGATTATACTTCTTCTCTAACATAAATACCTCCATAAAACAAAAAAGAATGATACCAAGGAGTCATAAATGACGGTACCATCCTTTATTTAACTTAATTGATTTTAAAGCATCTCTGCATTATTTCTCATTTTGCAACCTTCAAATAATTTTAACTTTGATTTCCACCAACCATCAAATCTCTTTGCCTAAAAATTTATTTTACTCCTCAAAAATCATTGAAATATAAATTATTTTAGCAAATATTTTACTTTAAATCAAGCTTTTGAAATAACTTTTGATCTAATATAATTTCTATAGCATTATCAATAACATTAAAATATATACTTTCATGATCAGGTAATACTACTTGTTGTCTTAGAGAATCATCACACTTTTCATAAACTAACAATAAATTATTATTACTTTCAATAAATATATATTTTCCTACGGCATATACACCTTTTTTCGAAAGAAATTGTAAATATTCTACATTATTATAATCCATTATATGATAACTACCATCATAAGTTATATAATATTCATCATTAAAATCTACAATTTCTTTAGATGTTGCTTCCTTAAATAATGTTCCATCTTCTTTTAATATATACCATAAATTATTTTTACTAACTATAAACTTAGAACTATCTAAAACTTTATTATTAAGATGTGCCGGTAAAGCTATATAATCATATTCATTTGTAATTGTATTATTTGAAAAATCTAAAAATAAAATTCCCCATTTATTATCTTTTTTATTAATTAAAAACTTACTCGTTGATGAGATGCCATAATTAATAACTTCATCATAACTATCTAAAACATTTCCTCCGGTTAAATTATATAATAAAGTCTTACCATTTTCCTCAAATATACCAAACATATTAGTTAATACAGGCTCAATTTCTTTTATACCAAATTTATAATAATTAGTATTCTTAATATCACTATACTTATTACTAGCTTTTTTACATGTATTACATGCATATGTACTTAATAACTTATCATTATCATAAAAGTATAATTTATTATTATATATAAATTCTTTATTTATATTATCATCTACTATTTTTCCTTTTTTCATATCAAAGTGTTTAATTGTTCCAATAATACTACAAGGTAAAAAGATAACTAATAACACAATAATTGTAATTAATGTTTTTTTATCTTTCATAACTACCCTATATTTATTTCTTCGGAAACTAATCCACTTGGGCTTTCAATTGTTAACAATAATATATTTCCTCTAAAACCATATTTTATTTCTTGTTCAATATTTTTTCCTGCGACTTCTAAATCTTTATTAACTAAATTAGTTTTATCATTATATTTAAATACACCAATTTTATTTTTATTATCCACGGCTATATATAAACTTGTATCTGTAATTATAGCTTTATATTCATCACTTATTATTTTTCCATCTAAGCCATATAACATATAGTTACCTGAATTAGTTTTTACTTTAATATAATTATTTTTATATTCTACTATTTCATTTTTGGTATTTATTTGGGGAGCTAATTCCGTCCCCTTATAATCATATATATGGTATGTATCATCACTTCTTTTAAATACTAAGTAATTTCCCAATGCCTTAACTTCAACATTTGTTGTATTACTATCTTTATTTTTAAATGGTATAACACCTTCAACATTTCTATTTGTAATATTTACAAGACCATAAGAGTCACTAGTATTCTTAGCTAATACATAAGTACCATTAGTATTTTCAAATGTTACTGCATTATCATTTTTAACATGATAATTTAAATCAACCATTTTATATGTAGCTAACTTTTTATTATCTTTTAAATCATATAATATTATATTATCATTACCATCTGGTGTCTTTGTATCCGCGATAAATATAAATCTATTATTATATATTGGTAAATAAGAGTTATCTTTACTACTATCTAAGATATTACTTTCTTTAGCAATAAAACAATTATTAGAATAAGCATTATTATTAATAGCATTTGCATAACTACAAGTATATGATCCTAAACTTTCTTGTTTTGCTTCATCACTATAAAAATATAATTTACCTGCAAAATAACTATAATAAGGTAAGTTTTTATTAATAATACCTTCATTTAAATTAATTGTTATTGGTTTATCATCTTTTAAATCAATTTTTAATTGTTTATCATTTACTGTAACACTAAATGGTTCTTTTTTATCTATTTGTCTTAATTCTTTATTAAATATTAATTTAGTATTATAATCATCTACTTTTATTTTAATACCATCAATATTCATCGGCGCTCCAGTTTTATCAAAAACATATACTTTATTATTAGATATACCGATAATATAACTACTTTCAAAACGTATATAATCAAATGTATTACTTATTAATTCATTGCCATCATAACCATATACATAATATTTACCATTTATTGATACACTTAAATTATTTTCATCAAAACTTTTAATTATCCCATTTACACTTTTAGTAACACTTTTACCATCGTAATTATATAAACTATAACTATTATTATCCGCTACAACTAAGTATTCTGTATCATTCATATGACCAATAAAATCATATTCAATTTTAAAATCTTCATCTATTTTTTTCTTTGTAAATGATAATACTCCATATTTGTTATCTTTTTTTACAATAACCATTTCTTCATTTACTTCTTTTAACGAATTATATTTTTCAATACTTTTTTTATCATCAATATTATAAAGTGTTATTTCACCATTTTTCTTTTTAGGACTATCATAAACAAAAACATATTTGTCTAAAATTATATCACTAGTAATATCTATGTTTGTACCATCTTCATATACTTTTTTATCTTCATCAAATTCTTCTTCACTAGTGTAATATGCAACATAACATAAATCTTCATCTTTATTAACACAAGTATATTCGCCAAGTTCCTTTTTATCTTCATCTAAAAAGATTAACTTTCCATCTTCATAACGATAATTTTCTTTTTCAACTATTACAACTGGTTCCTTCACTTCTTCTTTCTTCTTTTTAATTACTAAAAAATAAACTAATAAACCAATTATAAGCAATAATATAATACTAGCAACTACAACTACTATTATTTTTTGTTTCTTAGTTAATTTACTCCATTTACTTGGTTTTTTTACCCTTTTTTTCTTTTCTTTTTTTACTTCTTCTAAAGGTTTTTGAACTTCTGGAATATCATAAGATGTATTGTTTAATTCTTCATCTTCTATTTCCACTATTTCATTTTTTACTTCTTCTTCCTTTATTTCGTTTAAAAATTCTTCATCCATAATTTACCTCCGTAGTTTACTTCGATTATACCATAAAAAATAGCAATTTAAAAGTCCTACAAAATAGTACTAATTATTATTTTTAAAATTTTGATACCACTTACTTAATTTATCTTTAGCACTACTAAATAAACTACTTCCAACATCTTTTACAAAACCTGCTGCATTCTTAGTATAAGTAACTAATTCATCTTTAGAATTAATTATTTCTTGATAATTTTCATCACCTAGTTTTTCTTTAGCAAAATTATTTGCATTAGTCGCTCCATTTTTAATTACTTCACTTGCTTTATTAAAAGCTTTACTTGTATTACTTGAAATAGTATCTTTATATCCTGGAGCTTTCTTTTCTAAAGAAGCATCTATTTTACTAGCTAATTCTAGTACTTTTTGTTTACCAGAATCTGTAAGTTCATTAAATGTTACACCTTTAATCTTCCCATCATAAAACAAAAAATCTACTAAACTTATAAATGTTGCCTTAGCTTTTTTAGAAAAACTTTTATCATTTGTTGCACTATTAACTTCACTTAAAGTATTATTTAAAGTGTTTATTACAGCATTATCATTTTGACTATATGTAACTACTTCTGGTGTATGTATTTCATCTTGTTTTTTATTTTTATTACTAGTTGTATTGTTATTTGTTTTACTTTTAGTTACTTCACTTTTCTTAACACTTGTATTTTCTTTATCACTAGTATCTTCTTTAATGCTTTCATTTTTCTTTTCTTCTATTTTAGAATTTGCTTCATTTTTTTCAATATATCCCTTATCTTTATTTATTAATAACCCTATAATAATTCCTAGCATTAAAATTATAATAACTCCAAGAATTAAAGGCCAATAAGTATTTTTTACTTCTTTCATTTAAACCACCCTTCTAAAAAACTGTTAAAAATATTAACAGTTACTTAAATCTATTCATTTGTTGCATAACTTGCTTTACTTGTTTTTGACTTGGTTTTCTTCCCATAGATGACATCATAGCTTCAATCATCTTTTCATTTATCGGAGGATTTTTTTCCAAAGTCTTTTTCATTAACATTCGCGCTAAGAAAAAACCAACAATTAAACCAATTATTATGCCTATAATTAAATATAATATTAATTTTCCCATATGTTCTCCCTCAAATATATTTTACTATAAACGCACTAATTCCTCAAGCCAAAAATAGTCTTTATTTTGAAAATCACAAGCAAATAAATCTTGTAAGGGTAAAAATTTCTTAATATCTTTATTTATTATATTAGTTTTTAATACTATATGTGAATATTTTACCCCAATCGTAGTATCTTCCTTACGATATTTATTTACTATCTTATGGGTATCTCCCATTTTCATATAAAAATCATTATCTTTATTTTTATCATATATTAATTTATTGTATTTTAATTTATCAATAGGTACGATTATTTGATCTAATAACTCCTTTCCTAAGGAAATACTTGCTCTATCAAGCAAATAAATATCTTCCAAAGATTTAAATAAATTATAAGGAGCTTCTTTTAATAATAACCCCATTTCTTTACTAATTTTAAATATATAAAATGTCCTCATCCTAATCACCTTAGGATTATACTAGCATATAATATTTATTTTTTTTGTCAGATTATGTCGATAATACTATCTTTTTTTAAATAAGTAGCTATTTTTTCCAAAATAGTATTTTTATCTATTTTTAAATACTTAACTATCTCTTCACTTTTTCCACTCATTCCAAACTTATTAACTCCAAAAATATATTCCGGTTTTGTTGCAAATCTGTTCCAAATTAAACTTGAACCAGCCTCAATTACAAATGTTTTAACATCTTTAGGAAGTAATTGTTCTTCATATTTAGGATTTTGTTTTAAAAATAGTTCCATACTAGGCATAGATACTACTCTAGTATCAATTCCCATCGTAAATAATTCTTTAGATATATCCATGGCCATTTCTAATTCTTGACCAGTAGCAATAATTATTCCATCTAAATGAAACTTTTCTTTTCTAACCATGTATGCTCCATATTTAACAAACTTAGCATTAGTATTTTTTTGTTTATTTCTAATTTCTTTACTAACAACAAGAGATGTAGCACAATTATTTTTCAAAATATATTCCCAAGAACCAAGTATTTCGTTTATATCTGCCGGTCTAAAAGTAATAAAATTAGGTATAGTTCTAAGCATAGTTAATTGTTCTACCGGTTCATGTGTCGGACCATCTTCTCCGACGTATACTGAATCATGTGTAAATATATATGTAACAGGCAAATTCATTAAAGCAGACATTCTAATCGCTGGTTTTAAATAATCAGAAAATGCTAAGAACGTTGAACCAAATACTTTTAAATTAGATAAAGCCATTCCATTAAGTATTGCTCCCATGGCATGTTCTCTTACGCCAAAGTAAATATTTTTCCCTAATGGATTTTTTTCAGATTGAATAGTTGATTTATCTAAATTTGTTTTACAAGATGAAGAAAGATCTGCTGAACCACCTAAAAAGAAAGGATTTTTTGGAGCAATAAAATTCATAATCTTATGATTACTATCTCTTAAAGCCTCTTTATATTCATCACTTATTTTAAATTTAGTATCATCAAAGTCAATAATAAAAGCATTTCTTTCTAATAAATTAATTAATGAATGTAAGCCAAAATTATCTTCTTTTTTAATATTTGCATATTCTTCTTGCCATTCTAAATATTTTGTTGATACTCTTTTATTTACTTCATTTTTCAAATAATTTAATATTTCATTATCAATGTGAAATGGTTCTAATGTATATTCTAATTCTTTTTTTACATACATTAAATCTTCTTTATCTAATGGCTTTCCATGTACTTTATTTGTACCTTCTAATTTAGAATCTTCGCCTATTATTGTATGACAAACAATAATTGATGGTCTCTTACTTTTTTTAGCACTTTTAATAGCCTTAGAAATTTCTTTATAATCACTACCATTTTTAACATCTATTATATTAAAATCTAATGCTTCAAAACGAGTATAAATATTTTCTTTAAACGTAATATTTGTTTCACTATCCAAAGATATATCATTTTTATCATATAATAATATTAACTTATTTAAGTTTTGGGTACTTGCAAAAGATAAAGCTTCATAGCTTACACCTTCCATTAAATCTCCATCACCACATAAACAATAAGTATAATAATCTATTAAATCTGAATCTTCTTTTTCACATTTTACAATATTTCTTAAATATCTCTCAGCAAGAGCCATACCTACAGCATTAGCAACACCTTGACCTAACGGTCCAGTTGATACATCTACCCCTGGGGTAATTTTATATTCCGGATGCCCGGGAGCAAGAGAATTTAATTCTCGAAAATGTTTTAATTCTTCAATATCAATGTCATAACCCATATGATATAATGTGGAATATAAAAGAGCTGAACCATGCCCTGCTGACATAACAAATCTATCTCGATTAATCCAAGTACTATTACTAGGAATTACATTTAAATTTTCTTTATAAAGAGCATAAAGAATTGGCGCTGCACCTAAAACAATACCCGGATGCCCACTTTTAGCCTTATCTATCATATCTAGCGCTAAAACCTTTATACTATTAATTGCTTTATCATCTAATTTACTCATCATCTTCACCTAGTATAAATAATAACATAAAAATAAAGGAATTACTATACAATTTTTCGCATAGTAATTTTAAAATCTTTAAAACTTCTTCGATTAATTTCTTAGATATACCACAATTTCGATATTTTCCTAAAACATATAAGCCATATCATTTTCTGTTTTTATTCTTATTCTTTTATTTTTAGTCAAAATAAAAGAATGTCTTACCATTCCTTTATTGCATAAAATTACTTACTAAACTTAAAATTGAGTTATAAAGTTTAAATTTAGATAACTTATTCATAATCTTAGTTGAATATCCATTTGTATCATTTTCAGTTAATGAATTATAATCTTTGGCATCATTTATCTCTTTTATATTAACTATATTTTCCCCATATTCTAAATTACTATCAAGAGTCAAATTCACTTTATATGTATCATAGGTAACATTAATTTTCCCATTAGCATTTACTTTTTTATCCGATGCATTATTATCAATATTTAAATTAACATTTAAATTTATTTTATCTGAATTTAATATAACTTCTAATACACTATTATTTTTATTTGTATTTTTTAAGTTCATATTTAACTCTACGTCAGAACTTGTTACAATCAATTTAAATTCATCATCATTATTTGTAATTTTTACTGTATTCAATCTCTTATCATTATTATATGTTTCTAACAATACTTCATCTTCTTTTATTTCTATTTCATAGTCATTTTCACCATCAGTAAATTTATATTTATCTTTACTTACCAATTTTCCTTCGATAACATAATCATTAGCGTTTATATTTAAAACTTTAATCTTATTAGTAAACAATTGTACTTCGACTAAAACTTTAATATTAGAAATATTACTCTTAATATCACTTACTGTATCATCGTTTATTTCTAAACTTTTAGATAATTCTTCATCTTCTTTAATTAAATTAATAAACTTATCTACAACTTTATCTTTATTTGTTTCATTAATCTCATAACTATACTCCGCAGTTAATCCTTTTAATTTAGTAGTCATTTTACTTTCATTTAAAGCTTTTTCTAAATATTTAATTAGTTTATTAATTGTTTTTTTGTTACTTATTTTCAATATTTCTTGATATTGAGAAACTAAACTGTTAAAATCAATATTTTCATTTTCAGCATCGCTAAAATATATTGGTTTATCTAATATATCTTTGCTTTCTAAATACATTTTATTATCTTTATAAGTTATTTCAGCATTTAAATTAGCATCATCTTGATTTACATTTAAATCAAGATTCAAATAATTATTTTTAACACTCATATTTTCATTTAAAATTAATTCTAAATTTTCTGCGCCACTTAAAATATTAGTATCTATTCCTAATTTAACATTTTCTTTTATATCATATTTATCCATATTATTGATATAATCTTCATTTAAGTTTATTTTTTCATAAGCATCATCTACAAAAGATGTTAAGTTTTTAGCCGTTTTAGTTAAAAAACTACTTGCAGAATAATATAGTTTAATATAAACAAAAATTCCCACTACTAGTAATAATATTACTCCTAAAGTTATTAATATCCTTTTCTTACTTTTGCCATTTTCTACAAAAATCATTTCATTTTTTTCTTCCATTTCACACCTCACACATATAACTATTAGTTACCTTAAATAAATTATATGACATAATTAAATCTTTTTCAACAAAAAAAGAATGGCTTACCATCCTTTTGCATATTCAAATACTTCATCCCCAATTTTACCACTTACATAATCAGCAATTGCATTATCTAAAATATTTATTGCTTTATCCATTTGTTCATAAGTAATAACAAGTGGTGGTTGAATACGTAGAGAATTTTGACCTACAAAAATCATTAATAAACCATTTTCAATAGCGCGATAAGAAATTTTAACCGCCGCATCATAATTTTTTTCCATAGTTTCTCTATTTTTAACTAAGTCAACACCAATTGATAAACCAAGGCCACGCACTTCCCCAATAATATCGTATTTGTCCATTAATTCTCTCAATTTTTGGCGTAAATATTCTCCTTTTTCAACTACTTGAGCATTCATATTTTCACGTTCAAATATTTCTATCGATTTTAAAGCAGCTCGACATACCGCAGAATTTCCTGACATCGTAAATAAATGAGCTGGGGCTTGCAAAGATTCCATTATTTCTTTTCTACCTATTACAACCCCTAAAGGTAAGCCTCCACCTACTGATTTACCACAAACAATTAAATCAGGTTCTATATCAAAATATTCATAAGAAAACCATTTACCTGTTCTACACATTCCTTGTTGTATTTCATCAACTACAAATAAAATACCATTTTCTTTACAAATTTTGTACAATTCCTGAACATATTTTTTAGGTGGCACAACAAGCCCCATATCCCCAGCAATAGGTTCAAAAAATATTGCCGCTACTTCTTCCTTAGGTAAATAATGTTCAAATGCATAACGCAATTCATCTAAATATGCTTCAATAGCTTGATTCTCATCTTTGCCATATTTACTTCTTAACATATCCGGATAATTAATATGATATACGTCTGGTAATAATGGTCCAATTCCTTTACGCATATTTAAACTAAGCGCAGATATAGAAATAGATCCATAGGTACTTCCGTGATAAGATTCTGTAAAAGATACAATTTTACTACGTCCTGTATATGCACGAGCAAGTTTAATTGCATTATCAATAGCCTCACTACCTGTCGTGCTATATGATACTTGCATATTTTCACGCCCAGTAATTTCAGTAAGTTTTTTGGCTAAATCCATAGCTTCCTTCATTTGAAAATAAGCACAAGTATATTGTGTAATATTACACATTTGCTCATATACTGCATCGGCTACTTCCCTATTACCATGACCTAAATTAGCAGATGATGCACTAGATAAAAAATCTATATATTCTTTATCATTATAATCATATAATAATGCACCATTTCCACTTTTAAATGCAACCGGATAATATGGTATTCTTTGATACTTAGCAACATATCCTAATTCATCATAATTATTTATATTATTCATAAATTCACCCTTTCTTAAAATAATATTTATAATTATAATACAATAATATTGTAAATTCAATTAAAAAAAGTGAAAATTTTATGTTTATTTTTCACGTTTTTTTATATATTCACAGCCTATATCAGATTCCTCAACTAAATTTCTTATTGTTTTTTCTGATTTAAATTCCATATGCATAAATGATTTTAATAATTCATCTTCAGGTATATTAAAATATGCACCCATTTCTTTTAAATCAAAGACATTTTGTGTCATTTTATAAATTAACCACATTAATTGCATTTTTTGTTCTACTTCATTGTGTTTACTAAATTCTTTTTTATATTCTTCTTTTAAACCCTTAATTCTTAAATTATCTAATAACAACTTTTTACTAGTATCAGCATATCGATACACTTGTTTATCAACATCTAACAAATTTTCATTACAAATATATTCTAATTGTTTTAACATATTTTCTAATATAATATATTTAAAATACATACTACTGTGTTCATCATATAATTTTGTAAGAGTATTAAATATATTTTCTACAAAACTCTTAAATTCAATTATCATTTCAAACTTTAATTTTAATGGAATTGCATCATATTTAATAATAACATCTAAACAACGCATCACATCTAATTTCTTTTGCATCTCTGGAAGTACTATTTTGTCTATATCATCTATAAGATTTAGTAAATATAAACGTTCATGTAAACATTCATTTTCATCCAAAAATGCAAATCTAACCATATTTTTATTTCTATTTAATTCTATTTTAGATAAATAATCTGTAAAAATATCTCGGTCATCTGCTTCAATTACAATGGAACAATCATCATTTTGAAATGTTATATCACTTCGATCAATCCCACTTATCTTTCCCTTATATACTTGACATGATAATTCATCAACTTTAACTATATTTTCCGCATTTGCTTTTTCTTCATATGTTGCATACAACATTTCTAATGATTCTCTTACCTTTCTTAATAATTCCAAATTATCTTCCATATACATCTTCTCCTTTATTTAATTTGCACATTTATAGTACATTAATATTTATTTTTAAAATTTTGCTGCAAAACAACCATATTGAATATTTGATTTAAAAATTTTATACTATTTTTCACGCTTTTTTACATATTCATAATCTATATCTGATACATCTACTAATTTTTTTATTACTTTTTCAGATTTAAATTCCATATACATAAATGATTTTAATAATTCATCTTCCGCCATATTAAAATATGCACACATTTCTTTTAAATCAAAGTCATTTTGTGTCATTTTATAAATTAACCACATTTGCCACATATTTTGTTCTAATTCATTGTATTTACTAAATACCTTTTTATATTTTTCTTTTAAACCATTTATTCTAAAATTACCATTTCTTAAATTATCTATTAATAATGTTTTAGTAATATCAGCATATTGTAACGCTTGTTTATCAACATCTAACAAGTTTCCATTACAAATATATTCTAATTGTTTTAACAGCTTTTCTAAAATAATATATTTAAAATACATACTATTATGTTTATCATATAATTCTGTAATAACGTTAAATATATTTTCGGTAAAGTTTTTAAATCTAAATATCATTTCATATTTTACTTGTAATGGAATTGCATCATATTTAACAATAACTTCTATACATCTCATTACATCTAATTTCTTTTTCATCTTAGGAAATATCGCTTTATCAATATTATCTATAAGGTTTAATAAATATAAACGTTCCTCCGAATTTTCATCTAAAAACATAAACTTAACTTTATTTTCATTTTTAGCTAATTTTATACTTGATAAATATATAGTCTCAATATTTCCGGGATATCCATTAATTAAAATGAAACACTCATCATTTTGAAAAGATATATCTCCGCGATCAAACACACTTATCTTCCCCTTATATACTTGACATGATAATTCATCAATTTTAACTATATTTTCCGGCTCTGCTTTTGATTCATAATAAGATGTATACAACATTTCTAAATTTTCGTCAATTGCTTCTTCATCATAATAAATTGCATACAACATTTCTAATGATTCTCTCACTTTTCTTAATAATTCCAAATTATCTTCCATATACATCTTCTCCTTTATTTAATTTGCACATTTATAGTACATTAAAAAAGACCTTTTGTCAAAGTCTTTAATATCTATCTGGCGTCCTCGGGGTGACTCGAACACCCAGTCTATTGCTTAGGAGGCAATTGCATTTTCCTGTTATGCTACGAGGACATTAAAATAATTTTAACATATTTTTTATCTTTTGTATACAAATATTTGTTTGACTTTTTTATAAATGTATTATAAAATTTATTTAAAGAAGGTGAGATTATGGAGAAAAAGGAATTAACAAAACGCCAAGAAGATGTTTTACAATTTATTAAAAAGTACATTGCTAGTCATGGATACCCCCCAGCTATAAGAGAAATTTGTGCCGGAGTTGGATTAAATAGCCCTGCTACTGTATTTGTACATATTAAAAATTTAGAAAAAGAAGGATATGTAAAATCAACTAATAATAAGTTTAGAACTATTGAACTACTCGTAGAAAATGAATATTTAGAAAAAAAAGATGATGTTGTAAAGGTACCTTTACTTGGTAAAATTACCGCCGGCAACCCTATTACAGCAATTGAAAAGCCCGATGAATATTTTGATTTACCAGCATCTTTAATGCCTCGAAACGGCGAAGTATTTACACTTCACGTAAGTGGTGAATCAATGATTAACAAAGGTATATATGACAATGATTATGTAATAGTTAAAAGACAAAACACTGCTAAAAATGGTGATGTTGTCGTAGCTATGACCGAAGAAAATGAAGTAACATTAAAAACATTTTATAAAGAAAGCGATTATATAAGATTACAACCAGAAAATGATACAATGGAACCACTCATATTTAATAACATTACAATCCTTGGAATAGCTATTGGTTTATACCGAAAAATATAAAAAGATTGCCCAAACAATCTTTTTTATTTAACAAAAAATACAATATAACTTAAAAATACTAAGTAAAGAATTAAGACAATTAAACCATTAATTGAATTTCTCTTAGTGCTTTTATTTTCTACACCTACGACCATAGATGCTAAAAAACCTCCGATTAAACCACCTATGTGAGCCGCATTATCTATACCTGTTGCTAAATAGCCAATTAATAAATTTAAAAGTATTATAGGTATTATTTGATTTTTAACTACCCCATTTAAATAAAGACGATAGTGATAGCCAAAATAAAGTAAAGCTCCCATTAAACCAAATATTGCTCCACTAGCCCCCACTGATACAACAAACTCTTCTTGAAATACTAAAGAAAATAAACTAGCAGAAATAATACTTATAATATAAACAAAAATAAATTTATACTTACCAATAAAATTTTCTACTTGTGATGCTATTAAAAATAATGCATACATATTAAGAATTAAATGAATTATATTTACATGTAAGAAAGCACAAGTAACTAAACGCCATAATTCACCTTGTTTAACTAAATGTAAATTATTAGCTCCAAATTTTACTAATGTACTCGCATTTATTTCCCATAAATTTCTACCACCAATTGCTAAAACTAAATACATAACTAAACATGCTAGTATTAAAATATTAGTAATAACAATTTTTTTCGGAGAAAATACTTTAGCAAACATTTTATTTTCTTTTTCTGTTTTTTCATTTATATCATTTGTTATATTTATAATTAAATCTAGTTCATCACTTGTTTCAATTAATTCTTTATTTATATCTGGAAAAGTATCTTTTATAGAATTATTTTTTTTAACTTCCTCTAAACTATTTACACTTACTGTATTAATATCATACTTATTATCTAAATTAATTTTATTACTCATTTCTAAACATATATTTAAAGTATTTACTTTAAAAGACATAGTTTTTTTCTTTATTTGTTTTATTATGTGTTTCATTTTAAATAAATCAAATTTATATTGTTCATCATTAAGTATAGTATTACAATTTATTCTTATTATTCTATATGGTCCATTTAAATTTTCTAACCATATTTCATCTTTAACTCCTTGGACTTGAATTGGAGCATAATTTTTCTTTGTAACAAAATAATGAACTAAACTCATCATTATTTTATCATCATTACGGATCATTACTGATGTCATTTTCACTTCTCCTTGTTCTTTTATTTTACACTAATTCATATATTTAGTAAAGAGGTGGCCTAAATGCTTATGTATCTAACATTTTTAATATCTATATCTTTATTAGTTGTCATAATTTTAAAACTAAATAACACCCATAAAATTGATAATTCTATACTATTTTTTATTCTTAGCAACTATCTTTTAAACTTCTCTACTTCTTTATTTTTATTTTATTATACTAATTATGAAATTTCTTTAATTAGTTCTATTTTACTAGTCATCTTTAGTTTCTTACTCATCATTGATTTTAAAAGAATATTAAAATATATTCCACTTATTTCTCTACCTTATTTATTTTATAATATTTACTTAACCTTTTACATTATTTTCAAGTTCATCTAAAAAGTCTTGAAAATATTTTGGTACATTACAAGAAAACTCTAATATTTCTTTAGTTATTGGATGCACAAATTTTAAATATGCAGAATGCAAAAATTGCCCAAATTCCGTACTCTTTTTATTACTATATACTGGATCATTATGTACTGGATATCCAATATATGATAAATGAACTCTTATTTGGTGTGTTCTTCCAGTTTCTAAAACTAAATTAACTAAAGTATAATCTTTATATCTTTTAAGTACTTTTAAATGAGTAACAGCCTTTTTTCCATCACTTCGAACACTCATTTTATCAAATATTACTTTATCACGACCTAATGGAGCATCAATTATTGCTTTTTCTTGGGGAAATACACCATCTAAAAGAGCTATATATTCTCTATGTATTTCTTTATTTTTAAAATTATCGGCAAGTATTTGATGAACTTCATCAGTTTTTGCCACGATCATAAGGCCACTTGTATCTTTATCTAAACGATGAACTATCCCCGGTCTAAATTCCTCCATATTACTTAATTTTTTTGTATAATATATTAAACCATTTACTAAAGTATTATTATAATTACCATTTCCCGGATGCACCACTAAACCACTTGGTTTATTTATGACCATTAAATACTCATCTTCATAAACTATATCTAAATCCATTTTAGTGGCTTCTAAAACATTTTCTTTTTTTAAAACATCTTTAACACTAATTAAATCATTTTCTTTTACTTTATAGCTAGGTTTTGTTTTTTTATTATTAACCAAAATTAAATTATCTTTAATCATTTTTATAATAGTTTCTCTACTTAAATTTAAAACATTTACTAAATATTTATCTATTCTTTCATTTGATTTTTCTACATTTACTTCCACTTAAATCTTCTCCTTTAAATATTGCATATATTAATAAACTAAAGCCAACAACAATAAAAATATCAGCTAAATTAAAAACAGGAAATTGATACTTAAATATATAAAAGCCTATATAATCTATTGCATAACCAAGTCTTAATCGATCTATTAAATTACCAATTAAACCACCATAAATTAATCCAAAAGCTAATATATTTCTTTTGTTAATTTGAATATTTTCTTGATACTTAAAAAGCAATATAAAAGCCATAATTGAAAAAGCAATAAGTAAAAACCTTGCTCCACTTAGTGTACTCCATGCAGCCCCAGTATTATAAACTTTTGTTAAATAAAAAAAGTTAGGTACAATAATTTTTTCAAACAATAATTCATACTTATCTATTAATAATTTAATTAATTGATCAAAAATAACTAAAAATATAGCAATAATAAAACTTTTCTTTTTCATAAGAATATATTAACATAAAATTTATTTATTTACTAGTATACAATCTGTTCCTATTTTTGTAATGTCACTAAAAGAAAAAATTATTTCCCCACTTTTCATTACTTTAAAAATTTTTTTATCTAAAGCAACAAGATTTATTATCTTACCTTCATTATTTACCTCAGCATCAACAATCCTACCTAAATTAACACCATTTTTAACACTTATAATATCTTTATTTTGTAAATCACTTAAAAACATATAATCACCAATTAATTATATGCTTTATTTTATTAATTTACGAACATTTGCAATGGCATTCTTTTCTATTCTAGATACTTGTGCTTGACTAATATTTAATTCCATAGCTATTTCCATTTGTGTTTTTCCTATTATAAATCTTTCTATCAAAATATTTTTTTCTCTTTCTTTTATTTTGCCTAAAGCTTTTCTTAAAGAAATAATCATATCTTTATCACTATTTTTATCTTTTATATCTGCAATTTGATCAAAAAGATAAATTGTATCCCCTCCATCATTATAAATTGGTTCAAATATACTAGAGGGATCTTTTAGGGAATCCATTGCATAAGAAATCATATACTCATCTATATTTAAAGTTTCAGCAATTAAACTTGCACTTGGCTCTACACCATATTCAGCAATATATTCATCTTTAAAACGAATTATTTGATATGCTAAATCTTTTGTACTCCGACTTACTCTAATAGCCATATTATCTCTTAAATACCTTTTTATTTCTCCAACAATTAAATGAACTGCATAAGTTGATAATTTAAGTCCATATGTAATATCAAAATTATCTATTGCTTTTATAAGTCCTATTACTCCAACTTGAAACAAATCATCTAAATTAACATTCTTATTATTAAAACTTTTTAAAATACTTAAAACTAATTTCAAATTCCCATTTATTAACTTTTCTTTAGCTTCTAAATCCCCATTTCTAAGTCTAATAAATAATTCAGTCATTTCTTCTTTAGATAAAGTTTTTAATTCACTTGTATTTATACCTGTAATATCTACTTTGTATTTTGCCATATAATAATCCTTTCCCATTATTTATGGCCGTTTTTCTATATTTTTATACAGTTAATTCCAAGTTTAAAACATCTAACATTTCATCAGTAATTCCTTCTAAATCTCCATTTATTACTTTATTATCTTTTAAAACATCTTTGACTATACTTAAAGGAATATATCTAAGTTTATAATTACCATCTTTTTCTTCCTCCGTATAATTTGTATTTTTTAAATTAGGTATTCTATCATCGTTAATTTTATAATAATATATTTGTATTAAAGTATTAGTATCCTCCACATATTTCTTTAACACACAAAACGGAACTAAATATGTAGTATCATAATCTAATCCAGTTTCTTCTTTTAACTCTCTTTTTAAAGCAAAATTTAAATCTTCGCCTCCTTCTACATGACCTCCCGGAAATTGATATTCATAATACGAATATCCCAATAGTAATTCGTTTTTACTATTTATTATTACAGCTTTTACTCTCGTAACTATATTTTCATAATCTACATTAATATTATTTTTAATTATTTCTATCACTTTACCACCATATAAATTCTATCATAACTTACATAAAAACTTGCTAATAAAAATCAATAGTTTTTAAGAAATTTTTAAAATTTTATAGTTTTGTATATCAAATCATGC
>CAKOIM010000005.1 GCA_934086815.1 uncultured Bacilli bacterium
AAAAATCTATATTGGTAAACTGAATAAAGAAACAAATACAAGAGAAATTAAGATAATATGGAATCTTGATTTATAAAATATAACCTATAAAAATAGTAAAGATGATAGTTTTTGGGGAAAACCGATACTTGCCATGGCGGTGATGACCCAGGTACTATTGCAAATGGAATAACAGAGAAAGATTATACTTTAAAGATTACAAATTATATTCATAATAGATTAGATGAACTTGGTATACCTAATAAATTATCTAGGGATAGTGATATAACTTTAGATGCAAATAATAGGCCTCAAAAAATACAAAGTTTATATGGGAATGACAGTGATGTAATTGTTGTTTCTAATCACATTAATGCAGGCGGTCAGGACGCGTAATATGTGGTTAATTCTAGGTATAGTGTATAACTTTAATAAGCTTCTTATTTTACTGGATATGATGGTATAATAGATATATAAAATCGCTTTAAAGATGAGAGGTGAAAAGATGTTATATATAACTGGTGATACTCATGGAGATTTTCATAGATTTGGTCATTTAGGATTAAATGAAGATGATATTATGATTATCTTAGGGGATGTGGGTATTAATTATTACTTAGATGAATATGATAAAAAATTAAAGGAAAGATTAAAAAGATATAATTTTAAATTTTTCTGTATTCAAGGTAATCATGAGAAAAGACCAGAAAATATTTCAAGTTACCACGAAGTGGAAATGTTTGGCGGTAAAGTATTTGTAGAAGATGGATATCCTAATTTAATATTTGCTAAAAATGGTGAACTTTATAATATTAATGGCAAAAGTATTTTAGTAATAGGTGGAGCTTATTCTATTGATAAAGATTATAGAATAAGTAAGGGATATCCGTGGTTTAAAGATGAACAATTAACTGAGCAAGAAAGATTAGAGATATTAGACAAGTATTCAGGAGAACATGTTGATATAATTTTATCTCATACTTGTCCATTAAGATATGAACCTAAAGAAAGTTTTAAATTAAGTTTACCACAAATTGCAGTAGATAAATCTATGGAGTATTTTCTTAATGAAGTAGAGCAAAGCGTAGATTATGATAAATGGTATTGTGGACATTATCACTTAGAAAAAACTGTTGATAAGTTAGAGTTTATGTTTGGAAGAATTAAAAGTGTAGATACTGGAGAATTTATTCCTAAATATGATTTTCATAATGGTTATGAAATAGTTAGAGATGCATGTAGTCAAAAGGATTATAAATATTGTCCTGAATGTAAAGAAGATAATATAGTTATAGAAAAAGGCGAAGGACACAATATTAATGGTTTAGATTTTATTGCAATCGTTTGTAATGACTGTAAAAAGATTTATGGATTTAATGATGTTAATTATAAACCAAATTGTCCTAAAGAACTGTAAGAAAATTAAATGGCTATTGGACACCTGAGTGCATGAATAAAGTTACAGGAAATTTTTCTATAAAAAATAATAATGGCATTAATATAATTAAAAATAAAATTAGTATTTAAAGTTTTGTTAGAGTCTATTAAATGTAGGCTCTTTTTATTTTGAAAAGAAAGGATATGAGAATATGAGAATACAAGCAAATAGAGAAGAAGGATATATAGTTATGGGAAATTATCATTTGAAAGATAGAAGATTAAGTTTAAAAGCAAAGGGGCTATTATCCTTAATGTTATCATTACCAAATAATTGGGATTATTCTATATTAGGATTATCCTGTATTTGTATTGAAAGTAGAGATACTATACGAAAAATATTGAATGAATTAAAAGTTAATAAGTATTTAAAAATTATAGAAACTAGGAATGAAAATGGTAGATATAAATATGAGTATATTATTTATGAAAAACCATATGACATTTAATCCAGAATACCATTACGGGTATGTGGATTTCCGTATCCGGTTTTTAATGCATAATAAATTATTTATAATTAAGTATAGAAACAAATAGATAAAGACGATAAAATCATATAGACATGATATAATATAATTAAATGTTTTTAATTATTACAAGAATAGCTATGCTAAAATTTTGAGGTGTTGTGTGTGAATGATTTAATTATTTTAGAAGATGATGATTTAGATAATATATTTGATTTAGTTAATGATTTTCAAATTATTTTTCATCCTTATTATGCTATGGAAGGAAAATTTACTCATTACAAAGAATATTTAATGAATAAGAAAGAAAAAATTATTGTATTAGATAGAAATATAACTTCAATGTTATATGATTATTTTAAAGATGGTGAATTAAAAGAAGAAAATAATATGATAATGTTACTATCATTTTTGATGTTTTGCAATTGTAATAGATTGCAATATAATATTGGATTGGCAATGAATGAATATGGAGATTTAACAGAAAATTCAGAAGTTATTAGACAATTAAATACTTTGTTGACCTATCTATCTGAAATTCCAAGTTTAGTTTTTTTAAATCGTTTAAAAAATGGAAACTTTAAATTGCCGAAATTTGATATACCAGTAAAGTTTCAACGTCATGCAAATTATAATAATAAAAGTATTACATATTTACTTAGTTATTGTTCGGTTTTAAAAATTGCCGAAATTTTTCTAACTAAATTATCTACGAAAAACAAAATTTTAAGGTATCTTGATTGGTATTATGATAGTTTAAAGATATCGATGTATGATATTACCTATGCAATCTTATTATTCACTAATTATTCGACTATTAAGGCACCAAAAAATATTAAAAGTAAAAAATTTGAAAAAATTATTAGAGGGTGTAAAAATCAGGCTTGGGATATTTCTTATTTGTCATCAATCAATAATTTACAATATCATTTTTCAGATAAAGAAATTTTCTTTGCAACAAATGATAAAAATTTGAAATTAATATTTATGGGATGTCACTATTTTGATAATTCATGGGCCGGATTAATTTTTGATAGAATTACTAATAAAAAAGATAGAAATGATATATTTAATCTTATTGAAAAAAAGATGTTAAATCGAACTAATGTTGATTTTAATGAGGAGTATTTAATGAATTTGTCTCATTCTTTAGAGGAAAAATTAAAAAAAGCAATAATTGATACTAATTAATCTTAAAAAAGTCGATTTTTGTTAGTTTTTATAGTATAATTAATATTAGCAATTATCTAAAAAATTGTACTTTGAGAAAAATTTAATTAGATAGAATTATGTATTTTAAGTTTAGAAGTGTGGTGAATATTATGGTAAGTAAATTAGAATTAACGTGGGTTGATAAATATAAAAAAGAAAAAATAGAACCAAGAATTCTTGTTGAAGATAAGGAAAAGAATTATGGTGACCAAAATACTAAAAATATGCTGATTCATGGAGATAATCTTTTAGCATTAAAAGCATTGGAAAAAAATTTTACTGGTAAAATTAATTGTATATGCATAGACCCTCCATATAACACAGGTTCAGCTTTTGAACATTATGATGATAATATTGAGCATAGTATATGGTTAAATTTAATGAATGAAAGGTTAAAAATATTCGAAAGATTACTTTCTGATGATGGAACAATATGGATTATTTTAGATGATAGTGAAATTCATTATATGAAAGTATTATGTGATGAGATTTTAGGAAGAAAAAATTTTATTTCGGATGTAATTTGGAATTCTAGAAAATCAGTATCAAATGATGCCATTATTTCACTAAATACAAATCATATTCTTGTATATTGTAAAAACATTGACTTAATTAGACAAAAATCAAAAAATAGTGAATTATTCAAAGGACCAATAGATACTAGCAAATTTGGTAATCCTGATAATGACCCTAGAGGTTTATGGGTTGCGGATCCGTTCGATGCTCCAAATATTAGACCTAATTTAACATATGAAATTAAAAATCCTAATACTGGTAAAATTTATTTACCACCAAAAGGAAGGTGTTGGCGAACAACAAAAGAAAAATATCTTGAAGCTCTAAACGACAATAGGATTATTTTTGGAAAAAATGGAAAAAGTAAACCACAAATGAAGAGATTTTTATCTGATAGTGAAGCTAAAGGAACAGTTTTAACAAATTTATGGAACGATCTAGACACAAATACAAATGCAACTAAGCATTCTCAAAAATTGTTTGAAGGAAAGTCATTTACAAACCCTAAACCAGAGGATTTAATTTCAAGAATAATTAACTTATCTACTAAACCTGGTGATATAGTTTTAGATTCATTCTTAGGAAGCGGTACAACCGCTGCAGTTGCACATAAGATGAATAGAATATGGATTGGAGTAGAAATGGGAGATCAGTGTTATGATTTTTGCAAAGTTAGAATTGATAAGGTAATAAATAATGAAGATGATGGTGGAATAACAACAAATGTTGGTTGGAAAGGTGGAGGGGGTTACAAATTTTATGAACTTGCACCAACTTTAATAAGTGAAGACACTTTTGGTGAACCAGTTATCAATAAATATTATAATTATGAAATGCTTTCAAGAGCAGTTGCACTTCATGAAGGATTTGAATACAATCCTGATAAAGAAATTTTTTGGAAACAATCAATAGGAAATGAAAATAGTTATTTATACGTAACAACTCAATTTTTAAATTCAATAACACTAGATAAAATAAAAGAGACTATGCTTTCTGAAGAGTATCTTGTTATTGCCTGTACAGCCTATGATGAAGCATTACTAAATAAATATAAAAATATAATGATAAAAAAAATACCAGAGATGTTATTAAATAAATGTAAATTTAATGTGAATAATTATAATTTGAATGTCATAAATGATATTTCTAGTAATATGGAGGATGAATCCTATGAATGATGTAAATAATATGAAATATTCAATCGATTATATATCTGGAATAATGTCATTAAGAAATCCACAGGAAAAATCACTACAAATATTAGATGATATATTAAAAAGTACAAATTTAATGATTGAATATAATCAAGATAATGAAAATAATATAAAAGTAATTAATTCAAAATATCCAATATTTACTGAATTTGAAAGAGCTTTTCCATCATTAACATTTGCATTAGCAACAGGTGTTGGTAAAACTAGACTTATGGGAGCATTCATAACATATCTTTATACAAACTATAATATTAAAAATTTTTTAGTAATTGCTCCATCTACAACTATATATGAAAAATTAAAAAGAGACCTAGGAAATCCAGATAATTCTAAATATGTGTTTAAAGGAATTGGATGTTTTAATAATCCTCCAAGAGTAGTCGCTGATGATGATTTTAATAGAATGATAAATTTATTTGATTCTGAAGTAACAATTTATGTTTATAATATAAGTAAATTTGATAAAGAAAATACAAAAATGAAAGCATTCAGTGAAGTAAGAGGAATGTCTTTTTATGATGAATTAGCGGAAATGAAAGATTTAGTCATTATTATGGATGAATCACATCATTATAGAGCAGATAGAGGAATGGAAACTATAAACAATCTGAAACCAATTTTAGGCTTAGAATTGACTGCCACACCTTTAGTAAATGTAAAAGGTAAGCAAATTCCATTTAAAAATGTTGTGTACGAATATCCATTATCTGAAGCAATAAAAGACGGATATACAAGAGTTCCTTTTGCAGTTACTAGAACGGATATTAATTTTTATAATTTTGGTGATGATGAGATAGATAAATTGATGTTAAATGATGGAATTTTATGTCATAAACGCATTAAGGAAAAATTATTTTATTATTCTAAAAGTATGAAAAAGGATTTAATAAAACCATTTATGTTAGTTATATGTAAAGACACTGAACATGCTTCAAAAATAGAAAAGTATATAAAATCTGATGACTTTCAGAATGGACATTATAAATTTAAAACAATAACAATAAATTCAAAAATGTCAAGCGTTGAAACTGAAGTTAATACAAAGCTTCTTTTGGATGTTGAAAAAGTTGATAATCCAATTGAAATAGTAATTCATGTTAATATGTTAAAAGAAGGATGGGATGTAAATAATCTTTATACAATTGTGCCTTTAAGGACAGCAAGTTCAAAAATATTAAGGGAGCAAATGGTAGGAAGAGGACTACGATTACCTTATGGTGAAAGAACTGGTGATAAGGATATTGACTCTGTTATGCTTACAGCACATGATAAATTTAAGGAAATTATAGAAGAAGCCCAAAAAGGCGATTCGATTTTTAACAAAGGTAATATTATAAAAGCTGAAGAACTAGAAAAGGAAAAAATAATTTTTACGCGCTTATCTCTGGAATACCCCTCAGATGATGAATTGTGTGATAAACTTGTTGTATGTGAGGAAAGCGAAAAATATGGTTTTGCAAATAGAATAAATGATTTATTAGTAAAGAATGTTGAAAATTACACTTTAAGTTCTAACAATAATTTTACGGATGAAGGAAAAATTAAAATAAAAGATGCTATAGAATATGAAATAAAAAAAGATAAGGATTATGGTAAAATTTATGATGAAAATAAAAATCCGATTGAAAATTGGATAAAAGAAAATATTATTAAGACACACGATCAAATTCTTAATAAATTTATTTTAATACCAAAGATTAAGGTAGAAAGAGAAGAAGGCGAATACTACTTTGAAGAATTTGATTTGGACTTAACAAAATTTAATCAGCATCCTATAGAAAATGAATTAATATTAAGAAATTTATTAGATTCTTCAGATGAAGAAAAAATAGATAAAGGTTATATTACTTTTGATATATTAAATCCTAAAAAGTCAATTGTGGACGAGTTACGAAAAAAAGCAGAAGTTGATTACGAAAAAAATTCAGAACTATTATTTAAATTAATAAGTCAATTGACAAATTATTATGAACAAAAATATGGCTTAGATGGTACGAAAAACATAGTTATGATGTATAAAAATGAAATAACATCAGAAATTTATTCTCAAATGTTAAGACATTTTATTAGAAATGAAGGATTGATAAAGGAAGAAGTTTTTAGTAATAGCAATATAAATTTTCAATCAAATTACAGTTATAGTAAAGTAAAGAATATTTTTGATTCGTATGATTCTAAAAATGATGGAAAAATAACTTCAATATTATTTGATGGAATAAAGAGAGGTGTATTTAGTTCAGCAAAATTTGACAGTGAACCAGAACTTATACTTGCCAGACAGCTTGAAAGAGAAGATAATTTTGTGCGTACGTGGTTAAGACCTAGTCCAAATGAGTTTAATATTACATATAATGACGGAAAACGTTATGAACCAGATTTTGTAGTAGAAACAAAATTTATTGTATATTTAGTTGAAGTAAAAGCCGATAATAGATTAGATGATGTTGATGTTTTAGCAAAACAGGAAAGAGCACTTTCATATTGTCAATTAGTATCAAAATGGGCAGATTCAACAGGTAATAAACATTGGGAATATGTTTTGATACCTTCAAGTAAGATACAAACTAATTCAACTTTTAAATATTTAACTGAACAATACAAAGTTGATTAGATTTTTATAAAAAATGGTATAGATTTTATATTCGAGATATCCTTTGTAAAAAATGCTAACAAAAGTAAATACTAAATCTTTAGTGATAAATTAAAATAAAAAAATTTTCTATATTATTAAATAAATCGTTAGGGTGATCAGGATGTATTCAAAAGAGAGAATGAATTTTATTATAGATTATATGTCTGCATATGAACAAAAGATAAAATTAGCTAATAAAAATGGCTTATTTGATAATGCAAAAATGTTTGAATTATTTGCGCAGAATATTTGTGAACTATACTTTAATCAAAAATTTTATAATTTAAATGATAAGAGATGTAATTTTCCTTATTTTGATTTGATATCAGAAGATAAAAAAATATATATTCAAGTAAGTACAACTCTTGATGTGGAAAATAAGATTAAAACTACCTTAGAAAATGTCAGAGATAGCAAAGATAATAAATATTCTGAAATTACAGAAGTCTATTTTTTTGTTTTACACAATGATAAAGTTACAAAAATTAAAAATTATACTGGAAAACAACAAATTGGTAATATTCCATTTGATAAAAGAAAGAATTTAATAACTACTTTAGACATTGTAACGCGATCAGAAAATGATATTAAATTTCAAGAAGATATCTTTATGTTACTTAAACAGGAATTCGAAAATTACAACGAAATTTCACTAAAATTTAGCGAAGCCTTAGATATTAGTAAAAATGTTGGTATAAAAAATATAGATGTAAAAATAAATGGCGAATATGAAATTGATAGATCAGATTTTTTAAAAAGAATAAAAGATGATAATAATAAATTTATATCCATTCAAGGAATGGCTGGTAGCGGAAAGTCAGTTTTATGCAAAAAATACCTTGATGATGAGGAATTGGTCTTATTTTCACGTGCTGAAAGATTTGTTGAAGAAACTCATCTAAATAGTATTTGGAATTTTGATATTAAAACTATTTTAGATTTTCTAAATGGTAAAAGAATTGTATTCTTTATAGATGCTTTAGAATTTATTGCTGATGCGTCAAAAACTAAACTAGAATTATTAGAATCATTATATTCCATAGTATCAAAATATGAGAATGCATATATAATAACTTCATGTAGATCAAATGATAATAATGCATTTATAAAACTTGAATCTAACTATATGATTAAATTGTATGAGATAGACGAAATTTCATCAAAAGAGTTAAATCTAATTAAAGAAAAATACCCAATTATAAACAAGTTAGCACAAAATAATAGCTATAACGATTTGCTTAAAATACCTTTTTATATAAATATCATTATGTCATATAATATTAACCCAGATTGTATAGATGATATTAATAAACTTCGATATTATATTTGGGAAAATATAATTTGTTTGAAGTCTAAAACTAAAAAATATAATATTAAAATATCTAATGTTAGAAAGGCAATAGAAAAAATAGTTTTTGACAGAGCAAAAAAATTTGTTTTAGGAATCAGTGAGAAAGATATTGATTCTAATATTATTTCTGCTTTAATTTCAGAAGAAATAGTTATACGCAATAAAGAGGGCATTCGTTTAAAATATGATATATTTGAAGACATATGTTTTGAACAATTTTTTGATGAACAGTTTATCTCTTGTAAAGGGAAATATGATAATTTTTATAAAAAAATAGAAAAAATGGGTAGATGTGTCTATAGAAGATATCAAATATGGATTTCTAATAAATTATTTACTAAAGAAAATCAGGATAAATTTATAAATAATTTGGTATTTTCTAATTGCGTATCTAATGAGTGGAAAAAGCAAACTGAAATTGGAATATTAAAATCAAATTATAATAACAATTTCTTTGAAAAAAATATATTTAATATTTTAGATAATAATTTATTAGATGAATTTATAGATATTTGTAATATTTATTGCTTCGATTTGAAATTAGTTGATTTTAATAATGAATTTCCAAAAGTTATATTGATTCCAACTGGTGGAAGTCGTAAAAATATAATAAAAATAATTGCTCAAGAAAAGTTATATTTAAAAAATACTATTAATGAGTCTAAAGTTGCAAAACTTTGTTTAGACTATACAAATCAAAACAATAACAGGTTAAAAGAAATTGATATACTTGTTTGTTCAATCTTAGAATTTTTTGTTGATGAAGCTTTCCAAAAAGTCGATAAAGAGTGGTTCAATGTCATTGAATATATTGATAAATATCTTGTTGTACTTTTCAAACTTTCAGAAACTTGTTCTGAATGGTTAAAAAATTTTTTCACTAAATTATTAGATGGTTATAACAGCAAAAGTAAAAAAAATCAGAGAATGTCGGAAGAAATATTACAATGGATTTCAGAAAATGCACACTATAATCTTGTTAAAGAATTGCCACATGAAATGTGTTTCATTGCTAATACTCTGTGGATTAAAAAAAACTCAGATAATGAATTTTATTATCATAGTAATGTTGAGAATGATTATGGATTATGTGAAGATTATAAGTATTCATTTCAGACACCAAATAAAAATGTTTTGTTGCGGAATCTTTTTAGAGTAAAATTTTATATTGGATTAGATTGGGCAATTGATTTTATAAATAATTCTGTTGATGCTTATGCAGAAAACTCACCCGACAATGTTCTTAAAGTAAAAATAAAATTTGTTGATACAAATGAAATTAAGCAATATTATGGAAATAATAATATGTGGCTGGCTGGTACAAGGGACGGATATGTTCCTGATTTATTAAGTGATATTGTATTTTATATTAAAGATTCTATAATGAATTTTATTCAACAAAATTTATCTGATAAAGAAAATGTTGAAAAGATACTATTAAATATTAAAAATAAAATTTATTCAAAGTCAAATAATGTAATTTTATTGACAGTAATAGAGAATATAGGACTACATTTTCAAAATGAGTTTCCTGGATATGCCTTAGATTTAGTTACGAGTATTGATATTATAAATTGGGATACTCATAGATATTCCTTATATTTAAATAATCCTCAATTACAAATGCTAGAAAAACAATTATTATTAAAAATTGGATTGCCAGAAATAAAATATAGATATGAATTAGATAAAAAATGTGCAATACATATTGAAAATTATGCTATAAGTCTGCAAATTAGTTTTGGTGTCGATTTTCAAAAACGGGTTTTTAAAATTTTGGATTATTTATATACTATTATTACTAATACTGAGGATAATGCAACTAATTATCTTCAAATACAAAAAATGGATATACGAAATGCCGTAATAACTGAAGTTGATAAAAATACATCAATGATTGAAACTAAAATTACTGGTGAAGCAAAAAAAGTGGCAGATTTACATGAAAAACAAAATGAAATTTATGTTGAATTAGAAAATAAAATTGATAATTACATTAGAGATAGACAAAGAGGAAAAAACGATAGAGATAAGCTTCTAAATTGTATTGAAGAATTAAATGGCATTATAAATAGCAATAGTAATAGAACTAGTAGATATGAATCTATCTTAATATGTTTTATCTCAATAGCTTTAAAAGAAGAAAAATTATCTACATTACAAAGAAATAATTTTTGTGATTTTTGGATTACTGGACTGGAAAAAATATTTGAAAATGAAGTTTTTATTTTTGAGCCACAATTAATTAATATTTTATTAGATCAATTATCTGAAGATACAAGTGATGAAATAAAAAATAAGATTAAAAAAATAATTTTGAAATGCACTATAAATGATACACATGATGGTATTATTAAACAAATACAATTAAAAATATCTCAGTATCTGTTAGGTAATTCTAACTTATCTAGAATTATATTTAATACTATCATCAAACTTTCAGAAGACGAAATGAATCATCAAAAATATAATGCTACGTATGTTAAAGAATCTGGATTTGTATTTAAGCCTAATTTTGTGCCCAAGCTTTCTGGTGTGGACTATCAACTTGAAGAAAATAGCGAAAAAAAGTATGAAAGTTTAAAAGAACAAGTTATACAAGATTATTTGTTTGATGAAAAAAAATTAAATTTAGATCAGTTCAATATTGATGATTATGATATACAATTACTATTTAAAATTGTTAATTGTGGAATGACTTTAAGTAACAAATCTTTTGAAAAAATTCTAAAAGAATTGTTGAAATGCATGATAAATATATATGACTCTTGTAAAGAAGATAGGTTATATTATGAAATCATTGATACATATAGTCAATTTGAATTCGTTTCTTTTATACAAAAAGAATTAATTTACACATTAGAATATAATGAAAATGTGGTTGATTTTTTGTTTAAAGATATTAATTTTGAAATATTTCAAGAGGAAACAATAGAATTTTATCAGAAAATTATGGGTGGTTTTATTGCTGAATTTTATGATTCTTATAATAATGCTTCTAGGAGAAATATCTGTAAAAAGAAGATATCAGAAGTTGAAAAAAGAATTGTTAATATTAAAAATGAAAAAGTAAAAAAACAATTATATAAATGTCTTTTCTTTAATGCATCAAGAGATTGTAAGTGGAATCCTTCGGAGATAAAAACAAGTTATAGCTATGAAGATAAAATGTTTTTAAACAAGCAGTTTTCAAAGTACGGAATTTATTATATAATAGATGCTATTAAATCTTTATATTTACTGAATGTTGATGAATTACTACCTGAAATTTTAATTAGTGTAAAAGAAATCTTATCTTATAACAATAGTAACTATAATATTTTAGAAAAAGAATTAAAAGGTGATGTAGACATTATTATTAATATGATAATAATTAAATCATTTACAAAATATAGCGATAAAATAAAATTAGATGAAGAATTAATTAAGTCTTATGAAGATATTTTATGTATATTGATAGCTCATGATAATGAAATTGCAGGTGTATTAATTGATGAATTTAGAGTGCATTAAATAATATATAAATTCAATAGAATTTCAGGAAAAGAAGGTTAATATTGCATCATGTCCGTTGACTGTCCTATGATTTTGTGCTAAAATGATAATATAGGAAAGTTGTAGGATGATAAAAATAATTTGTATTTTTGCAAATTATTTTTTCTTTTACAAACCCTTATTTTATAACGGATAGTGAAGCATTTGATGAAAATCGTGTCATTGCAATTCCTATTATTTTGTGATATATATAGTAATATAAGATAATTATAAAGAAGGACTATTTGGGAGATTTTTTATCTCTCTTTTTTCATGTTTATTTTTATTTTTATCAATGAAAGAGGGTGAGTTATATTTTTAAATATTAATAATGAATTTTATGAAAAAGTTGAAATATTAAATGAAAATTTGATTAAAAAATTTCTAAACTGTCGGAGACTATTAGTGGGTTTTAGGGATATTCCCTAACAAGCTAGATGGGTGTGTATACACCATGCTTGATATATTGTATTACACGGGTATGTAACCTCAAAATAGGATTTAATGGTAATCCGAAATGTGTTATGAAATGAAAGGAGAAATATGGAATTTAAGTCAATGGAGAAGTGGCGTGTTTTACAGAAGTTTAAAATTAGCGAAAAACAGTATAAGAGATTAGTAAAAAGATTAAAAAGAAGACATCCTAATGAAAGATGGATTGATGAACATTTTGCTCAAAATGGTGAAAGAGTAGTATATCTAAAATTAGAATTTGTAGAGTGGATAGAAGAAGTTTATTTCAATAATAATATATTTTATTTGGATGCTGAAATAAACTTCTTTAGAAAACAAATCTTAAGATTAGAAAATGAGTTACATTTTACTCATAATGAATTTGAATATAAAGATATATCCTTATATGATTTAAGAAGTTATTTTAATAAAAGTAAAAATATTATTGATGTTGCAGTAAATAGAATGGAAAAGAGAAATGATAAATCATTCAAGTATATAAAGAATGGTAAAGTTATAATTAATAAAGAAGGCGTTAAATGGTTAAGTGAAAAGTATTTTCGTAAAAAATATTTAAGTCAACTAGAATTTTACAAATTAGAACTTCAAAATGTTAAGAGAAAAAGAAATGGATACAAAGAATTAAAAATATTTTATTAAAGCCTAGTTTGAGATATAACTAGTTTTTTTGTGCCCTAATTTTGATAATAAAGTCTTATAATCGTTCTTATTTCATAAAATGAAAGGAGAGGTGTAGATTAGTGAATATAACTGAAACTTTTGATAAAGATAAAAATTTGGTTGACTTAATAGAGGAGTATTTAAAATTGATGTTAGAAAATAGTAAGCAATAAGAGTTTGTGATATAATGATATTGCTTATTGAAGTTATACATATTGGAAGGAGTATTAAGTGTATAACAATATAATACAAGCACCAAGTTTTTATAGAGTAGGTTTATATATCAGATTATCAGAAAGTGATGAAGATAAAACTTATGAGTCAGAGAGTGAAAGTATAATTAACCAAAGAAATTTGTTGATGGATTATGTAAAAATGAGTGGATTTACTTTGGTTGATGAGTATGTAGATGATGGATTTACTGGTACTAACTTTGATAGACCTTCTTTTCAAAGATTATTAAAAGATATTGAAAATGGTCG
This sequence comes from uncultured Bacilli bacterium, assembly GCA_934086815.1. Lineage (GTDB taxonomy): Bacteria > Bacillota_I > Bacilli_A > RF39 > UBA660 > Onthocola_B. The sequence continues at coordinate 13,959 of CAKOIM010000005.1, forward strand.
AATCAATTGTGTAATCACGAAAGACCTATCAAGATTAGGTAGAGATTATATTCAATGTGGTTATTATGTAGAACAATATTTTCCGCAAAATAAAATTAGATATATTTCTATATTAGATCAAGTTGATACATTTCTAGAAAGTGCTAATAATGATATTGCTCCATTTAAAGCTTTGTTTAATGATATGACTAGTAAAGATACTTCTAAGAAGATTCGTTCAATACTAAAAAATAAAAAAGAACAAGGTAAATTTATAGGTAGTAAACCATGTTATGGATATATGAGAGATCCACTTGATAAAGGACATTTAATACCAGATCCAGAAGTTGCTCCCGTTGTTAAAAAGATATTTAAAATGGCTCATTCTGGAACTGGAGTAAGTGATATAGTATCATACTTAAATGATAATAAGATATTAAGTCCTAGTATGTATAAAAATACTAAATCATCTTCAAGACAAAAATTGAATGTATGGACAATATCCTCAGTAAATAAATTATTAAAAAATAGAATGTATACAGGGGATATGATACAAAATGTTCAAACAAAATTAAGCTATAAATCTCAAAAGAAAGTTGCTTTAGAAAAAGAGTTTTGGATAATAGTAGAAAACACTCATGAACCTCTAGTTAGTAAGACAGTATTTGAAGCAATACAAAATGCTCCTGCAAGAGTAAGAACAACTCATTGTAATAGAGAAAAAAGATTATTAGAAAATCTACTTGTATGCAAAGAATGCGGAAATTCTTTAAGTGTTCTTTATAGAAAAAATAAAAACTATAAGGATGGAAAATATTGGAGTGTTAATTGCAATAAATATGCAAGAGATCCAAGAAGACATTTGTGTTATCCACATTTCTTTCCTTATGATAAACTAGAAGAAAAAATAATGAGTGTTATTAAAACTACTTGTCAAAAATATTTAGATAGTTTAAATATCAAAGAGTTATCTGAAAGAGTATTACAAGATAGAGCAAAGGAAAAGAATGAGAGGCAAAAAGAAAAACAACAATTATTAAATGATATTGAGGAATTAAAAAGAAAATCTGATGCATTATATGATGATAAATTTAATGGAATAATAAGTGTTGATTCTTATACAAGAATGTCGACACAAACTGAAAAACAGATATCAGCCTTAAATTACAGGATTTATGAAATTGATAATGAAGAAAATCAGGTTAAAGAAGATGCAAAAGAAATAGCTAAACATGAAGAACAAATAAAGTCACTTTTAAATTTAGATGAACCTAATAGAGAATTAATAAAAACTTTAGTAAAAAATATTTATATTGATAAAGATAGAAATATAGAAATTCAATATAGATTTAAGGTGCTAGATGATATAAAAACTAATTATGAAGAAATAGATAAATAATAAAAATTGGGTGGTAAAATTGTTAAACACACAATCTTATCATCCCCTATACTATTTTTAGTAAAAATAAAAATGCAGTAAAATCAAGGAAAAACGATAGCCTAATCACATAAAATCTTTCCGGAGGTGGGGATGGTGCTGAAATAATTTATGCTTTGCGTAATAATGATTCTTTAGCTCAAAAAATTGCAAAGGAATTTGAGAGCGTTGGTCAAAATGTTCGAAAATATTATCAAAGAAGATTACCAAGTAATCCTGCAAAAGATTATTATTACATTATGCGTGATACCCCTAATAATGAAACGATAATTGTAGAATATGGTTTTGCTGATTCTACGGGTGATGATGTAAATCAATTGAAAAACAATTGGGAAAATTTAGCTGAAGCTGTAGTAAAAGCAGTTACAGAGTATGCTGGAGGAAAATACATAGCTCCAACTGGCGCCAAGTATTATACTGTGAAAACTGGAGATAGTTTATGGAGTATTTCAAAAAGATTTGGAATTACTGTTGATGAATTAAAAAAAGCTAATAACTTAAAAAGTAATTTGTTGAGTATAGGGCAAAATTTAATTATACCGGGTTTAACATCTGATACAACGGATGAATATATTGTAAAAAAAGGAGACACCCTTTATGGTATCGCTAGAAAATTCGGATTGACAGTAACAGAACTTAAAAAATTAAACAATTTAATTAGTAATTCATTATCTATTGGTGATGTGTTAAAAGTATCTAAATCAACTTCCAATATCGATGGGGATAATACTTATACAGTAAAAAAAGGCGATAGTTTATATAGTATTGCTCAGAAATATAAAACTGATGTGGATACTTTAAAAAGATTAAATAATTTAACTTCTAATAATTTAAGCATTAATCAAATTTTAAAAATTCCGAAACAAAGTCAAACTAATCAGGTTTACACAGTTGAAAAAGGCGATAATCTTTATGGAATAGCGCGTAAATTTAATACCACTGTTGCGGCAATAAAAAAACTAAACAATTTAGATAGTGATAACTTGTCCATAAGCCAAAAATTATTAATACCTTAAAAGTCGTTAAGACTTTTTTTAGTACTTTTTAAAAATTGGCTTAAGAAACCAATGTTACTAATGTAATTTTTTGCAAATTCCTGGATCAGGATTATAAAAACAATGATTTTTATATCTTCCTGCTAAATCTTGGTCATACCAAGTCTTTTTGCATGATGCATTTTGACTAGGTGCGTAAAACCATAGGGCATTAGTTGCAGGATAATAATATTCCCCTCTTAAGATTCTTTTAGCTAATTGTTTTTCTAAAGTGGTTGATGCCGCATTGAATAAAGATGATTTAGTTCCAACAAATTGATTTGGTTGATAAATTGCTGTGGTTATACTATTGATATTTTTGAAAGTTAAACAGTTAGCTATAACTCTATTTGCTACGACATTACCTACCATAAGCATTCCTTCATTGCCTTCGGCTAAAGCTTCTGCACGCATTATACGGGCTAATAAATCTAATTCTTTATCTGTATAATTTATAAACATTTTAAATTCCTCCATTATATAATATGAATAATATCCTTTAATTTTCTTTAGTTATTAACTTTTTTAATGAAAAATGTACTAGATATTTAAAGATAAGTATGATATAATTTTTTTGTTCAACAAATTAGGGGCATGGTATAATGGTAGCATAGGAGTCTCCAAAACTTTTGATGGGAGTTCGATTCTCTCTGCCCCTGCCATTTTGATTTAATTAAACACGTATGTGTTTATTTTGATATCTTGATACGATGGTATCAAGTTTTTTTATATAATGTTTTACTTTAATTTTTATCCATGTTAAAATTATTATAGAGAGGATAAGAAATAAAATGAAGACGATAAAAGATATAGATTTAAAAAATAAAAATGTAATATTAAGGTGTGATTATAATGTTCCAGTGGAGGACAATATTATAAAGGATAATTCTAAAATTAAAAAATCTCTTAAAACCATAAATTACTTATTGGAAAATAATTGTAAAATAGTAATTTTAAGTCATTTTGGTAGAGTAAAAAAAGAAGAGGATAAAAAAAATAATAGTTTACTAATTGTTGCTCAAGAATTAGCTAATCTTTTAAAAAGAGATGTAAAGTTTATAAATGATTGTTTTAGTAATAAGGTAAAAACGATTGTTACCAATGCAAATTTAGGAGAGGTTATATTATTAGAAAACACGAGATTTACAGATGTTCCAAACAAAATGGAAAGTAATAATGATATAACATTATCAAAATTTTTTGCAAGCTTAGGGGACGTTTATATAAATGATGCGTTTGGATCACTACATAGAGAACATTCTTCTACAGCAGGCATTTGTAAATATATACCACATGCTATTGGTTTTTTAGTGGAAGAAGAGTTAGCTAATTTAGATATATTAATTAATAATACGCCTCATCCGTTTTGCGTTTTTATGGGAGGCGCTAAAGTTGATGATAAATTACCTATTATTAAAGAGTTATTAAAAAGATGTGATTATCTATTAACGGGCGGAGGAATAGCCAATTCATTTTTAAAAGCTAAGGGTGCTGATTTAGGAAATAGTATTGCTACGAGTGATGAAAATATTTTAAAAGAGTTAACTTTACTTATGGATACTTATCAAAAAAAGATTGTATTACCAGATGATTTTACTATTGACGATGGAATTATTTATGATTTAGGTAATAAAACAATTTTAAAATATCAACAATATATAGATGCTAGTGAAATAATTTTTGTAAATGGAACTTGTGGAAAATTTGAGGATGAAAGATTTACAGAAGGAACAAAAAATTTATTTGATGCTTTGGCAAATTCACATAAAAAAGTAATAATTGGTGGTGGTGACACGGCATCAGCGGTATCAAAATTTGGATTTAAAGATAAGTTTACATATGTTTCAAGTGGCGGAGGAGCATCTTTAGAATATATCGCATTTAAAAAATTAAAAGCATTAGATTGGATGGAATAAAATGAAGTACTTAGTAGCAAATTTTAAAAATAAATTAGATAAAGATGAAGTAATAAGATATAACAATAAATTAGGGGAAGTTGCAATTAAAAATACTAGTTTAGTTATTGCACCGTCTTTACCTTTTTTACCATTTTGGAATAAAACGGGTTACGAACTTGCTAGCCAAGATATTAGTTCGTTTGTTGATAAAACTATTACGGGTGAAATAACAGGTTCACAATTAAAAAGTCTAGGGGTTAGCTATACAATCGTTGGGCATAGTGAAAGAAGAGAATATAAACATGAAATAAATATTGATTTTATAAATAAAATAAATAATGCTTTGATGAATAATATAAATGTTATTTATTGTATTGGAGAAACTCTACGTGATAAAGAGGCTGGCAATACTTATATAGTTTTAGAAAAACAAATAAGTGAAGTTTTAAATAATGTCGAAATAAAAAATATAATTATAGCATATGAACCTGTTTGGGCAATAGGAACGGGTAATGTGCCAACTAATTTAGAAATAGAAGAAACTATTTTATTTATAAAGGACCTTATTTGTCAAAAATATGATACAAAATTAAATGTTTTATATGGTGGAAGCGTTAATGACAATAATATTGCTGATTTAAACAAAATAAAGTGCTTGGATGGTTTTTTAGTAGGCGGAGCATCTTTGAATGTCGATAAAATGAAGTATATGCTTCTTGTTATGGAAGATTAATTCGACAGGCATCGACACAAATTTACAATCATTGACATAACTCTACAAAAGTTTTTGTAGCTTTTTCGAAGATTATGGCTTATAATTAAGTCATAGGAAGTAAAAGAAATATATTAATATTGAAAGGGACGAAAACAAATGGAAAAACAAATTAAAGTAGTATTAGTAGATGACAATGAGGTAACATTAAAAGGAATTAAAGAATATTTTAAATGGAATGACAAAATTAAAATAGTTACTAGTTTTAATGATGGATTTGAAGCAAGAAATTATTTAATTAACAATTATTCTGATTATGATGTTGTAATATTAGATGTTATATTAGCTAAGTATGATGGCTTTAAACTTATGGAGGAAATGAATAATCATAATTTAAAGAAGAAAGTAATAGTATTATCTAGTTTTAAAGATGAATACACGGTGAGAAAATCGCAATTACTTGGAGCTAATTATTTTATGCTTAAGCCAATAGAAATGGAAATAATTGAAAAAAGAATTATTGAATTAATGAATCATACGAATGAATTTAAAATGGATTCTTCAAAATCAATTGAATTTGAATTAAGCACTTTGTTGCATGATTTGGGGATTCCAAGTCACATATTGGGATATAAATATATAAGAGAAGGGATAATGTTACTTTATAATTGTGATGATTTAGGAGTTTTAGTTACAAAAGAAATATATCCGAAAATTGCTTTAAAATATCAAACTACGACTTCAAGAGTAGAAAGGGCAATTCGTCATGCGATTGAAATTAGTTGGGCAAGAGGCGATATAGAATTAATGGAAGAAATATTTGGAAACAGCATTGATTTTGATCGAAGTAAACCGACAAACTCTGAGTTTATGACGACTATTGCGGATAGATTTAAATTAAATAATAAATTAATGTTAGCTTAAAGTTCTTATGAACTTTTTTCTGTGTTGTTTTTTGTTTCTTGCTGTGATAATATATAATTGGTGAACTAAAGATGAAAAAGATATTAACTATTATTTTAGATGGATTTGGAATGAAAGAAGAAGATATGGGAAATGCTGTAAAATTAGCTCATATGAATACATTTACAAACGTGTGGAATAAATACCCACATTCTTATTTAGAGGCAAGTGAAGAAGCTGTAGGACTTATGCCAAACCAAGCCGGAAATAGTGAAGTTGGTCATATGACAATTGGGGCTGGAAGATTGTTGAAACAAAATGAAATACTTGTGAATGAATTTTTGGATAAACCAGATTTAGAAAATAAAAATGTTATTAAATTACTAAATAATAAGGATAAAGATGTTCACATTATGGGCTTGTGTAGTGATGGTAATATTCACGCCGGAGTTGATGATTTTTTAAATATGTTTAAATTTTTAGTGGAAAATGGTTTTACTAAAATACACTTTCATTTAATAACTGATGGTAGAGATACGGGTATTTATGATGCTTCTAAATATATTAAAATGATAGAAGATGCTATTAATATATATAAGGTGGGGGATATAAGTACTGTTTGTGGACGTTTTTATGCTATGGATAGAGATGATAATTGGCAAAGAACAAGGGCTTATTATGAATTAGTTGTTAATGGAAAAGGGATAAATTCATTAGATATATATAAAACAATTGAAAGTAGTTATAAAGCTGGTATAAGTGATGAATTTATTAAACCCATATATTTAAATAATGCATTAATTAAAGACGGTGATGTTTTAATTTGGATGAATTATCGTGCGGATAGGGCTAAGCAAATAATATCTTCATTTGTTAATTGGAGTGACTTTCAAGAATTTCCTGTTAAAAATATGAATAATTTAGAAGTATATAGTTTCTTTACTATTGATAAAAAGATAAAAACAAATAACTTAATTGAACATGTAGAAGTTAAAAATTCTTTAGGCCTTTATTTAAGTGAACTTAATTTTACTCAGGCTCGAATAGCGGAAAGTGAAAAGTTTCCTCACGTAACATACTTCTTTGATGGAGGCGTTGATGGCAAAATAAAAGGTTGTGATAAATTTCATATACCTTCGCCTCATGTAGAAACTTATGATTTAAAACCGGAAATGAGTTGTATTGATGTAGCTAAAAGAGTAATTTTATCCATGAATAATGATTATGATTTTATTTTAGTTAATTTTGCTAATCCGGATATGGTTGGGCATACAGGAAATTTAGATGCTACGATTAAAGCATGCATGGCTATTGATTTGGTTTTAAATAAAATTATAGAAAAGGCTGAAGAAAATTTTTATAAAGTTGTTATTTTGGCAGATCATGGTAATGCGGATACAATGATTAATGAAGATGGTAGCCCGTGTACAACTCATACGACTGCGTTAGTACCATTTATTATTTGTGATGAAAAAGTTAAATTAAAAGAAAAAGGTACGTTAGTAAATGTTGCTCCGACAATACTAGATTATATGGATATTGCTATACCGAAAGAGATGGAAGAAACAGAATCCTTATTATTAAATGAATAGGGATTTTTTTCTTTATAATTTTTTGCAATTTTTCCTTGCATTTTCATACTATTTAATGTTATAATGTATTTCGTATGACTGCGTTGATGTGTGAGGTTACCGATACACTAGGGGAAGTTGGTAGATAAAAGTGTTTTGGAGAACTTATGCGGAGTATGTCTATACTAGATATAGGCGAAAGGAGAAATAAATAAATGTCAAAAGAAAAAGTTAGAATCAATTTAAAAGCTTATGATCATAGATTACTTGATATAGCAGCTGGAAAAATTGTTGAAACTGTGAAAAGAACTGGTGGCGAAATTTCTGGACCTGTTCCACTACCAACAGAAATTGAAAAAGTTACAGTGTTAAGAGCAGTTCATAAATATAAAGATGCAAGGGAACAATTCGAAAGAAGAACTCATAAGAGATTAATCGATATTAAAAACCCAAGCAAAGAAACTGTTGATGCATTACAACACTTAGATATACCAAGCGGTGTTGATGTAAATATCAAATTATAAGAAAAGGAAGGAATTAAATTATGAAAGGAATCTTAGGACGCAAAGTTGGAATGACTCAAGTATTCACTAAAGAAGGTAAATTAATACCTGTTACTGTAGTAGAAGTAGAACCAAATAAAGTTATGCAAGTTAAAACTATGGAAAAAGATGGATACAGCGCTATTCAACTTGGTGTATTCGAAAAAAAAGAAAAAAATGCAACTAGACCAGAAATGGGAAATGCTAAAAAAGCAAATACAACTCCTAAGCGCTACTTAAAAGAAGTAAGAAATGTAGAATCAACTTATAATATTGGTGATACAATAACTGCTGATGTATTTAGCGTTGGGGAAATTGTTGATGTTACAGGTACTACAAAAGGGAAAGGTTTTCAAGGGGTTATTAAACGTCATAACCAATCACGTGGGCCGATGACTCATGGTTCACATTACCATAGAAGACCAGGATCAATGGGTACATTATTACCAAAAAGAGTTTTGAAAGGCAAAAAACTAGCTGGACACATGGGTGTTGAAACTGTTACTATTCAAAACTTAGAAATTATTGAAGTAAATGTTAATGAAAACTATATTTTAGTTAGTGGAAATGTTCCAGGAGCAAAAAATTCTTTAGTATTAATTAAATCTGCGGTTAAAAACAGTAGAAAAGAAGATCCAAAGGAAATTCTTACATATGTAGAAGAAACTGTTGTTGATGAAGTAGTAGAAAACGAAACAACTGAAGAAGTAACAGAAGTTGTAGATGCTAAAGAAGAAACTAAAGAAGAAAGTAAGTAATTATACTAGAAAGGAATTAAAATGACAAAAGTAAGTGTTAAGAACCTTAATGGTGAAAAAGTTAAAGATTTAACATTAAGTGATAGCATTTTCAATATTGAAGTAAATGATGATGCTTTAAAGAAAATGATTCGTTTACAATTAAATGCTACACGTCAAGGAACAAGAAAAACTAAAAATAGAAGTGAAGTTTCTGGTGGGGGAAGAAAACCATGGAAACAAAAAGGAACTGGTAGAGCACGTCAAGGTAGTATTAGAGCTACTCAATGGAGAGGTGGCGGAATACCTTTTGGTGTAGATAACCGTGATTATAGTTTTAAAATTAATAAAAAAGAAAGAGTGCTTGCTTTAAAAAGTGCTTTAACTGAAAAAGCTTTAGCAAAAACTTTAGTAGTAGTAGAAAACTTCCATATGGAAAGTAATAAAACTAAAGATGCTCTAGCTTTACTAAATAATTTAAAATTAGAAGACAAAATATTATTTGTTACAAGCGATGATGCTGAAAATCTATACTTAGCAACAAGAAATTTACCAAATTGTTTAGTTATTTACGCTGATGAAGTAAATGTATATGATTTAGTAAATGCTGATTATGTTGTTTTAGATGAAGAAGCTGTTAATAAAATTAAGGAGGTGCTTAAATAATGAGACATTATGCAGATGTTATTATTGCACCAGTAATTACTGAAAAATCAATGGCTAATAGACAAAATAATGTTTATACATTTAAGGTTGCTAAAGATGCGACTAAGACAGAAATTAAAAGAGCTATTGAAGAAGCGTTTAAAGTAGAAGTTCTAAATGTAAATACTTTAAATACAAAATCAAAAAGAAGAAGAGTTGGAAGATATGCAGGTAAAACTAAAACTTATAAAAAAGCTATAGTTACTTTGAAATCTGGATCTTCAATAGAAATTTAAGTTAGGAGGAAAGAATTATGGCTATTAAACATTATAAACCAACGACTAATGGACGTCGTGGAATGAGTACACTTAAAAATGAAGAATTAACTGGTTCTGCTCCTACTAAATCTTTATTAGTTAGTAAAAGTAAAACTGGTGGTAGAAATAATCAAGGTAAAATGACTGTTCGCCATATTGGTGGAGGGGCTAAACAAAAATACCGTATTATTGATTTTAAAAGAAATAAAACTGAAGTTACTGGTAGAGTTGCTAGTATTGAATACGATCCAAATAGAACAGCTAATATTGCTTTAATTAACTATCGTGATGGTGAAAAAAGATATATTATTGCTCCGAATGGATTAAAAGTTGGTGCTATTATTGAAAATGGCGAAAATGCTGATATTAAAGTAGGTAATGCACTACCACTTAAAAACATTCCTGTAGGTACTACTGTACATTGTATTGAACTTCAACCAGGAAAAGGTGCTGAACTTTGTAGAAGTGCTGGAGCAGGAGCTCAAATACTTGGTCGTGAAGGTAAATATGTAATGGTTCGTTTACAATCAGGTGAAACTAGATTAATTTTAGGAACATGTATTGCAACAATTGGTGTTGTTGGTAATGAAGATGCAAAATTAGTTAATTTAGGGAAAGCTGGTAGAAAACGTCATATGGGTGTTAGACCTACAAACCGTGGTTCTGTAATGAATCCAAATGATCACCCTCATGGTGGTGGAGAAGGACGTTCACCTATTGGACGTAAGAGTCCTATGACTCCTTGGGGTAAACCAGCGCTTGGAGTTAAAACTCGTAAAAATAAAAAGAAAAGCGAAAAACTTATTATAAGTAGAAAGAACAAATAGGAGGAAAAATGGCAAGAAGTTTAAAGAAAGGACCTTTTGTAGAAGAATCATTAATGAAAAAGGTTCAAGAAATGAATAAAGGTAATAAAAAAACAGTTATTAAAACATGGTCAAGAAGATCTACTATTTTTCCTGATTTCGTTGGACATACAATAGCTGTTCATAATGGTAAAGATTTTATACCAGTATATATAACAGAAGATATGGTTGGTCATAAATTGGGAGAATTTTCTCAAACTCGTAAATTTGGCGGCCATGCAGGAAATAAATAGGAGGTATCATGGAAGCTTATGCAATTCATAAAAATGCTTTAATTAAACCTAGACTTGCGAGAATGACTATGGATTTAGTTAGAGGAAAAGACGTAGAAACTGCAAGAGGTATTTTAGAAAATACAAATACTAAAGCAAGTAGATTAATTTTAAAAGTTTTAAATTCTGCGGTTGCTAATGCTGTTAATAATAACGGTGCAAATGAATCAGAATTAAGAATTAGTGAATGCTACATTAACCCAGGGCCTGTATATAAAAGAATTAAATTTGCAAGTCGTGGAAATGTAGATCGTCATGATAAGAGAAGTAGTCACATTACTGTTAAAGTAACTGATGATGCGAAGGGAGTTAAGTAAGATGGGACAAAAAGTTAATCCTATAGGGTACAGACTTGGTGTTAATAAAGAATGGCAAGGTACTTGGTATTCTAAAGAAAACTATGCTAAATATTTAATGAATGATATTAAAATTCGTGAATATCTAGAAAAGAACCTTAAAGATGCTGCAATTGCAAGTGTAATTGTTGGACGTAGAAAAGGAAAATGTGAAGTTGCTATCTATACGGCTAAACCTGGTGTTATCATTGGTCGTGGTGGCGAAGATATTGAAAAATTAAGAAAAAAATTAGCAAAATTAGTTGATGAAGAAATATTTATTAATATTATTGAAGTTAAAAATCCAGATTTAAATGCTAAATTAGTTGCGCAAAATATTGCCAATCAAATTGCGCAAAGAGCGCCATTTAGATCAGCACAAAAAAGAGCTATTAGAAATGTTATGAAAGCTGGTGCTAAAGGATGTAAAACTGCTGTATCTGGTAGACTTGGTGGAGCAGAAATGGCTAGAACTGAAGGTTATACTGAAGGAACTGTGCCTCTACATACAATTAGAGCTGATGTAGATTATGCTATAGCTGAGGCTGATACTACTTATGGTAAAATTGGAGTTAAAGTTTGGATTTATAAAAACGAAGTTCTTCCAGCTAAAAAAACTGTGAAGGGAGCTGATAAAAATGTTGATGCCAAAAAGAACTAAATATCGTAAAAGTCATAGAGTAAGTTATGATGGAAAAGCTAAAGGTAATTTAGAACTTCATTTTGGTGATTATGGTCTTAAAGCCCTTGAAGGTGGATGGATTTCAGCTCGTCAAATAGAAGCTGCTCGTATTGCAATGACTCGTTATATGAAACGTGGTGGAAAAGTATTTATAAATATATTCCCACATATGCCTAGAACTAAAAAACCACTTGAAACTCGTCAAGGTAAAGGTAAAGGTAACGTTGATGAATGGGTAGCAGTAGTTAAAACAGGTAAAATTATGTTTGAAATTAAAGGTGTATCTGAAGAAATTGCACGTGAAGCATTAAGACTTGCTTCTCATAAATTATCTGTTAAAACAAAGTTTGTAAAAAAAGAAGAAGTAAAGGATGGTGATTCTCTTGGAAATTAAGGAATTAAGAAAATTATCTGATAGTGAATTAAAAGAAAAAATTAAAACTACAAAAGATGAATTATTCACTAAAAGAATGCAACATGCAAGTGGTACTTTAGAAAAACCAGTTGAACTTAAAGTTTTAAGAAGAGATGTTGCTAGAATGAAAACTATTCTAAAAGAAAGAGAATTAGATGGAGGTAATAAATAATGACAGAAAAGAAACAAGAATTAATTGGTAAAGTTGTTAGTGCATCTAATAACAAAACTATAACTGTTAATGTTGAAACATCTAAGAAACATCCTTTATATAAAAAACAAGTTAAATATTCAAAAAAATATGCCGCACATGATGAGGCAAATAAAGCTAAAGTAGGAGATACAGTAAAGATTAGAATGACTAGACCATTATCTAAAACAAAAAGATATGAATTAGTAGAAGTTTTAGTTGAAGCTGTTATCCTTTAGGAGGTATTATTATGGTAATGCAAGAAAGTAGACTTAAAGTTGCTGATAATTCAGGAGCTCGTGAACTTTTAGTAATAAGAGTTTTAGGTGGTTCTAAAGTTAAATCTGGTAATATCGGGGATGTTGTTGTTGGAACAGTTAAAAAAGCTATTCCTAACAGTCCTGTTAAAAAAGGAAAAGTAGTAAAAGCTGTTATCGTAAGATCAGTTCAAGGTGTTAGAAGAAAAGATGGGTCTTATATTAAATTTGATGATAATGCATGTGTATTAATTAAAGATGATAAATCACCAATTGGAACACGTGTTTTAGGACCTGTTGCTAGAGAGTTAAGAGAAAAAGATTATATGAAGATTGTATCTCTTGCTCCAGAAGTGTTATAGGAGGCAATATGAAAGTTAAAGTTGGAGATAATGTTTTAGTTATTGCTGGTGCTGATAAAGGTAAAACTGGTAAAGTATTAAAAACATTAAAGAAAGAATCAAGAGTAGTAGTAGAAGGTGTGCATATTGTTAAAAAACATTGTAAACCAAATAATACTAATGATAAAGGCGGAATTTTTGAAATTGAAGCTCCTATACATGTTTCTAATGTAAAGGTAATAGATGAAAAAGTAGAAGCAAAAAAAGAAAAGAAAGCTTCTAAGAAAGCGAGTAAGTAATTATGAGTAATTTTAGAAAATTATATGATGAAAAAATTGTTCCGGAATTAATGAAAGAACATAATTATACTACTATTATGGCTGTGCCTAAGTTAGAAAAAATTGTTATTAACATGGGTGTAGGTGAAGGTAGTAAAGATGAAAAATTTATTACTGCTGCAGTTAAAGACTTAGAAGCTATAAGTGGACAAAAAAGTGTTGTTACTAGAGCTCGTAAATCTATAGCTGGATTTAAATTAAGAGAAGGTCAACCTGTTGGGGTAAAAGTTACTTTAAGAGGAGAAAATATGTATAATTTCTTTGAAAAGTTAGTACGTGTTGGACTTCCACGTGTTAGAGATTTCCGTGGTGTATCACCTCATGCTTTTGATGGAAAAGGTAATTATACTATTGGTATTAAAGAACAACTAATATTTCCAGAAATAGAATATGATGAAGTTTTAAAAGTTCGTGGAATGGATATTATATTTGTTACTACAGCTAAGACTAATGAAGAAGCAAAAACTTTATTAAAGGGCTTTGGAATGCCTTTTAAGAATTAAGGAGGACACTATGGCTAAGAAAAGTATGATTGCAAAAAACAAAAGAACTCCTAAGTTTTCTACAAGAGCTTATACAAGATGTAATCGTTGTGGAAGACCTCATGGCGTTTTAAGAAAATATGGAATTTGCCGTATTTGTTTTAGAGAACTTGCAAATGAAGGTAAATTACCTGGTGTTAAGAAATCTAGTTGGTAGAAGGAGGAAAAAATGTTTGTACAAGATAAAATAGCAGATATGTTAACTCGTATTCGTAATGCTAATCAAATGAGATATAATACTGTTGAAGTTATTGGAACTAAAATGACTTTAGGCATTGCTGAAATACTTAAACGCGAAGGTTATATTGCTGATTATGTTTATGAAAAATTTAGTAATGGTGATAAGTTAACTTTAACATTAAAGTATGGAGATAAAAAAGAAAGAGTTATTACAGGACTTAAAAGAATTAGTAAATCTGGTTTAAGAGTTTATGCTAAAGTGGATGAAATTCCTCGTGTTCTAAACGGACTAGGTATTGCTATTATCTCTACTTCTGAAGGTTTAATGACTGATAAAGAAGCTAGAGCTAAAAAGTTAGGAGGCGAAGTTCTTGCCTATATTTGGTAAGGTATTATGAGTAGAATAGGTGATAGAAGACTTAGTTTACCTGACGGTGTAACTGTAAGTGTAGATAAAAATTTAGTAAAAGTAAGTGGACCTAAGGGAGAACTTACATATGAAATTAGTAATTTAGTAAGTGTTGAAGTAGTTGATAATACAGTTTTAACTAAACAAGTTAAAGAAAGTAAAAAAGCTAATATGATGCAAGGGACTACTAATTCATTAATCAATAATATGATTATTGGTGTTTCTAAAGGTTATGATAAAGGATTAGAAGCAGTTGGTGTTGGTTATCGTTTTAATGTAAGTGGTAACAAAATTACTATTAATGCTGGTTATTCTCATCCAGTTGTTATGGAAGCACCAGATGGTTTAACTGTAACAAGTGAAAGTAATACAGAAATTACTATTCATGGTATAGATAAACAAAAAGTATCTGAATTTGCGGCTAATATTCGTAAAGTAAGAGAACCAGAACCTTATAAGGGTAAAGGTATTCGTTACAAAGGTGAAAAGATTCGTCGTAAAGAAGGAAAGAAAGCAGCGTAGGGAGGAGTTAAAGTATGATAAAAAAAGAAGCTAATAATAAAGCGCGTGTAAGACGTCATGAAAGAGTTCGTAAAAATATTACTGGAACTAAAGAAGTACCAAGACTAAACGTTTTTAGATCTAACAAAGGTATTTATGCTCAAATTATTGTAGATGAAACTGGAACAACCCTTGCTAGTTCTTCTAATTTAGAACTTAAGATTAAAAATGGTGGTAATGTTGAAGCTGCTAAAGCAGTTGGAACAGATATCGCTAAAAAAGCTCTTAAGTTAAATGTTAAAAAAGTTGTGTTTGATCGTGGTGGATATCAATACCATGGTAGAGTTGAAGCTTTAGCAGATGCTGCTAGAGAAGCAGGATTAGAATTTTAGGAGGTAGCATGAGAAAAGATTTTAAAAGACAAGAAAAGAAAAATTTATTAGAAGAAAAAGTTATTGCTATAACTAGAGTAACAAAAGTTACTCAAGGTGGTAGACATTTTCGTTTCTCTGCTACAGTTGCTGTTGGAAACCGTAAAGGTTTAGTGGGTATTGGTAGTGGAAAAGCTAATGAAGTACCTGAAGCAATAAAGAAAGCTTTACAAGCAGCAAATAAAAATGTTTGTAAAGTAGCTTTACAAGATGGAAGAACTGTTCCTCATGAAGCACAAGCTAAAGTTGGTAGAGCTGTTGTATTAGTAAAACCTGCTAAAGAAGGTCGCGGTATTATCGCTGGTGGTGCTGCTCGTGCAGTTTTAGAACTTGCTGGTGTTAAAGATATCGTTGCCAAATCACTTGGTTCTAATACACAAGTAAATGTAGCAAAAGCAACTTTAGAAGCATTAAAGAGTCAAAGAACTCCAGAACATATTGCTAAACTTCGTGGCAAGAAAGTTGAGGAATTATAATATGAGATTAGAAAATTTACCAAAAACTAAAGAAATGAAAAGTATTAAAAGAGTAGGTCGTGGACCAGGATCTGGAATGGGTAAAACATCTACTCGTGGAGAAAAGGGACAAAAATCTAGAAGTGGTGTTTCAATTCCTGCTTGGTTCCAAGGGGGACAAACTCCACTTCATAGAAGAATTCCAATCAGAGGATTTAATAACAAACAATTTGAAACAAAATATGCAGTTATTAATTTATCTGACTTAGATAAATTCTTTAATGATGGAGATGTAGTTACTCCGGAAGTACTTAAAGAAAGAAAAATTATTAAAAAACAACTAAGTGGAGTTAAGGTTTTAGGTAATGGTGAATTAACTAAAAAATTAACTGTTAAAGCTCATAGATTTTCTACTAAAGCTGTTACAAAAATAGAAAACATTGGCGGCAAAGCTGAGGTGATTTAGATGTTTCGAGGATTTTCCCAACTTTTTAACAAAAATAATAAGGATTTAAGAAAAAGAATATACTTGACACTATTTTGTTTAGGTATATTCTGCTTGGGAACATCTGTTACTATACCATGGGCATCAGTTGTTTACGATGAATTAGGGTTTTTAGAAATATTTAATATTATGAGTGGTGGTGGACTTCGTAGTTTTTCCATATTTGGTTTAGGAGTATCTCCATATATTACGGCATCTATTATTACTCAATTATTACAAATGGATATTATACCTTATTTTAAAGATTTAAAAGAACAAGGATATGTAGGAAGACAAAAAATTAATAAAATAAATCGTTATTTAGGTATTTTAATAGGTTTCTTCCAAGCTTATGTATTATGTATATTTTATATGAATAGTGCAGATATTTTTGTTCAACTTAAAACTGCATTGGTTATGACTGCTGGTACTGCGTTTTGTTTGTGGATGGGTGATCAAATTACTAACAAAGGTATTGGTAATGGACAATCAATGTTAATTATGGCTGGTATTATCTTAAGTATGCCAAGTATATTTACAGGAGCTTATAATGGATTTGTTTCATCTGGTACTTATACTGCGGAATTAGGAATATTTTTCTTTATTCTATTTATTCTTTTATATTTACTTATTATTGTAGGTATAATTTGGATTCAATTAGCAGAAAGAAGAATACCTATTCAATATGCAAATAAATCTACAAGTGCATATGGCGCTCAAAATAGTTTTTTACCTATTAAAATAAATTCAGCTGGAGTTATACCTGTAATATTTGCATCTATATTGACAACTATACCAGCAACAATTGTTACCCTTATAGGTAATCAAAATGCAATAGATTTTGTTAATAAATATATAATTTATACAACACCAACTGGTTTTATTCTATATATTATCTTTATTATATTCTTTGCTTACTTTTATACGTTCATGGTAATGAATCCGGAAGAAATGAGTAAGAACTTAAATAGTAGAGGTGGATATATACCAGGAATTAGACCAGGTGAAGATACTAGTAATTATATAAGTGACTCTATGGGAAAACTTACAATAGTTGGAAGTATTTTCTTAGTAATACTAGCTGGTATTCCCGTAATATTCTCACAAATATTTAACTTATCAAATTCAGTTACTATTGGGGGAACAGGAATGCTTATCGTAGTAGGTGTTGCAATTGAAACATATAAACAAATGGAAAGTAGTTTAGTAAGTCGTAGTTATGCGGCAAAAAGGAAGCGATTAAGATAATGAAAAATATAATATTTATAGCACCACCAGCAGCAGGTAAAGGTACACAAAGTACTTTATTAAAAGAAAACTTTAGTTATAATCATTTATCAACTGGAGATATGTTAAGAAAATCTGCTAAATCTGGTTCTTCCTTAGGGGAAGTTGTTAAAAATATTATGGAAAGCGGAAAATTAGTTAGTGATGAAATAATGATTGATTTAATTAAAGAACAATTAACTAATTCCGAAGGAAAGCCATTTATATTAGATGGTTTTCCTAGAACTCTTAATCAAGCTATGTCACTTGATGATATAGTAAGTGATGATTATGAAGTTATTTACTTAGATTTAGATGAAGAAGAAGCTATTAAAAGAATACTTGGAAGAATCACTTGTGAATGTGGTAAGTCTTATAACTCAAATATAGATTCTTTAAAACCTAAAGTAGAAGGTGTTTGTGATACTTGTCAAAGTAAACTAAGTAAAAGAAGTGATGATAATGAAGAAGCTTTTAAAGTTCGTTTTGAATCATTTATTAATAATACTAAACCAGTATTAGAATACTATGATAAGAAAAATAAACTTCATAAAATAAATGTTAATAGAGATGTATCTGATATATATAAAGATATTTTGAGGGTAGTTAATGATTAGTATTAAGAGTAATAGAGAAATCGAATTAATGAGAGAAGCTGGAAAGTATTTACAAGATACTTTTAAAGAAGTTGAACCTTTTATTAAAGCAGGGGTTACAACTAAAAAACTAGATAAAATAATTCATGATTATGTGTTAAGTATAGGTTGCATTCCCGAATGTTTAGGTTACGAAGGATTTCCAGCAACGGCTTGTATTTCTGTTAATGATGAAGTAGTTCATGGAATACCAGGGCCTAGAAAAATAAAAGATGGTGATATTGTTTCAATTGATTTAGTAATATCTTATAAAGGCTATTGTGCTGATGCAACAAGAACTTATATAATTGGAGAAGTACCTAAAGAAGTACAAGAATTAGTTGAAAATACTAAAGAAGCCTTTTATGTAGGTGTATCTGTTGTAAAAGAAGGCGCAAGAGTTAGAGATATTGGTTCGGCCATTTCTAAATTTGCACATAGTAAAGGCCTAAGTGTTGTCGAAGAATTATGTGGACATGGAATTGGTTCAAGTATGCATGAAGAACCAGATATTCCCAATTTTGATGATGGTAATATGACTAGATTAAAAGAGGGAATGGTTATAGCAATAGAACCAATGTTAAACTTAGGAAGCAGAAACATATATTTATGTGATGATGATTGGACAGTTAAAACTTACGATGGTAAACCATCATGTCATTATGAAAATACTATCTTAGTTACAAAAGATGGATATGAAATATTAACAGGAGATTAATTTATGGGAAAAAAAGATAAAATTGAAGTAGAAGGAAAAGTTACAGAAGTTTTAAAGGGTAGTGATTACTTAGTGGAACTTAGTAATGGACACACTGTAAAAGCCTACGTTTCTGGTAAAATGCGTATGCATATGATCCGTATTTTACCAGGTGATAAAGTTACAGTGGAGCTTTCACCATATGATTTAACACGTGGGATTATAAAATGGAATAATAGATAAGGAGTGAAATTATGAAAGTTAGACCATCAGTAAAGAAAATTTGTAGAAAATGTAAAATTATTAGAAGAAAAGGAAAAATTAGGGTTATTTGTGAAAATCCTAAACATAAACAAGTTCAAGGTTAAGGAGGAAAAATGGCAAGAATTAAAAATATTGAATTACCAAATGAAAAACATACTTGTATAGGTCTTACAGCAATATATGGTATTGGGAGAAATTTGGCTTTAGAAATATGTGAAGCTACTAATGTAGATCCTACTAAAAAAATTAAAGATTTAACTGATGAAGAAATTGCAAAATTACGTAAAGAAATTGATAATTATACTGTAGAAGGTGATCTTCGTCGTGATGTTCAAATGAGCATTAAAAATAAAATGGAAATTAATTGCTATGAAGGTATTAGACATAAAAAAGGTTTACCTGTAAGAGGTCAAAGAACTAGTAGAAATGCTAAGACTCGTAAAGGTAGAGGAAAAGTAGTAGCTAATAAGAAAAAGGCTGGAAAATAGGAGGATAAAATATGGCATATAATAGAAGAAAAAGAAAAGTAAAGAAGAATATTCCTGAAGCAACAGCTCATATTCATTCTACATATAATAATACTATTGTTACTATTAGTGATAAAGATGGAAATGCTATAAGCTGGTCATCTGCTGGTAGAATTGGTTATAAAGGAAGTAAGAAAAAGACTCCATTTGCTGCTGGGTTAACTAGTGAAGCTGCTGCCGCGGTTGCAATTGAAGCTGGAGTTAAAAAAGTTGATGTATTTGTTAAAGGTCTTGGACCAGGAAGAGAAAATGCTATTCGTTCCCTTCAAACTGCAGGATTAGAAATTACAAGTATTACTGATGAAACACCTATTCCTCATAATGGTTGTCGTCCACCAAAAAGACCAAGAAATTAATAAGGGAAAGGAAACGTAATCATGATTAAATTTGAAAAACCAGACTATAAAATTGCTGAATATCAAGAAAGCAATTCTTATGCAAAATTTGAACTTGAACCTTTAGAAAGAGGTTTTGGTACAACTATAGGTAATGCTTTAAGAAGAGTATTGTTATCAAGTTTACCAGGAAGTGCTGTTACTTCAATTAAGATTGATGGAGTACTTCATGAATTTCAAAAAATTGAAGGTGTTGTAGAAGATGTTACGACTATTGTTTTAAATATTAAAAACTTAGTTGTAAAGAATTATACAAATGAAGATAAAGTTATAAGACTTACTAAATCAAGCGAAGGACCGGTTTTAGCTGGAGATATCGAAAAAGATGCTGATATTGAAATTATGAATCCAGATTTAGTTATTTGTAACTTAGTAAGTGGTGGAAAAATCAATATTGAAATGACTGTTAAAAATGGTCGTGGATATGTTCCAAGTTCTGTTAATAAAGCTAATTTAGCTGATAATGTTGCAGGTGTTATTGCAATTGATTCAAATTATTCACCAATTGAAGTTGTAAAATATGAAGTTTTAGATACTCGTGTTGGACAAGATGAATCATATGATAAGTTAATAATGGAAATAACTACGAATGGTAGTGTTACACCAGAAGAAGCAATGGCTTTAGGAGCTAAGATATTAATTGAACATTTTAGTATTGTAGCAGATTTAAATTCTATTAGTAATATTAATGGTATTATGCAAGAAAAAAAGGTTGATACAATTACTAAAACATTAGAAACACCAATTGAAGAAGTTGAATTCTCAGTTAGAGCATATAATTGTTTAAAAAGAGCTGGTATTCATACTGTTCAAGATTTAGTTAATAAAAAAGAAGTAGAAGTTACTAAAATTAGAAACTTAGGAAAGAAATCATTAAAAGAAGTTCTTGATAAAGTTGATGAATTAGGACTTTCATTTAAGGAGTAAGAATATGAAATATAGAAAATTAGGTAGAGAAACTAGAATTAGAAGAAGTATTTTAGCTGGACTTACTAAAGATGTTATTATGAATGGACATGTTGTTACTACTGAAGCAAGAGCTAAAGAAGTAAGAAAGTTTGTTGATAAAATGATTACTTATGGTAAGGATGGTACACTTGTAGCTCGTCGTAAAGCTTTAGCTTTTTTACATAATGATAAAGAAGTTGTGTCTAAAGTATTTAATGAACTTGCTAAAAATTATGAAACTAGAAATGGTGGATATACAAGAATTATAAAATTAAAAGAACGTCGTGGAGACGATGCTTTAGAAGTTAGACTTGAACTAGTTTAATTTATTAACTAACCTTTTGGTTAGTTTTTTTTAGCCAAAATGTAAAATGAAACACAGCCAAAATGTAAAATGAAAATGAGTCAAAATGTAAAATGCTATTAACAAAATGAATTATTTATAGTATAATAATTTTGAGGAGAGACAAAAATGATAAATTATTTACCGAGAATTGTTGATAATGTTTTGCAAAATAAACTTGAATATATGGGAGCTGTTTTAATCGAAGGCTGTAAATGGTGTGGTAAGTCAACTACGGCTAAACAATTTGCTAAAAGTTATGTTGAATTTCAAGATCCAGATAAAAGATTACAGTATGATAAAATTAATCAAACTAAACCATCTTTATTTTTAGTAGGGGAAAAACCTAGATTATTTGACGAATGGCAAATGTATCCAATTATTTGGGATTCTATTAGAATGGATATTGACAAAACTTCCCTTAAAGGTCAATATATTTTAACTGGTTCTGCCAGACCTGCTGTGGATAGTACAATGCATACAGGTACTGGAAGAATATCAAAATTATTAATGAGACCGATGTCTTTGTATGAATCTAAAGATTCTAATGGAAGTGTTTCATTAACAGATGTAATAAATGGAAGTGATATTTCCGGAGTATCTTCTTTGGATTTTGATTCCTTAATTGATGTTTTAATGCGAGGGGGATGGCCAGATTCTTTAAATATTGAGGGGGATAATAAATATAAAATATCAAAAGAATATGTAGCAAGCCTAATAAATGAAGAAATTAAGTTGGTTGATGGTGTAGAAAGAAATTCTTTAAAGATGCAAGCATTGTTAAAAAGTATTTCAAGAAATATATCAACAAATACCAATAAATTAACTATTTTGAATGATGTAAAAAATTACTTTAGTAATGAAATATCAAGACCAACTTTGGATGATTACATAAATACTTTAGAAAAGCTATATATTTTGGAATATGTACCTGCAACTAATCTTAATTTACGATCTAAAACTCCTTTGCGAATATCGCCTAAATTAGAATTAGTTGATCCATCAATAGCCATAGCTTCTCTTAATTTAAAGCGAGAAGACTTATTAAAAGATTTAAATTTTACAGGATTTATATTTGAAAATATGTGTATGAGAGATTTAAAAATATATTCAGAGGCAATAGAAGCGAGATTATCTTTTTATAAAGACAAAAATGATTTTGAAGTTGATTGTATATTAGAACTTGCTGATGGTAAGTGGGGTGCTATTGAAATTAAACTTGGTGCTGGAGAAATACCAATGGCCGTGAATAATTTAACTAAGTTTAAAGAAAATATAGATACTGAAAAGTTTGGAGAACCATCATTTTTAATGGTACTAACCGGAGATATATATTCTTATAAAAGAGATGACGGAATTTATGTTGTGTCAATAGGTTGTTTGAAGAACTAAAAAAATAGGTTTTAAAAAGTTATTGATGCTATAATTAAATTGAGGTGTGATATGAATAAAAAAAGTGTGTTTATTAGCATAATAATTATTTTGTTTATGGTTTTTTCTCTGGGAGTGGGTTACTTCCTTGGAAATAAAGAAACAGTTAGTGAAGTTGAGGTTAAAAAAGATAACGAAAAAAAATTAACTGATGAAGAAATTGATGAATTAGGTAAACAATTATTTGATAAAACTTCATCTTTCTCAATTAATAATGTTTATATTTATTATAGTGATGAAAAAATAAATGTAGATAACATAAAATTAGAGGATAGATTAAATGATACCTTAGAAAATATTTCTTTAAAAAATGTTTTTTATAATACTAGTGTTAGTTTAAGTGCATTACATTCTGAAGAATGTTTTGATCAAGTTACTTCAAATTATACTTGTTTTAGTTATAGAATATATAAAAATGTTTTTGAAAATACCTATTTTAATTTATTTAATCAAAAAATTCCTTCTTTTTCTTCGTTTACTAGTGATCATTTAGATCGTTGTGTACTAGAAGGCGATTATTTAAATTGTTACCCGATGGATGGTGGTACTGCTTTTGATGGTACATTAAAGTATATTAATTATGATAAGGCAGAATACGAAGATAATACTATGTATATTTATAGTGACTATATTGGATTTCTTTATGGTCTAAATGGTGATTATAAAGCTTATGCTTATAATGATATTAAATTAACCAATAAAATTGATAATACAGATTATAGTAGTGAAATTGAAAAATATCTTAATGATGAAGATAACATTTTTCAAGATAAAGATACCTTATTTACTAAATTTGCTGATAAAACTGGTAAGTATAAATTAACATTTAAACAAAATGAATTAGGTAATTGGTATTGGGTTCAAACAGAAAAAATTAAGTAAGATGCAAATGCTTGCTAAATAGTTTTTATTTTCTTTAAGCTAACTTTATAAATACAAAATTGACTTTCTGTTTTAAATACTATATCTCTTATATAAGAAGTAGAATTCTCAGTTAGAGCATATAATTACTTAAAAAGAGCTGGTATTCATACCGTTCAAAATTTAGTTAATAAAAAGGAAGTAGAAGTTACTAAAATTAGAAACTTAGGAAAGAAATCATTAAAAGAAGTTCTTGATAAAGTTGAAGAATTAGGACTTTCATTTAAGGAGTAAGAATATGAAATATAGAAAATTAGGTAGAGAAACTAGAATTAGAAGAAGTATTTTAGCTGGACTTACTAAAGATGTTATTATGAATGGACATGTTGTTACTACTGAAGCAAGAGCTAAAGAAGTAAGAAAGTTTGTTGATAAAATGATTACTTATGGTAAGGATGGTACACTTGTAGCTCGTCGTAAAGCTTTAGCTTTTTTACATAATGATAAAGAAGTTGTGTCTAAAGTATTTAATGAACTTGCTAAAAATTATGAAACTAGAAATGGTGGATATACAAGAATTATAAAATTAAAAGAACGTCGTGGAGACGATGCTTTAGAAGTTAGACTTGAACTAGTTTAATTTATGAAACAGCTAATCAATTGATTAGTTGTTTTTTTGATGTAATACAAGTAAGTTTTGCGGTTGTAACCGCAAAACTTTACATTAATAAAAATGCAATATATAATATTAATAGGTGATAAAAATGTTAAAACGAAGCAATTATTTAAATCAATTGATTGAAGTAAAAGATTTAAATTTAATTAAAGTTATTACAGGAGTAAGAAGATGTGGTAAGAGTACTCTTTTGTTACAATATAAAGATTATTTATTGGAAAATGATATTAAGGAATCAAATGTATTATATATGAGTTTTGAAAGTGCTGAATGGTATGAAATTAAGAATTATAAAGATTTATATAATTATATTAAAAGTAAATATCATAATACAAAAATTTATTTATTGTTAGATGAAGTTCAAAATGTTGAAGATTGGGAAAAAGCTGTTAATTCTTTATTGGTAGATATTAATTGTGATATTTATATTACAGGTTCTAATGCTTATTTATTATCTAGCGAACTTACAACTTTACTTGCAGGTAGAGTTTATACAATTAATATGTATCCATTTTCTTTTTCTGAGTATCTTCAAATTAATTCTAATAGTCAAAACAAATATCAAATATTTAATGATTATTTAAAGTTTGGTGGTATGCCAATGCTTATTAACATGAATGATAATGAAAGATTAAAAACTAATTATTTGTCTGATATTAAAGATGTTGTTTTAAAAAAGGATATAATTGCAAGAAATAAAATTAAAGATGTTGTGTTTTTAGATAATTTATTACGATATATGTCTACGGTTATTGGAACTTTAATAAATCCTAGTTCTATTTCTGATTTTATGAAGAAAAATGGTAGTAATATAGATAATGAAACTGTTGATAAATATTTAAAAATGATAGAAAATGCTTATTTTATTTATAGAGTACCAAGATATGAGTTAAAGGGAAAACAACTTCTTAAAACACAACAAAAATATTATTTTGTTGATAATGGATTAAAAAATATATTATCTGGATTCTCATCATATGATACTGGAAGTAGTTATGAAAATATTGTTTATATGGAGCTTTTACGTAGAGGCTATGAAGTTTATGTTGGAAAATATAATGATTTAGAAATTGATTTTGTGGCAGTTAGTCCGAATGAAAGAATATATTATCAAGTAACACGTAGTTTATTAAGTGAAGATGTAGAAACTAGAGAAACTAGATCTTTACTTGCCATTAATGATAACTATAAAAAAGTTATTTTAACTATGGATGTAGCTTATAATAAAACTATTGAAGGAATCGAAGTTAAAAATATAGTTGATTTTTTACTTGAGGGTTAATCTTTTATAAAAAAGATAATCAAAACAAAATATAAGAGTATATCCGAAAAATTAAATGTAAACATAATTATAATTATTTAAAATTTATTAACTTAAGTTAGTAATTGTGCTATTATTAAAATAGAGGTGTGGTATGAAAAAAGGAAAAAACATATTGTTGTTTTTATTAGTAGTAATCTTTATAGTTGGTTCTGCAGGTGTAGGTTATTATATGGGGTCAAATAACCAAAGTAATGTTATTAAAAAGGCTGATAATAATGAAGATAATAAAATGCTTGATGAAACTGTAGATAAATTGGGGAGAAAGCTTTATAATGATACTTTATTTAAGTATGGTTGGTATGATTTATATTTTTATAGTAATGAAAAACTAACAGTTGATAATATGGAATTAGATAAAAAATTAGAGATTACAATGAATAATATAAGTTTTAATGATATTAATTATAATCAAGTAAAAGATTTATTTTCTCAAGAGTGTTTAAAGGAAAGTACTGATAGTAATGGTTTTAATTATACTTGTTATGTCTATAAAGTAAATAAAGATATTTTTGCAGAGGTTTATTATAATTTATTTAATCAAAATATGCCTACTTTTAATTACTTTATATATATGGATTCATTAAATTATAGAGTGTGTAAATTAGAAAACCAAGAAATAAAATGTTATCCTATGGATAGTGGAGGAGATACATTTGGAGGGGTTTTAAGAATGGTTAGGTATAGTAAAACAGAATTAAAGAATAATGTTATTTATGTATATGCTGATTATATTGGGTTTAATGCTGATAAAAATGCTACAAATATATTTAATGTTTATAGCGATTATGATCTAACTAAAAAAATAGGTAATGTTGATTTTTATGGTGACATAGATATTTTTGATGATGAAGATAAATATTTTCAAGAATTTAAGGGAAAGACTGGACAATATAAATTAACTTTTAAACAAAATGAATATAATAATTGGTATTGGGAATCAACTGAAGTAGTAAAATAAATTTTATAGTCCAAAAAAATGAAAAAAAATGGACTATAAAAATCCATAGTCCAAAAAAAACGAAATAATTGGACTATAAAATTCCATAGTCCAAAAAAAATGAAAAATTTGGACTATAAATTTAGAAAAGGTGAGTAATAATGCAAATAATAGGTAAATTTAAGTTAAATAATATTATATATGGAATTGGTATTAACAATGATAAATATTATGTTGGTAAATTAAAGAATAATAAATTATATACTTATTTGAGTGATGATGAAAAAACATTAGTTAATTATATATTGGATTCATTAACACCAAATAAGAATATAATTGAAGTAACTTCTGTTACTTTAAATGATAATCAATATAAATTATTCTTTAATTATGGTAAAAATATATTTTTATTTAATCCAACAAATAATATTAATGATTTATCATTATTAAACAGTATGTTTAATAATCAAAATGAATATGTATCATTACAAAAAGATAATATAAATAATAAAAGTTATTTTAAGAGATTAGTAAAGGCTGGTAAAAAAACTATTTTAGTTTTTTTAAGTTCTGCTTTTATGCTTAGTAATGCATCAGTTGTTAAAGCTGATGTATTAGATGCTAATAAAGTAGATGAAACTAAACTTGTTAATATAGTTGATACTAATGTTACTTATGATGTTTCTACGGACTTTTTAGATGATGATTTTATTTATGAGTTACCAGAAGTAAGTTATAAATATGAACAAGAAGATTTAGTTACGTTTAATAGATTAAAAGCTACGGTAAATCAAAATTCTAATTTAAATCAAGAAGAGAAAGATCTTATAAATCAAAATTTGGATATAATTATAGAAAATAAAGAGTTTATGAATTATCCTATGGTAATGAGTAGACTTAGAACTTTAAAGGTTGAATATACACCAAAAAGCAAATTTTACGATGTGTGGAACACAAAAATTGCTGGTGAGTATTATCCACACGATAATTTAATAAAAATTTATAAATCCACTTCTTTAAATGATGAGAATAAAGAAACTTTTGTTCATGAATTTTATCATTCACTTCAAAATGATGTTAATAATTCATTTATTATTGAAGGATTAAATAGTATGTGTGTTAATGAATATTATGGTTATGATGGTTCTTATGAAGATCGTAAAGAAGTTATTAGATTGTTAAGTTTAGTAGTGGATAACGATTCACTAAGAAAATTAAATTTTAATTATAGTGATGAATTATTAGTTTCTATTTTAACAAATATTATTCCAGATGAATCTTTAGCGGAAAATTTTTTAGCACATACTTATCTTTATAGTTCTATGGATGCTAATACAGAAAAAGCTAAAAATTTACTTAGTTATATGAAGGATACTATATCTACTTATTATGAAGCAAAATATAATAAAAGTATGGATGATGATTTATTAGCTGTAATGCTTAAGGATAAAAATGAATTTGCTAAAAGAGTCGGAGAATTAAATGGTATTCCTAGTAATTTTGATGTAAGCCTTGCATGGACTAATGAACCTAATCTTATTAAAAGAGATTCTGTAATTAAAAATTATTCAGCTAACCTTTTAGCTACGGACCCTGATAATAAAATTTCTCATTATAATGCACTTGATAGAGAAGAAGCTCGACTTATGGGATATTTAAATAATGATAAATTAGATTTTAATTGTTATGTTGATAAGACTACAGGAAAAATTATGATACCTGTATATGATGAACAAAGAATAACTTTTGAAATAAATGAGAGTAACAGATATTTAAATAATGGTATAAATAGATAAGATATCCTCCATAATAGTTATGGAGGATAATTTATGAAAAATGAAAATTGTAATTGTTGTAAAGATGCTAAGTTTGGAGTAGCTTATATTGATCCGGAGTCTGGATTATTATGTGGTAAAATAGATACTGATATGGAATTACCTAAAGGTGTTAAAGTATTAGCTCCGAAAGTATGTACTAAATGTGGAACTACGGAATGGAAAACTATTGATAATTAAGTGCTAGAAATAGTACTTTTTTTATTGACACTTGCAAAAGTGGGTCCGCTTTTCGCCAAAATCATGTAAAAAGTGGGTCCGCTTTTCGCCAAAATTGTGTAAAAAGTGGGTCCGCTTTTCGCCAAATTGTTGATTTTTTGCCGGATTTATGGTAAATTTATTTTGAGATGGAGATATATAGATATGAAAAGAAAATTTTATGAAGAATTAGCAAAGTGGAAAAAAGAAAAATTACACATTCCTTTAATGGTAGTTGGGGCAAGACAAGTTGGTAAAACTTATATTATTGATCAATTTTGTCAAGAAAATTTTGATAATTATTATTATTTAAATTTTATGAAAGAAAAAGAATTTGTTAATTTATTTGACAGTATTGATTCTTTTGAAAAAAAAGTAGAAGTTTTAGAAACTCTTGTTGGTGGAAGTTTACGAAATAATGATAAAACTGTTTTATTTGTTGATGAAGTACAACAATGTGAAAGTTTTATTGAGGCATTAAAATTTTTTAATGAAAGTAATGATACTTTTAATATTATTTGTGCTGGTTCTTTATTAGGTGTGGCTTTAAAAAGACTTAATCATTCATTCCCAGTTGGTAAAGTTGTTATTAAATATATGTATCCTTTAGATTTTGAAGAATTTTTATGGGCAACGGGAAATGAAAGATATATTAAAGAAATTAAATATTCTTTTAATAATAATGTGGTACTTCCGGATATATATCATAATTATTTAATTGATCAATTTTACAAATTTTTATATTTGGGTGGAATGCCTAATGTTGTTAATAACTTTATAACTAATGAACAAAATATGGCTTTAATAGATACTGATATAATTAAAAATATAGTCGAAGCATATTTTGATGATATGAGTAAATATGCAAGTGATTTGGAAACTATTAGAATAAGAAATATTTATTCAAGTATTCCCTCTCAACTTGCTAAAGAAAATCAAAAGTTTTTATTTTCACAAGTAGATAAAAAAGATAATAGAAAAAGAGACTATATCTCTCCTTTAGATTGGTTAATTGCAAGTAAATTGGTTTTTCTTGATTATCTAGTTACAAAACCTGAGTTTCCTTTAAAAGGCTTTTTAGATAAAGAATCATTTAAAATTTATTTAAGTGATACAGGTATTCTAAATAGTTTGTTGGGTATTTCTCAAAAAGCATATATTTTAGATAAAGATTTTTCTTTTAAAGGTATTATTACTGAAAATTATGTTGCCAATGAATTAGTTAAAATGGGATATGATTTATTTTATTGGAGTAGAAAAGGAAAAAATAATGGTAATGCCGAAATTGATTTTATTATTCAAAAAGATAATGATATCATTCCAATCGAGGTAAAAGCAGGTAAGAATACTCAAGCTAAAAGTTTAAAAGTTTATATAGAAACTTTTAAACCTAAATATGCTATTAGATTAAGTGCTAATAACTTTAGTTTTAATGAAAATATTAAAGATATTCCTTTATATGCTTTATTTTGTTTAAAAGATTAAATGGAAGTATTAATTTACTTCTTTTTTGATTACTTAATTCGACAAATTTTTTATTTCTTTTATGATATTATTTTATTGTTCAAAGAATAATTGAATATTAATATTTAATGAATCTGCTATTCTACCTAAGATAGCTATTGTTACATGTTTGTTTCTATTTTCATTTTCTATATCACATAAGTATTGTCTTGTTATTCCACACATATCAGCTAACTGTTGTTGACTTAAATTATTTCTTAGTCTATATTTTTTTATATTTTTTCTTATTATTTTGTAGTAGTATTCATCTGAATGTATAATTACTGTGTCCAACATATTCTTCACCTTTAATTATTTTTGATTAAAATCTAAGAAAAATATATAGTCTTATAGTTGCTAACGTGTTATAATTTTAGTAATAATAGAAGGAGTGATATAAAAATGGTTCAGAAGATACTTAAGCATAAAAAAATACTTTATGTTACTTTAAGTATTATTTTTGTCATTTTAGTTGGGGTTATTAATTTTATTTACTTAAGTAGTAATAATCATAATATCTTAAGTAACAATAAAAGTAAAGGCCTAATTAGTGATAAAAGAATAGCTATTATGATAGAAACTAAAGCTAATTCCGGTATATATGAAATGTCAAAGGAAAGCAAGTGGCCGGAGGGTTATGATTATAATGCTTCTTTATCAAAATGTGAAAATGGAACAGAATTAGTGTGGGATGAATCTACAAGAAGTATATCACTAAAAGCCGATGTTACTGATAAATGTTATGTATATTTTGATGTTATGCCACCAGATGTTTATGTTAGTACAAGTAACATACCTAAATCTTATGGGGCTTTAGCAAATCTTAGTTGTAGCAATAGTGATGCTACATATAACCAAAAGTATAACAGAATAGAAATATCTGCGATAAATGGTAAAAATACAAGTTGTAATTTATCATATACGGATAGAACTAATAAAGTATACTTAAATGATTATATAACATCTTTAGCAGGTAGTACACAAGGAACTGGACAGGTAGTAAATGAAAATGGATATAGATATGAAGGAAAAAATCCAAATAATTATGTGTGGTTTAATAATGAGTTGTGGAGAATAATTGGGGTATTTGATTCTGCTTCCCATGGTGTAAGTGGTAAAAATTTAGTTAAAATTATAAGAGCTGATACCTTAGATGGTCTTGCTTGGCATAAATCAAATACAAATGACTGGACTGTAGCTAGTTTGAATTTACTACTTAATGGAGCTTATTATAATAGTCAAGATGGAACTGATACTGATTACTGTTATGGTTATTCAACTACTGTTACCGCTAATTGTGATTATACTCAAAAAGGAATTCAAGCTGGATATAGACCTATGATTGCTAAAGTTACATGGTATTTGGGGGGATATTCTAGTACAAGTGCTACCGCTGAGGCATTTTATGGATATGAAAGAGGAACAACGGTGTATAGTGGAAGACCTACTAGTACTACCGGATATATTGGACTAATATATCTTAGTGATTATGGATATAGTGTGTTATCAAGTAGTTGTGCTAGAACAAAGACTTTAGGTTCTTATAATACTGCATCTTGCGGAGGTCAAAGTTGGTTATACGGAAAAGGATATGAATGGACTTTATCTCCTAATTCATCTAACAGCAGCGGCGTGTTCAGTGTGCTCTATACCGGTTACGTGAACAGCAACTACGCGAACTACGGCAATGGGCATCGTCCAGTCTTGTATCTCGACTCTTCTGTCTATAAAATTGACGGAGATGGAAGTATAGGAAATCCGTATATAATTGGGATGTAACATTTAAGTATAAGGAGGAAGCGGCGATTGTCCGCTACCTAGGTTAAGTAAAAAATGGTGTAAATGTATGTAAAATGAATATTTAATAGATTATTCAAAAGAGGAGTTGATAGTGTTGGATAATGTTGGAAAAAAATATTTAATAATTTATAAAAATTCTGGAAAATTTTATAATGTTTATAAGGATGATGCTTATATTTTAAATTATTTGTTTGGGTATAAAGTACTTGATAAAAGAAAAAGTGGGTTTCCTGATTCGGCAATAACTAAAGTTACAAATATGTTAGAAGAAAAGAAGATATCGTATCAAATAATATATGATGATAAAGACCCTTTTGTGAAAAACTATCGTAATTTAAATTGTTATGAAGAGTATATGAAAAAAGCAATGAATAAAATTGATATAAAAGAAAGAATGGAAGTTTTGGAAAATAAAATTAAAGCTTTAGATAATGAAAAATTAGAAAAAGTAATAGAGGCTATAGAAGCATGTTTAGAATAAATAACAATGATTTTAAAATATTATCTAAATATAAAGAATTTTTATTAGAGCTAGATAATGTGTTAGAAAATGTACCAAGAAAAGATATATTTTATCTTTATAAAATAAAAGAAATAGGTTTAGAATTGTTAAATGAAATTATTGAAGCGTCATATAGTGATGATAAGATAAGTTATTTTGCTAGTATTAAAGCTAAAATATCTGTTATAGATTTTGAATTGGAAAGATTTAATAATAAAAAATATATAAGTTTAAAATCTATTAATAGTTTAGGGTTAAAACTGGTTGAAATAAATAAAATGACAATGGGATTTCTTAAAAATGAATGTAAAGTTAACTGATTTAATTAATATTTATGAACCTAAAATTAGAGTAATAATGAGTCAAGGAATTTATGATAAAATAATTAATCACTATGTTACAAGATATATTTTAGAACCTAAGTTAACTAAGTATCTCGGAAAATATAATTGTGCTACCAGAAAAAATATGGGAACTAGTTGTGCCTTAAAGATGTTTAAAAAAGAAATTAAAAATTTTAAAAAATATGATAACTTTTATTTTTTTAAATTAGATATTAGTAAATACTTTTATAGTATTAATCATGAAGTTTTAAAATCATTATTAATAAATGATTTAAATGAAGAAGAATATGATTTAGTTTCTAAAATTATTGATAGTACAAATAAAGATTATGTCAATAGAAAAATTAGTTATTTGGAGAGTAAAATAAATGAAAAATTACCGAAGTATGAATTTGGATGTGGTTTACCTATTGGTAATTTAACATCACAATTCTTGGCTATATTTTATTTAAATTGATTGCAACATTATATTACTCATAATCTTCATATAACATTTATAAACTATATGGATGATTATATATTTATTCCCGAATCAAAGAATTATTTAAATAGATTTTTAAAAGATATAGAGAAAGTATTAAAAGAAAAATATAAACTAAAAATAAATGTGAAAAAGACATTTATTTCTAGTAGTAAAGGAGGTATTACATTTTTAGGGTATTTATTTAAAGTTAAAAATAAAAAAACTATAATAAAAATAACAAATGTTGGTAAAAGAAATATAAGAAAGAGAATTAAAAGAACAAGGGATTTATATAATAATGGATATATTAATTTTTCAAGTTATTTTAGATCTATTATGAGTATAAAATATTCTCATAATTTACTAAGTGAATATAAAATAAATGAAATAATTAATAATGGGTAATTTATAAGTAATCGCCTAACTCGTCTAACAGCAACAACGTGTTCAATGTGAACAATAACGGTAACGTGAACAACAACAACGCGAACAACGGCAATGGGCATTCTAGAGCTTCATATGTTTAATGTTATATTCTTAAGAGAATATTAAATAAGCATAAGAAACATAAATTATCCCAAGAGTTATCTTAAATAAAAATTAGATATGAATTAAATATACGTATTTATTCTAATAAGTCTAATATAAATTAATGTTATGAAAGAAAAAATTAAATTATTAAAAGAATTATATCCGAATTTTTTAATCTATGTATTAAAGAAGGAAAAATATCGTTTAAATAATATTGATAGAAATATTGTTGAAATATTTGCTAAAGAATTAGATAATACCAATTATGTTATTGTAGATAATTTAGATATAAGAGATAAAAAAATATATTTAAATAATAATTATAATAATTTATTTTTAAAAATAAAATTAATAAATATTATTGAAATGTATGTTAATAATTATGAAAAAAAGAATTAGAATAGTAAGTGTGGCAATTGTATTTATATTAACAATTATATCTTTTATTATTTTTAATAGTAAAGATAATAAAAAGACTTTTAAACAAGATGGTATTACGTATGCTTTAAAGGTTGATGGTGCAAGTGCAACAAGTTTTCCTGCTAAAGGATTATATAATGTTAGTGTAACATGTGAAAATGCTAAGGGGAAATGGTTATATGATGAATGGAAATTAACTCTTGAAAATATAACTGGTGATGTTTCATGTGATTTAGATTTTACAACAATTAGCAAAACTAATTTAAATGATTATGTTATATCATTAGCAGGAAGTACACAGGGAACTGGACAGGTAGTAAATGAAAATGGATATAGATATGAAGGTAAAAATCCAAATAATTATGTATGGTTTAATAATGAGTTGTGGAGAATAATCGGAGTATTTGATTCTGCTTCTCATGGTGTCAGTGGTAAAAATTTGGTTAAAATTATAAGGGCTGATACCTTAGATGGTCTTGCTTGGCATAAATCAAGTACTAATGATTGGACGGTAGCTAGTTTGAATTTACTACTTAATGGAGCTTATTATAATGCTCAAGATGGAACTGATACTGGATATTGTTATGGTTATTCAACTAGTATGACTATGAATTGTGATTATACTCAAAAAGGAATTCAATCTAGATGTAGATCTATGATTGCTAAAGTTACATGGTATTTGGGTGGATATTCTAGTTTTAGTGCTACTGCGGAAGCTTTTTATGGATATGAAAGAGGAACAACCGTGTATAGTGGAAGACCTACTAGTACTACCGGATATATTGGACTAATATATTTTAGTGATTATGGATATAGTGTGTTATCAAGTAGTTGTGCTAGAACAAAGACTTTAGGTTCTTATAATACTGCATCTTGCGGAGGTCAAAGTTGGTTATACGGAAAAGGATATGAATGGACTTTATCTCCTAATTCATCTAACAGCAGCGGCGTGTTCAGTGTGCTCTATACCGGTTACGTGAACAGCAACTACGCGAACTACGGCAATGGGCATCGTCCAGTCTTGTATCTCGACTCTTCTGTCTATAAAATTGACGGAGATGGAAGTATAGGAAATCCGTATATAATTGGGATGTAACATTTAAGTATAAGGAGGAAGCGGCGATTGTCCGCTACCTAGGTTAGGCTTTTTTTCATGTAATAAATTATGGACTTATGTTTAGTTATTTGATACAATATAAAGGTACTAAAAGTTGTATAGAAGAGGTGCTTGTTATGACTAAAGTTATATCACTTGTTAATCAAAAGGGCGGAGTTGGAAAGACTACGACTAGTATAAATTTATCCGCAGCTCTAGGTAAATTGGGTAAACGAGTGTTATTAATAGATTTGGATCCCCAAAGTAATGCAACAACAGGCCTTGGGTTAAATGCAAATGATTTTAAACATGATATATATGAACTAATGACTGGTAGATGCGAGGTAAAAAAAGCAATAAAGAAAACAAAGTTTCAAAATTTAAGTATTATACCTTCGACGATAAATTTAGCCGGGGTAGATGTAGAATTTGTTAAAAGAATGCTAGAAGATAAAGAGTTTTCGCAAAATTTTCAATTAAAAATGAAACTTGATGAAATAAAAGATAATTATGATTATATTGTGATAGATTGTCAACCTTCATTAGGACTAGGAACTATGAATGCCTTGGTAGCAAGTGATAGTGTTATAATACCTGTTCAATGTGAGTTTTTTGCTCTAGAGGGAATAACACAATTACTTAATTCAATTATAATGGTCCAAGGGAGTATGAATGCTGATTTAAGAATAGAAGGGGTACTTCTTACAATGCTAGATGGAAGAACAAATATTGGCTTAGAAGTTATTGAAGAGATAAGAAAGTATTTTAAAGATAAAGTATTTAATACAATTATACCAAGACTGGTAAGACTTGTTGAAGCACCAAGTCATGGAAAACCAATTAATGAATATGATCCATTAAGTAGGGCAACGGAAGCATATGCAAATTTAGCAAAGGAAGTGATTAGTAGAGATGGAGAGTAAGAAAAAAGCATTAGGTAAAGGGTTAGAACAATTATTTTCTAATACTGTAATTGATTTTGATAATTTTGAAGATACAGTTATTGAAGAAAATAAAAAAGATATTATTGAAATTAATATTGATGATATAAGAAGTAATCCTTATCAACCACGTAAGACTTTTGATACGGAAACATTAAATGAACTAGCAAAAAGTATTAAAGAATATGGGATAGTTCAACCTATAATTGTTAAACAAAGTATTAAAGGATATGAATTAGTAGCGGGTGAAAGAAGAACTAAAGCTGCGAAAATAGCGGGGTTAAAAACAGTACCAGCAATTGTTAAAAATTTTGATGATGAAGAAATGATGGAAATTGCTTTAGTGGAAAATATTCAAAGAGAAGATTTAAATCCAATAGATGAAGCGAGTAGTATTAGTAATATAATTAAACTAAGAGGGTATACTCAAGAAGAGTTTGGTAATAAGTTTGGGAAAAGTAGAAGTTATGTTACAAATATGGTTGGGTTATTAAAATTACCTGAAGATGTAAAAAAGTTGGTGGAAAAAAGGGCTTTAAGTATGTCTCATGCAAGAGTTTTAAGTAAAATAGATGATGAAGATAAAGCTTTGAAACTTGCTAAGAAAGTTATTGCGGATAATTTAAGTGTTCATGATTTAGAAAAAATATCTCAGGAAGAAAAATATGAAAAGAATATGCCATTAAATAAAAATAGTAATTATGATCATAAATATAGATTATATGAAAATATAATTGTTGAAAATTTAAATACAAAGGTAAGAGTAAGTAAGAAAAAAATTGAAATATATTTTGATGGGGTAGATGAATTAGAAGAGATACTTGAAAAAATGAATATTAGAGTAGAGGATGAATAATGGAGAAAGATTTTAATTTAAATGATGATGTTATAATGAAAAAGCCTCATGCTTGTGGAAGTAATTTATGGTTAATAACAAGGAATGGGGCAGATGTCAAAATTAAATGTAAAGCTTGTGGAAGGGAAGTCATGATGGATAGACTCGAATTTATGAAGAAGTTAAAAAAGGTGATTGTAAATGAAAAAACATCGAATTAATAATAAAGTAAGTTTACATCCGGTAATGATGTTTTTGGTTTTAAGTTTTATAACTATTATTTTAAGTGGAATATTAAGTTTGTTTGATGTTCAAGCAACATTTAATAAAGTATCGACAATAACTGGTGATTTACAAGTAACTACGGAATCAGTTAATTCCTTGTTTAATTTAAGTGGGCTTAAATATATATTTACTACAACTGTTAGTAATTTTGCGAACTTTGCGGTGTTGACTAATTTAATAATTATATTACTGGGTATTGGGATAATGGTTAAGAGTGGTTTTTTGAAAACTATTATAACGTTAATGACTAAAAAGGCTAAAAAAACTACTGTTACCTTTGTGTTTACCTTAATATGTGTGTTAGCTAGTTTAGTAGGTGATTTATCATATATTATCTTAATTCCTCTTGGGGCATTGTTATTCATGTATGGAAAAAGAAATCCCTTGATTGGAATTATATCGGCATTTTCTGCACTTACGTGTGGTAGTGCATTAAGTTTATTTATTACAAGTAATGATTCTAGTATGATAAATATGACATTAAGTAATGTATATATATTAAATTCTGAATATACAATTAATAGTTTTAGTTATCTTTTTGTAATGATTATTTTAGTTATAGTGTTATCATTAGTGTTAAGTAATATTACGGAAAATTATGTGGCAAGAAAAATGCCTAAATATGAGTTTTTAGATAGTGAAGTAGAAGATGATTTAGTTCTTACAAGAAAACAAATGCGAGGCTTATTATTTTCCCTTGGGGCTGGTTTTATATATATGTTAATATTTATATATAATATTATTCCGGGGTTGCCTTTTTCGGGAAATTTACTTGATTATAGTCAAAGTTTATACATAGATAAATTATTTAGTTATAATTCTTTTTTCAGTAACGGGTTTGTCTTTGTAGTCGCAGTATTTTTTGTAATACTAGGTTTATTTTATGGAATGGGTGCTAAAACAATAACTAATAATAAAGAATTTATAGAGGCCTTAGGTTCATCACTTAATGGAATTGGAAAAATATTAGTACTTATATTTGCAGCATCAACATTTATAAATATATTTAAACATTCAAATATAGGTAATGTTGTAGCGGGGGCGCTTACAAGTGCTATGGAAAATTCCACATTTGCTGGATTGCCACTTTTAATATTTTTGTTTGTTTGTGCAGGTATAATAAGTATATTTCAGCCATCAATATTATTTAGTTGGAATATAGCATCAGGTGTTGTACCAACCCTTATGAATGTTGGTGTATCCGCAGAATTTAGTCAATTAGTATTTAGATTAGGAAGTGCTGTTACACTAGGGTTAACACCAGTATTTGCTTATTTTGTAGTTTATTTAGCTTACTTAGAAAATTATAGTCAAGAAACGGAAATAACTATTAAAGAAGCAATAAAATATCAATTACCATATGTTGTAGTAACATTTTTAATATATTTATTATTTATAATTGTATGGTATATATTAAAAGCCCCACTTGGTATTGGTGCTAGTTTGGGAATTTAGGAGGTTATGGTGAGTTTAAAAGCAGGAATAGTAGGGTTACCTAATGTTGGAAAGTCAACGCTTTTCAATGCTATTACAAAACAAAATATTTTAGCAGCAAATTATCCATTTGCAACAATTGAACCTAATGTAGGTGTTGTATTAGTGCCTGATAAAAGAATAGATTTTTTAAAAGATTTATATCAACCTAAAAGTGTTGTGCCAACTACATTTGAGTTTACGGATATTGCCGGTTTAGTTGCTGGTGCATCAAAAGGTGAAGGACTTGGAAATAAATTTTTATCACATATAAGAGAAGTAGATGCAATTGTAGAAGTTGTAAGATGCTTTATAGATAGTAATGTAACACATGTAAGTGGTAAAGTTGATCCTGTTAGTGATGTAGAAGTTATTAACATTGAATTAGTTCTTGCTGACTTAGAAATAGTTACTAATAGATTGGATAAGATAACAAAAAAAGCTATTGCTACAAAAAATAAAGAAGCTCTATTAGAAGTAGATATACTAAATAAATGTAAGAGTGCATTAGAAAATAATATTCCTTTAAGAAGGTTGAATTTAGAGAGTGATGAAATTAAAATAATTAAAAACTTTAGTTTTTTAACATTAAAACCGATTATTTATGTAGCTAATATTGGTGAAGATGATATTGCCGTTGGTGATAATGAGTATTCTTTAAAATTAAAAGATTATGCTAATAGTGAAGGTTCTAGTGTTATTGTAATGTGTTCAAAATTAGAAGCAGAGTTAGCAACACTTCTAGATGATGAAAAATGTGTTTTCTTACAAGAAATGGGTATTAATAATAGTGGACTTGATAAATTAATATTAGCAACATATAATTTATTAGGGCTTAAAACCTTTTTTACGGCCGGTAGTGATGAAGTAAAAGCTTGGACGTTTATAACAGGTATGAAAGCACCACAATGTGCTGGATTAATTCATAGTGATATTGAAAGAGGCTTTATAAAAGCTCAAGTAATGAGTTATGATGATTTACAAACACTTGGTAGTGAAAAAGATGTCAAGGAAGCAGGAAAATTACGAATAGAAGGAAAGGATTATATAGTTGAAGATGGAGATATTTGTTACTTCCGCTTTAACGTATAAATGGTGAAATATGGAAAATAAATTATTAAGTAAAACTTTTTTGTGGATGTTTCTTGGGTTACTTGTTACATTTGCAACAGGATATGCAGTTTCAAGTAATCCGGTTATGATTGAAAATGTATTTGGAGGTATGTTTTATATCTTTATTATACTTGAATTAGTGTTAGTTTTGGTTTTATCTGCGAGAGTTATGAAAATGTCGCCGGTAGGTGCAAAAATGTGTTTCTTGTTATATTCTTTTGTTTCTGGTTTAACATTTTCATCTATCTTTATAGTTTATAATTTAACTTCAATAACTTCTGTATTTTTAATTAGTGCATTAGTATTTGGAATTATGGCATTAATAGGTTATACAACAAAAGTTGATTTAACTAAAGTTGGATTTTATTTAATGATGGCATTAATTGGTGCTATTATAGTTATGATAGTTAATATATTTTTAAATAATCCTATGGTAGATACATTTATATCTATTGTGTGCTTAATAGTATTTATAGGTATAACAGCATATGATGTTCAAAAAATTAAAGCATTGGAAAGCTCTGGATTACCTGAAGATAATTTAGCAATATATGGAGCTTTAGATTTATATTTAGATTTTATTAATATATTCTTACATTTACTTCAATTTTTTGGTAGGAGTGATGATTAATGGATATAAGTTTAAAAAGAATAATAGCTTTTGTAATTGATATAGTTTTATTAACATTTGTACTTACTGTTTTTGTTAATTTAACTCATATAGATCCATATATGAATAATTATAAAAAGACTAATGAAGAGTACTTAGAAGAAATAAAAAAAGAAAATAATGAAGATACAATTATCTCATTGAATTATGACTTATATAAATATAAAGTTGTTAGTAATGGTCTTTCAGTTATTTTCTTAATTGGTTACTTTGGTGTATTTCAAATGCTTAATAAAGGTCAAACTTTGGGTAAGAAATTAATGAAAATTAAAGTAGTAAGTAATAGTAATAAAAAATTAACATTTATTAATTATTTAATTAGAATAATAGTTTTAAATAATATTATATTTACAATTTTAAATATAGTACTTGTATACTTATTAAAGGATAATGCTTTTTATTATGCTACTTACATATGTAGTTTATTATCTTCATTAATTTATTTAGTAAATATTATGATGATTATTTTAAAAAGAGATAACCGAGGATTACACGATATACTTGCCAAGACCAAAGTAGTTAAGTGTAATTAAGAGTTTAGCTCTTTTTTTGTGAAAAATTTTTAAAAAAATTCATAATATGATATACTAGATGTAACAGGGAGGTATTATGAATTATATAGAAATGGATGATAATTTATTTTTAAATGTTTTAATAAAGATTTATGGTCTAGATTATATTAAAACTAAATATTTAGAAATTTTATCGCAAAAAAAGAATAAGAATTTCAGTAATATTATTGAAGTAGGAACATTTATGCATGTTACAAAGCGAGTAAGCGAAAGATTGGGAGATATTTATAATAGTTGGGATCAATTATATCAAGTATCGTATTTAGTTGCTGTAGGCCCTAATTCTAATATAAAAAATGGGATGGTTTTAATGAAAGATAAAATTAAAACTTTGGTTGCTAATAATGAATTAGTTATAATAAAAGAAAACTTAAAAATAACTGATTTAGAAATAGTTTTAGATGAAAGTTTAGAAAAAATGCCATGCGAAGGGTTTAGTATATTGAAAAAGGAATTTCCTAAAGAAAAAATTTTAGCAGAGATAGAAAGTAATCATTTAAAAAGAAGTTTAAAATAACAGGCGTTACGATATGATTTTAAATGTAAGTGGGAGAACAGATATTGTTGCTTTTTATTCTAAGTGGTTTATGAATCGTTATAAAGAGGGATATTTAGATGTTCGAAATCCCTTTTATAAACAACTCGTAAGTAGAATTTATTTTAAAGATGTAGACTTAATAGTTTTTTGTACTAAAAATCCAATTCCAATGCTAGATAAAATAGAATTAATTAATATTCCCATTATATTTCATGTAACATTAACACCATATAAAAGTGATATTGAGCCAAATGTTATAGCTAAAAATAAAATAATAGATTCTATAAAAGTGTTATCAAATAAGATTGGTAAAGAAAATATTTATGTTAGGTATGATCCTTTATTTATAAGTCAAAAATATTCATTAGATTATCATATAAAAGCATTTGCAAAATTATGTAATCTATTAAATGGCTATGTAAATAAAATAATAATTTCTTTTTTAGATAATTATAAAAATGTTCAAAAAAATCAAAGTATTATAAAAAGTATTCCATTAAAAGAAAGCGATTATGAAACTATTGGAAGATGTTTTAGTAAAATAGCTTTCGAAAATAATATGACAGTTCAAACCTGTTTTGAAAAACGTAATTTAGTAGAG
The DNA here is from genome assembly GCA_934086815.1 of uncultured Bacilli bacterium. Classification (GTDB taxonomy): domain Bacteria; phylum Bacillota_I; class Bacilli_A; order RF39; family UBA660; genus Onthocola_B. The sequence goes on from CAKOIM010000005.1 coordinate 56,457, forward strand.
TATGGTTTTATAAATTCTCCATGTTTATCAAAAGAATTAGCATTAAAAATTACTGGGAAAAAATATAAAAAATGGAAAGCTCGTAATTGTAATTGTGTTGAAATGGTTGATATAGGTGAATATAATACGTGCAAACATTATTGTAAGTATTGTTATGCAAATTATGATGAAAAAAGTATTTATAATAATTGTTGCAAACATAATCCGAAATCATCTTTGTTAATCGGAGAATTAAAATCAACGGATATAATAAAGGTTAGAAAATAATTGTTTATTAAAAATAGAGGTTGTATAATAATTAAAGGAGTGAGTTTTTATGGAAGATAAATTACAAATGATTATTCAGAAATTAAGAGATAATAACGAAACGATAAGTACAATGGAATCCTGTACGGGTGGACAATTAGTTAGTTTAATAACTAATGTAAAAAATGCTAGTAAAGTATTAAAGTATAGCGCTGTAACTTATTCTGATGAATTTAAAATAAAGATGGGAGTAAATGCGAATACAATTTCAAAATTTACAGTTTATAGTGATGAAGTAGCACGTGAAATGGCTTTCGCAATTTCAAAATTTACTAATTCTTCATATGGTGTGGGAATTACCGGGGAATTAACTGTAAAAGATGACCATAAATCTTATGTTTATTATGCTATTTATGTTAAAAGAATAAATAAATATTTTTGTGATAGGTTAGAAATGATTGAAGATAACAGAGTTTTAAACAAAAAAATAGTAACAGATGCTATTATAAATAAATTATCTGTTATTATTCTTTAATTTTATCTCCTTGATAAATATTCCTTTTAAGCATTTCTTTATCTATATCATTTAATACAACAAATTTTTTTAAAAGCCAATCTGGTGCAATTAGTTCTCCTTTAACTGGATCTCCGGTAATACGCATTATTACTATATTTTCGTTTAAATATTCCAGTTGTTGGCAAACAATATTTATATATTCTTCTTTTGTAAGCAAATGAAATTTATTATTGTTATAAATATCTGCTAAAGGTGTGTTTTTATTAATAAATAACATATGTATTTTTATACCTTCTACTTTTAGGGAATTTACAAATTTTGCTGTATTTAACATATCTTCATAAGTATCTGTTGGTAGTCCATTTATTATATGAGCTACGGTATAAATATTATGCTCATGAAGTGTTTCGACAGCTTTTTTAAATGTTTCTACATTGTGACCACGATTTATATATTTTAAAGTATTTTCCTTGGCACTTTGTAAACCTAGCTCTATCATTAAAAATGTCTTTTGGTTTAATTCATCTAAATAGGTAAGCCATTCTTCATTTAAAAAATCTGGTCGAGTTGCAATATCAATACCAACTACCTTAGGAATGTCTAAAAGTTTACTTATGTAATTTTTCATAACATTTACATTTATGTTCGTATTTGTACCTGATTGAAAGTAGGGAATATAATAGGCATCAGGCCATTTTTTTTCCATGGTCTTTTTAGCTTCTTCAAATTGATTGACAATATCTAAATTACTGTTACTGATAGTTGAGGCTGAGTTATTGGAACAATATATACATCCGCCATTTGCTTGATTAGGACAAGGACTTTTTATATCTATAGGTACTTTAAATACTTTTTTTCCAAATTTATTTTTAAAAAAATAATTTAATGTATGATATCTTTTATTATCTAATGTGTTTTTAAACATGTTTTTCACCTAAAATTATTTTATCATTAATTATAAAAAAATAATAGTTGTTTATAAGTATAAAAACTGTTATAATGTAGATATGCTGAAATAGCACAGTTGGTAGTGCAATGCCCTCGTAACGCATAGGTCGTAGGTTCGAGTCCTACTTTCAGCACCATGTTGATATTAAACTCGAACTATGAAAAGTTCGAGTTTTAAAATATTAATTTTAGGGCTTTTTATTATACAATTTAGAATTTTTTTAGCGAATGTAAAAAAAGTGTGCTATAATACATTGTATAGATTTATTACAATTTTTTTAAAAAAAATACGAATATAATATAATGGAAATGCTAATTGGAGGGTAATTATGGAAAAAGCTAATGTTTTTGACTATGCAAAATGGTTTTTAGAAAATAATTTAGATACACCTAGAAATACATTTAAAGGTAATATGAAATTGCAAAAATTATTATTTTTTGCACAACTTATAAGCTTGGTAAAAAATAATAGGGTTTTATTTGAAGATGAATTTTGCGCTTTTCAAAATGGTATGGTAATGGAAAAGGTAAGACTTGAATATAAGAATAATTTAGCAAAACTTTTAAATTATAAGAGAAAAGAGTTGTCAAACGAAGATATTGAAATATTAGAATTGACAAAAAAAATATATGGTTCAGAAGATGCAGATATATTATCGAATATGACACATCAATTTGAATATTGGAAAAAATACTTAAATTTATCGAATAATGAATTTGACTATAAAGATAAAAAGAAAGCAATAGTTCCTAATTCAGAATTGCAAAAGGAACTTGATAACATAAGGGATGTTTTAGATGCTTATGAAATTATGAATTCAGATGAATTTAAATCTATGGAAGAACTGGATTATTAAATGATTGAAGTTGGAATGTTTTTATATTTTGTGCCTCCTTATTTCGCAAGTGGTTTAAAGAATATAGAATATAAAAAAAGATTAATGCTTGTTATTGATAAAAGTGACCAAGATAATACAATAACATTAATTAATATATCAAAAGTTGATGGTAAACCTAATTGTTTTACGTATCCATTTAATGTTTTAATCAGAAAATTTAATCCTCCATTACCTAGATTGTCATTTGCGAAAGTAAATGACAATTATATAATAGAAAATTTTAATGGGTTAAAAAAATATTTGTATAAAAATGGTCAAAAAATAGATTATTCAGAATATATTAATATAATAAATAGATATAATAAATATATTAAATATAACAAAATTGAGCTAATTTCATTTACTGAAAATGAATTTTTAGAAACTAACAATATTAATTAAATTTAAAAGTGTAATTTCAATAATGTAAAATTACGCTTTTTTAAAATGATTAATAAAAACTTGCTAATAAAAATCAATAGTTTTTAAGAAATTTTTAAAATTTTATAGTTTTGTATATCAAATCATGCT
>CAKOIM010000006.1 GCA_934086815.1 uncultured Bacilli bacterium
CTTTAGCATGATTTGATATACAAAACTATAAAATTTTAAAAATTTCTTAAAAACTATTGATTTTTATTAGCAAGTTTCTATGTCTAAAATATCTGTTATTTTAATTAATTTCCCATCTAAAGTTAAAAGATGAATATTAGTTTTTCCGACCAACTGTGTTTCAATTATTTCATTTGATAAAGTTATTTTAACTTTACTTTTATATACATGATTATTAGATGAAAATATTTCGTTTATTTTTTTATTTATTTCTTTTGGGTTATAAATAATTTCTTTATTACTACTTCGATAAGAATCTTGATAATTATTCATCTTCTTAGTAATGGGGTTTGCAAAAACATTAGGTAATTTATTCATTTTTCACGTCCCTTCTCTATATTTTATGATAAATTATAAATTATTTACCATACTAAATATATGAATGCTATTAAAAAGATTTTAAATAATAAACTTTTATTTTATATTCCCTTAATAATAATTATGATTATTAGTTTTTTAAATATGCAAAATGCTAAGTTATTAAGTTCTTTATATAAGTATAATTTAATAAAACAAATTCTTTGGTATTTACTTGGATTTATTATTCTTTTTATTGGGAAAAAAATAAATATTAATGCTATTTTAAAATACTCAGTATTTTTATATATATTATCTAATATTTTACTTTTATTAGTTTTATTCATCGGTAAAGATATTAACGGTGCTAAAGCTTGGTTTTCTATAGGGCCTATATCTTTTCAACCTAGTGAAATAGGAAAAATAACATTAACTCTACTTCTATGTAAAATTCTAAGTCAAAGAAACATTAAAAATATAAAAGATGAAATTAAATTTATAATAACTATTTTAATTTTTACATTCATACCTTCTATACTAGTATTTTTAGAACCTGATACAGGCGCTATAATTTATTATTTATTAATTGCTTTTACTGTATTAATATTAGCTAAAATACATAAGTTTTGGTTTATAATATTATTTTTATGCCTATTATTAGGACTTGGATCATTTATAGTGTTATATTTGTTTAATCAAGATTTACTAATTAATTTAATTGGGACAAGTTTTTTTTACCGAGTCGAAAGAATAATAACTTTTAAAACAAGTAATAGTTACCAGTTAAATAATGCCATAATTGCCATGGGGGCATCATCCCTTTTAGGAAGTGGTTTAAATAATGTATCAATTTATATACCGGAAGCTCCGACAGATTTTATTTTTGCTTTTACAATAAGTAATTTTGGTATTATCGCAGGTTTTATAGTTTTACTTTCTTATCTTTTAATTGATATTTATCTTATTAATAAATTTTTTTCTTCTAAAAAGACGATTGAAAAGTATATTTTACTGAACTTCATTGTAATATTTTTATTTGGTCAATTAGTTAATATTTCTATGAATTTAGGTCTTTTACCTATTATTGGCATACCTCTTCCTTTTTTAAGTTATGGAGGTTCGACATTAATAATTTATTTTATATTTCTAGCCATAGTCCTCTAAAGAAAAAAAAGTCATTAGATGACTTAATAATAATATACATGAGGCACTGGTTGATAATAACTATATGAACTTTGATAATATGGCATTCCAGAAGATGGATAATAACCTCCTCTTGGCGGTGCTACATTATAAATTGGTCTTGGTCTAGTTAAACCAACCGCGGCACCACCTGCTAAACCTCCAAGTAAAAACGGTACAACAAATTGACGATCTGACCCATAATAATTATACATAGAATTCATTCCTTTCTTTTATAATCTATGTTTACTATTAAAATTAATCATTACTTTAACCTATATATATAATCTTCTTTTCTTTCTAAACATAAGTCTTCTTTTTCTTTTACAAACTGAATAGCAATATCAATTAACTCTAAGTATTCGCCTTTATTGTAATTATTTAAATCCATTAATTCTCTAATATTTAACCTTTTTTCTTTAAGCAAAAAAAATACAAATTCTAGTTCCAATATTATTTTTTCAATAGTTTGCTTTTTTTCCATTTTATTTCGTAGTTTATTATAATCTATCATCTTATCACACTCTTTATTGTATTATAACATCATTATTCGTATTTGTCTGTAAAAAACCGTATAAAAATAATTTTAATGGGAAAATTAAAATGGTGATATAAATGGACAACTCTAAATTACGCGATTTGCGTGATTATCATAATTTGACACAACAAAATATTGCGGATATATTACATGTAAAACAGCAAACGTATGCGGAATGGGAATCAGGTAAAAAAGTTGTTCCCTTAAAACATTTAATAACACTAGCAGTATTTTATGAAGAAAGCATTGATTATATTTTAGGCTTAAGCAAAAAGAAAAATGATGTATATACTTACATTATAGATAAAAAAGAGATTGGTAAAAAAATAGTGCTTATTAGAAAGAACAACAATATTTTACAAAAAGATTTAGCAAAGTTTTTAAATACTACACCATCTACTATATGTGCATATGAGAAAGGAAAAACATTAATACTCACAGCATTTCTTTATCAAATTTGTAAACGTTATAAATATTCAATTGATTTTATTATTGGAGGAAAGAAAAAAGGACTTAATTAAAAAGTCCTAAATAAAAGTTTTTCTTTCCTTTTTTTAATAGTATTACTTTTTCATCTATGGCATCATTTTTTGTAATTGTTGCTTCAATATCAGTTATTTTCTTATTATTTATACTTATAGCATTTCCTGTAATCATTTCTTTAGCTTCTCTTTTACTACTTACTATTTTAGAATTTACAAGTAAATCTATCAATAATATATTTTCTTCTAACTTTATTTGTGGTACATCTTTTATACTATCAATAATTTCTGTACTACTTAAATTCCATATTTTATCTGTAAATAAAGACTCAGAAATATTTAAAGCTTTTTTATATTCATCTTCGCCATGTAAAAATGTAATAATTTCTTTAGCTAAAGCTTTTTGAGCTAGTCTTAATTCAGGTTCTTCTTTTAAACTTTTTTCTAAAGCATCTATTTCTTCCTTACTTAAAAATGTTAACTTCTTTAAGTAATCAATAACTTTTTCATCTTCGGCATTAATAAAGTATTGATATAATTCATATGAACTTGTTTTATTTTTATCAAGCCATAAAGCTTCGCCACTTTCACTTTTCCCAAACTTTGTTCCATCTGCTCTTGTAACTAGTGGCACTGTAAAACCATAACATTTTGTATCATTACCATGCAATTTTCTTATAAGTTCTAAACCAGAAGTTATATTTCCCCATTGGTCTTGGCCACCAATTTGCATAGTTACTCCATAGTTTTCATAAAGTTTCAAAAAATCAATAGACTGTAAAATCATATATGAAAATTCTGTATAAGTTATTCCAATATCTAATCTTCTTTTAACAGTATCCTTTGCTAACATATAATTGACATTAAAATGTTTTCCATAATCTCTTAAAAAATCAATAGCATTTACTTTTCCTAACCAATCAGCATTATTAACTATTGTTATTTCATCCCCTAAAATATCACTTAACTGTGCTTGAATACTTTTAATATTTTCTGCGACTTTTTCTTTACTAATCATAGGTCTTTCAACATTAGGTTTTGGATCTCCGATTAATCCTGTTGCACCTCCGGCAATAATAATTGGTTTATGCCCTGCTTCAATTAATCGTTTAGAAGTTGCTATTACCGTACAATAATGACCTATATGAAGCGAATCCCCTGTTGGGTCTATACCAACATAAAAAGTTAATCCTCCATTATTAATAGCATCTTTTATATCATCGTGAGTATAATCATTTACAAGTCCTCTCCATTTTAAATCTTCCCATGCACTCATTTTATTCATTCTTTAATTTCCTCCTTTTCAAATTCTACATTTATAATTTTTCTACTTGCTAGATAATCACACATATGTACAAAATATTGGTATCTATCTTGGGGTATTTCTAAAATCACATCACTATAAGCATTAGTGTTCCATTTTCCCATATGTGTTTTTACTACATGCTTAATAAATTCTACTTCCTTATCAGTCAATCTAGTTTTATCTTTATTCTTTTCAACAAACTCGGCAATTAAATTAGGATGATCAAACCTTGTATTTGATCCTTCTATAAATCCCTTTTTAACGCCATCATGAATAAGCAAAGATAAAATCATAACATCTTTTTCTAAACTACTAAAAAGACGATCATATGGTATTATTTGATATAATTCATAAGCCATTCTAGCAGCAACTTTACTATGTCTTACTAATCCTCCTTCACCGCTTGCAAACTTGGGATGATATTTTCCTGTGGATGAAGCCGGAATTATATAAAAATATTCAGGCAAGTTTTCTAATAATATTTTTGCACTTTCTCTTATTCTTTCATCTTTTATGTAATTTAATTCTTTTTGAAACATAATCCTCCTTAATTAAAAAAAAGCCATAAAACATAAGGACGAACAATAATCCGTGGTACCACCTTATTTTATGACTTATCATACACTTTAAAATTAACGCTTTTAAACGATTCAACTCCGGAGTCGTAAATTCCTTCTTCGTTGATTAACGATATTATATCAAACTAAATTTTTATGCGCAAGTTTATTTCATGATTTTATTTATTTTTATGTAATTTGTAATGCTTCAAAATCTGCTATCAACTCATTAATATTTTCATACACACCATTTTTGGCGTCATCTATAATCATTTCAAATAATACAATTTTTGCATATTCTTTTTTTACTTCATCTACTACTTGTTTATCAAATAAACTTGAAATTTCAAATTTCATTTTTCTTTTAATATTACGACAACTTTCTAAACAAACCATATGATTTGAATCAATAAATAGTATTTCAAAAATATTATTATAAATCATAGTGGAAATAACTCTTTTACCATTACTAAATGAAAATTCAAAATACATTCTTTCAAATTGCTTAATTTGTTCACTTGCCATACCGTATCCATCAATTAATATATTTTCAATTCTATCAATAATTTTGTTATCAGTAAATTTATTATAATGAAGTTGCTCTTTTACTTCCGGAGAATAAAATCTTTTAGAATCCATTTTTGATATTTCATTTAATGTAGTAAAAAAATCACTAATAGATTTTTTTGAATCAGACTCTGTTGCATAATAATTATTAAAATCTTTAAAACATATACTCTTACCTTTAAAAAAAGAAAAAGAGAAAACAATTTTTTGCTCAATAACTTTTATTAAAGATGATTTTACTAAAGTTTTCCCATTTGCATCATTTACTTTTATCTTATTTTTATTATAAGGCATTGTAAAATTTAAATATATCTTTTAATGAAATTTTTTGATTAGATGGTTCAAATGAAGATATATTCTTTCTTGCATTAATCCATGGTGTTTCTTGATGAGTCATATATTCTAGTTGATCAGCAGAAAATTTTCCAAATTTTTCCCAAATATCATCTAAAAAAGATTTCAAATCATCATTTTCAAATACCATTTCATCTTTATTAATCGGAACTTCATTCCAATTATAATCTTTATATTTTGCATATAATGAAGGGAAAACAGGTCCGTGAATCCATGCTTCTGGAATTTCACTAAATAAAACATTTTCTATTTCATTTTCATTATTATTATATAAAGCAATAAACCAAGAGTATGCATAATATACTAATTTTTGAATTTTCTTTGGAGTTAATTCTGATTTTGTTAAAAAGTAATTTGCAATAGTTGAAGACTCTATTTCTTTATCTTTTATCATAATTCATCACTCCTATTCTAACGATATTATATCACAAACCATTAAAATTTATTAATGTAAAAATATTCTACTTTATAAATTATTATATGTCAATAAATATAATAATTTATTTCATAACTTTTGCAAAATTATTATCTATGTCTAGTTTAATTTCTATATTTTTCTTCGTGATAGGATGCTCAAAACTTAAATAGTATGCTTGTAAAAACAAAAAATTACCATACTTCTTACCATACTTACTATCCCCCAAAATAGGATGATTAATATGACTTAGTTGTACTCTAATTTGATTTTTTCTTCCAGTTTTAATTTCTATATTAAGTAATGAATATTTGTTACTTGCTTTAATTACTTCATAGTCTGTAATTGCTTTTTTACCTGTTTTACTTACGTATACTTGAAGACTTTTACTTTCTTTTAAATAATGTTCTAATCGCGCCTTTTTATTTTTTACATTACCAACAACAATAGCATAATACTTTCTAATTACTTTATCCCAATTACTTTGTAAAGCATATTTCACTTTTTCACTTTTGGCAAATATCACTAGTCCCCTAGTTTCTCGATCAAGTCTATGAACAATAAAAATTTTATTATGAGGATTTTGTCTTTTTACATATTCCCTTACTTCACTATAAAGATTAGCACCAGTTCCATCATTTTTAGAAATCATTAATAAATTAGCTGGTTTATTTATTATAATTAAATATTTATCTTCGTATAATATTGTTAACTTTTTTCTTTTCATATAACTCCTTATTTGCATATAAAAACCTCGTCATAACGAGGTTAATTTTTCATTTGGTGGAGAATGTGGGACTCGAACCCGCGACCCCCACGGTGCAAGCGTGGTGCTCTAAGCCAACTGAGCTAATTCCCCAAGAACAAGATTATTTTATCATATCAAAATAAAATAATCAAGGCTTTTTTTTAATCTTCTTTAATTTTTATTAATCCTGCTTCTACTTCTTCTAAAGCTCTACCAATAGGTCTTTTATTTTTATATTCGCTTTCTTTCATTTGATAATGATTTTTTTCAAGCATTTGCTTACTTCTTATCGAAGCAACAGTTACTAATTTGTATTTAGAATCTACAACATTTAATAACTTATCAATTGATGGATATAACATAACTACACTCTCTCTTTCTTGTTTTTATAATACCCAAAAGACTTACTTCTGGCAAGAAAAACCATATTTTTTTACACAAATTTTACATTAACTTAATACTTTTGCTTCAATTTTATTATCTCTGTTAGTTATTTTTACTTTCAAATTATTTAAATCGCTACCTGTATTTCGAGGATCAGTAACTTTACCTTCTTTATCAAATTGCACTGCATTTAAATTAGCTAATTGTTCTACGGTCATGTATATAGAAGCATTATCTTTAAATAAAGATTCTGTATTTTGCGCATACATTTTTGCTTGCGTTTCAATTGTATTAATTTTATTTTCATACAATGTTTCTTCATAATTAACATTTAAATCCTTAGCTACTATATTAGCAGTTACAAAATAACCTACACTAAATATTGCCAAAACAATTACTAACTCTACTACTCCATATCCTTTATTCATGCTCTTTTTCATTTTTAGTATGTCCCCTATATTCCCATAAAGGAAAATCCTTTCTTATCAACTTAATTTCTTGTAACATTTTTTGTTTTAGTTTTTCGCCTTTAAATTCAAATAAACTAATTACTGTATCTTCTAAATTTTTTGAAGCTATCTCTTCTTCGTTTAAAGAATTATATAAGTAAGGAATAACTACATTTATATCAACAAAATCTAAATCTCGTTTTTTAAAAACATAATTATTTTTAAGCATTTTAATAAACTTCTTATAGGCTTTAATAGAATGATGATAACTATTATTTCCGAGAGCTAAGAAATCTTTTAAACTAAATTGTTGATAATCTTTATCTTTATAATATTTATTTATTCTCTTTTTGTTAGTTAACTTCTTACTTAATAACATTTCATCTGTTATATCAAAATCTTTCTTATAATAAAAATCTAATAAATCAATTATGTATTCATGTTTTATAATTTCTTTAAAATCATTTAAATCTATTACTCCATAAGCAATAATAATACCTTCGCTAAGTTTATAAAGATAATCATTTTCTTTAATATAATTTGCAACTTCCTTATCTTTTATTAATTTCTTTATTACTTCTAGTATTTCCTTAGGGATTTGTAAATTATCACTTTGATATATTATTTTTAATGACTTCAAATAATTAATTAAGTTTTTATTTTGATTTAATTCTTCATTATTATTATTTTTCAAAATACTTTTTATTGCTTCAAAGTCTTCTTTATCTAAAGACATAATAACACCTTTTAAATAATCATTTAAACATTCTAGTATTTCATTTACAAGAGCTTCTTTTTTTAACTTTTTATTTTCTTGTTTTTTAAAACCATAAATACTACACAATTTATTATAATTAACAACTATACTGTTTAACTCATCTTTTTTTAAACTTTTTAAATATTCTTCATAACTAATTTCACTTTCAATCATTCTATCACTCCTTAATTATTATATAATATTTATTAATAATTTTCCACACTTTCCCTAAAAAAAAGAAGAAACATAATTTCTTCTAGCAACATCTAGGACCAAATACATTTTCACAAACATTTTCTTCACAGCAAGTATATTGTGGTGTATATGTATGTCTATATACATGATGATTAATAACTCTTGTATTACATGGCATAATATGTGGAACTTCATGACAAATATATCTATGACACACTCTTTCTTGAGGACATTCATAAATAGGTGCTTGCATACATCCAGGATTTGTAAAGACTCCTTGACAAGGTTTATCCATCATAGGTGCAGTACTCCCCATATCTGCACTACCAATTGATGTTTTATCATAACTCTTTTTCATTTCTGTTTCTTGATTAAAACTTTCATTAAAATAATTCATAACTATACATTCCTTTCTAATTTATATTATGAATTATTTTTTTAATTGTCTAGTCAATAACACATATTATAAAACTTCATAAAGGTTTCTTATTCTTTTATATTTTTTATTTTCTTTATCCCAGCTATCGACATTATTATTAAATTTATCAAAAAATATACTTATACCCTCATCTTTTGACCAATCATCTAAATTATGAACCGTATCATCTATTAATATATTTCCCTTAGCTTTAACTATATCAGTTTTCTTCATTTGAAAGGGAGTTAAAATTATTTCATTTTTTAAGCCCTTACTTCGCAAAAATTTTATTTTTGCTATTCCTTCATTATTCATGGAACACACCTTAGTTAATATAGCTATACTTTCTGGTGGCAAAGATTTTATAACCTCTATAGCATCATTAATTATTTCACTTCTTTTTAGCAAATAATCCCAATCATAAGATCTAATAAAATCCATTTTAATTATATTACTTTTCTTTCGTAATTTTTCATAATCATCAAACAATATTTTTTCTGTATCTACTATTACCCCATCTAAATCTATATATCTTTTCATAAAATACCTCTACTCATTATAGCACAAAATTAAAAAAGACAATGATTATTTTGTCTTTTTAGGAATTATTAAATCTTTCACGTTATAAAAATATTGAACTCCACTTATTACAGAAAGTACAACCGCAGCAATTAATAATAAATCAGAAAGTGGGAAACCAATTAATTCAAATGGTAAATTATAAAACATTGTTAAAGTTAACCCAACCATCATACATATTGTTTTTATTTTTCCAAGAATAGAAGCTGCTACAACACGCCCTTTGTTTCCAGAAATCATTTTACATGAATCTACAACAATATCCCTAGAAATTATAACCACAGGTATAACTACTGAAATCATTCTATTATAAGCAAGTATTATTAATAAACCATTTACTAATAATTTATCTGCAATAGCATCCATTACTTTTCCAAAGTCTGTTACTTGATTATATTTTCTTGCCAAATATCCATCTAAAAAATCCGATGTAGAAGCTATTAAGAAAATAACTCCTCCTATAATGTAATCAATTGATACATTTATGTTAGCTACTTGATAAACAGGAAAATTCACTCCTAAATCATACCAAGGCAACATCATAAATATTAATAATAACACCGATAAAATAATTCTTGTTATTGTTATTTTATTTGGTAAATTCATCTTATCACTACTTTCCATAACTAATTATATCTGTAACTTGTTTATTAATTGTTACTTGTTTAACTGACCAAAGTATAGCTAAAACTACTAAAAGAAAAATAAAAACAGAAATAACTATATATACCCAATTACTATATTTTTTAGCCTTCTTAGTATAAGGCGACACTACTTCATCTTCTTTTTTATCTTCTTTTATTTGAAGTTCAATAGTTTTTTCTATTTCCTTTATAGGAATTTTAGATGTATATTCAAACATATATTCATTAAATTCGTCAATCAAAGCTTTATCATCTAAGCCTAAATACTTTGCATATGATGCAATATTCTCTTTTAATTCAAATATATCCTTAAATGCACCAGTTCTACCATCTTCTATATTTTCAAGTATTTCTACTTTTATGTTTAGATCCTTACTTGCCTCATCTAAACTAACCCCTGATGACTCTCTTGCGTACTGCAACTCCTCACCAATCTCGTTCAAAACTTTCACTCCTTTTTTAATAAAAAATAATTTAATAAGCCATGTTCTGTCCTTATCAATAAAGATAAGGGGCAAATATTTATCTTACCCGAAGGCATCTATTTCAAATTCATTTCTTTAAAATAAACTCCCCTACCATAATTTGGGTTTCTCGCTTGTGGGGTTTACCACGTTCCACTTACTCAGTTTCCCAAGTAACTCGTCTCTTTGGCACTTTTATATCTAATAAAACCATTTAAGGTTTCCTCGAAGCCGTTAGCATAAACTACCCTAGGTTATTTTTTCCCTAGGCACAAACACTACAGACATCTCAGCCTGTGCGAGCATGGACTTTCCTCTACATAACTATTTTATGCAGCATTTGCCACTAAATTATTCATTATTACCATATACTACTTTTTCTAGTTGACTAATTCTCTTTAAAAGGTCAATATTATTTATGCTTCTTGTTGGGGCATCATTAGACCCTGAAGCAGAGATTTCTGTTTGTAATCTTCTAATTTCTTGCTTTAACTTAATGTTATCATCAGTTAAATCTTTTACATCTTTTTCTAATTTTTTTATTATATTAGAATACTCCGTATAATCTCGAATAACCATATCCAAAAATTTATCAACTTCTTGAGGTCGATATCCCCTGGCATCAATCTTAAACTCCTTCTCCAATATTTCCTGTGGAGATAGATATAATCGATCGTTATACAATATACTCACCTCTTGTGAATAAATTATACTATTTTTTTATTTTTCAGTCAATACAGGAGAACTGCTAATATCTTCCACTTCTACTAAAATACTATCAATTTTTGCCCAGTCTACCTTTTCTATCATTAAATTTAAAATTTGATCTATCCTCATTTTCTTCACCATTTTTATTATACAAAATATTTTTTTATTATGCATTACATTCGACAAAAAGCGGCATTTTTTTATAATTTATTTCAATTTTCGTTCTAAAATGTTTTCTCTTTCTATTTGTGGGTGCATTGTAATAGCTATCATTTTTCTTAGTATAAATTGCACATTAATTATAAGTCTAAACTATTTTTATTCAATAAAAATTCTTGTATTCCAATTATTAATATACCTTCATCAGTTATCCAGTGCCTAATATTATCTTTTACTACAATTATTTTTTTGAAATTATCATTGATGTTCATTAATGGTTTCTCTTCTTGAATTGTTTTTTCTCTTGTATCTAAATTTAATGCTGATTGAATATAATATCTTTTTTGTCCTAAATTACATACGAAATCCACTTCTAATTGCTTTCTATTTTTATTTTTTTCTCTTATTTCAACAACGCCAACATCAACATTATAGCCTCTCATTAACAATTCATTATATATTATATTTTCCATAATATGATTTTCTTCTTGTTGCCTAAAATTTAATCTTGCATTACGCAATCCAATATCAACAAAATAATATTTACTAGGTGTAGAAATATATTTTTTTCCTTTAACATCATACCTTTCAACTTTACTAATAAGAAATGCATCTAGTAAATAATTTATATACGATGTAATAGTATGTACATTAACGCCTTTCACCGAATTGCTTATAAACGTGTTAGTTAGCTTTGTAGGATTAGTTAGCGAGCCTACGGAAGAAGCTAAAATATTAACTAATGTACTTAAAATATCAGTCCTTTGCACTTTGTTTCTTTCAATAATGTCTTTTAAATAAGTAGTTTCAAACAAGTTATTTAAATATGCACTTTTTTCTTCATCAGTCTTCTTAGTCAAAATATATGGCATTCCTCCATACGTTATATATTCATTCCAAGCATCATTTTTATTTCCAGAAAAAGCTTCTAAAAATTCTGCAAAGGATAATGGATATACCTTAACTTCATCCCCTCGCCCCCTAAACTCAGTAATTATATCAGAGGATAAGAATTTTGAATTACTACCTGTTACATACACATCAATATTTTTCATATGTAAAAATCCATTTAAAACAGATTCAAAATCATTTACTAACTGTATTTCATCTAAAATAATATAATACATTTTCTCATCATTAATTAAACTTCTAATATATTCATCAAGCGCATCGGGATCCAAATATTTTTTATTTTTTCTTTCTTCTAAATCAATTTTAATTATGTGATTAGATTGAATTCCATTATTTATTAAATAATTTTTAAATATTGGATCTAACAAATATGATTTTCCTGACCTTCTTATCCCTGTAATGACTTTAATCATTCCATTTTCTTTTCTGTTTATTAATTTGTTTAAATATGTACTTCTAGATATTTCTTTCATGCGTTCCTCCATTTCATTTTTTTGCCACTTACGCCGTTTTTATGCAATCTAATTTTAACATAATATTTTATTTATTACAATAATTCAAATAAATACAAAATCTACATATCTAATTTAAGTGAAAAAAATTCGCAATTTATTTCAATTTTCGTTCTAAAATGTTTTCTCTTTCTATTTGAGGGGTCATTGTAATAGCATCATGATATTTAATTTTATTAGCAAAATCACTACCAAAAAACAAATACTTATTTGAAAAACTTTTAGTTTCATAAATACCATTATGTATTATCACATTTTCATTTCTCGTAATACCCCAAGTATTATCAATATAATACCATTTATTATCCACTTCGATGATATTCCACACATGATCTTCACTACATACACAACGAACATTAACATTCATTTTTTCATTATTTAATAATAAAGTTGTTAAGGCCCCAATACTATTACATATTCCAAAACCTTTTAAAAAAGCAAATTCCGCATTACTTATATCTTTCATACTAATCCCCTTTCTTTTTAAGGCAGAATTAGTTAAATATTTAATATTACTTTCTATATAATTTGTAATTAACTTTACTTTTTCAATATCAGATAAATTTTTATCTAATTCATTAACAAAGGATGCTAATATTTTTATATTATTTTTACAAACATATTCATAATCATTGCCCGAAAAAGAAAATCCATCCTTAGATGTAAACATCGAAATCCTTTGATTTTCATTTATATTATTAAGCCACCCAATATAACTAATGGGTACTTTTAAGGATGTTTTCCTAAAATAATTAGGCTCAATATAATCTCTGGTTTGATTTTTAAAATCATCAGTAAGCGACAAAATTAAATTACTTTGAAACCCTAGTTTTTTCTCAATCATACATAAAACACTATAACTTCTAGAATAAATTTCTTCGACTTTTTTTAACGCTATTAATTTTTCTAAAATTTTAAAATTACTTTCCAAAATAGAAACATCAGAAACACACACTGCTTTAAATTTTACAGATGATTTTAAAATTTTATTTTCTATACCTAAAATATCTTCTAAATTTACCATAATTACCCCCATTGCCAATATTTTAAAACAAATACAATAATATAACAAGCTATATTTATGTAAATAAAGTGCAAATAATCATCAATAAAGGACAAAATTTATGGAATATGCTATAATTATTAATAGGTGGTTATTTTGTTATATTCAAATAATATTAAAAATGCGTACAATAAAAGAATATCTTATGATAATCGCGGAATGGATTTAGAATACTTAATAAATAAAGCTTGTAACTATTACATAGATAAAGATATAGCTTATATTTATAAAAAACCTACCCCTATAAGAGTTGTAAGAACTTCTTATAGTAACGCAGGAATAAGAATAACTGATGCCTTTTTTGAATTACCATCTACTTTAGATTTTAATGGTTTATATAAAGGTCATTATATAGAGTTTGATGCTAAAAAGACTAAAAGTAAAACTTCTTTTCCCTTAAAAAATATATCGAAGCACCAAATTGAGCATATTAAAAATATTGATACTCATGGTGGTATAGTTTTTTTAATTATTGAAATTAATCAAGAATACTATTGTTTAGAAGGATATATTTTATTAGATTTTATAAAAAATGAAAAAAGACAAAGTATTCCATATAATTATATTAAGGATAAAGGATATAAAATTAATATGACAATAAATGGTTTAGATTACATTAAAATAGTAGACGAAATAATTAGGAGGATGAAATGAAAAAATTAAAGTTTAAAAAAACAAATAAAAGTTCTAAAAAAATAATTACAAAAGATACAATATTATCAATTCTATTAATCGGGGGAATTGCATTAATATCTTTCATGTTAATATTTTTACTATATATTATAATTACATCACCAGACTTTGATAAAGAAAAACTTTACTCTAAAGAATCTAGTGTATTATATTATAATGATGGGACAACTGAACTTGCAAGGCTCGGAACACATGATAGAGTTTTAGTAACTTATAATGATTTACCCCAAGTATTAGTTGATGCAATAGTCGCAACGGAAGATTCAAGATTTTTTCAACATAGCGGTTTAGATGTTGCTCGTTTTATGAAAGCAAGTGCTGGACAACTCCTTGGAAATTCTAGTGCTGGTGGAGCTTCGACATTAACAATGCAAGTTGTAAAACAAACATATACTTCGAGTGAAGCCGAAGGTATTAAAGGTATAATTAGAAAATTCACAGATATATATATGGCAGTATTTAAAGTAGAAAGCAATTATACTAAAGAAGAAATATTAGAGTTTTACGTTAACAGCCAATGGTTTGGTAATGATGGAAATCTAAATTATACCGGTATTGCCGGAGTTGAACAAGCTTGTCAATATTACTTTGGAAAATCTGTATCAGATATTTCTTTAGCAGAAGCATCCATTATAGCAGGAATGTTTCAAAATCCTCGTTTATACAATGCTTATAAAAACCCAGTCGGAGTTAGAAATAGACAAAAAACTGTTCTAACTTTAATGGTTAATCATGGATATATAACCGAAGATGAAAAAAATGCCGTATTGAATATACCTATACAATCTTTAATTGCAAAAAAAGAAAATGCAAGTACATCATCTAATCAAGCAGTAATAGATTATGTAATGGATGAAGTAGAAAAAAATACAGGATATGACCCTTACACTGTTTCTATGAAAATTGTTACGACAATTAATAAAGATGTTCAAAATGTTTTAAACAATTTAGAAAATGGTTCATTATATTCTTTTCCAAACGAAGCAATGCAAGAAGGAATTGCTATTACAAGTACAACGGATGGAGGTATAGTTGCACTTAGTGGAGGTAGAAATTATAGTGCCAAAGGTACTAACAGAGCAACAATTAAAAGACAACCGGGATCAACAGCAAAACCTATATTTGATTATGGTCCTTATATTGAATATTTAAATGGTTCACCAGGAACACTATTCTTAGATGAACCAACAACATATAGTAATGGTACAGCAATTAAAAATGCAGATGGAAAATATATGGGATTAATTAATATGCGTACAGCATTAGTTAATTCAAGAAATATACCTGCTCTTGAAGCATTTAAAGCTGTTTATGCAGAAAATCCTGATTACATTAAAGATTTCGCTCATAAACTTGGAATTAATTATGGCGAAGAATTATATGAATCTGCTTCAATTGGTGGTTTTGATGGTGTTAGCCCAATTCAAATGTCCGCAGCATATGCCGCATTTGGTCGTGGAGGATATTATATTGCCCCTTATTCTTATACAAAAGTAACTCTTGTTGAATCTGGTAAAACTTTTGAACAAAAACCAGAAAAAATAAAAGTAATGAGCGAAGAAACAGCCTATATGATTACGGATATGCTAATATCAGCAGCACAAAGTGGTGTTGGAGGTGTATCGGTAAGTGGAACACAAATTGCTGCTAAATCAGGAACAACTAACTTAGATGAAGCAACAACTAAAAAATTAGGAATACCAGCATCTGCTACACGTGATGCTTGGAATATAACTTATTCACCAGAATATGCTATTGCCCTATGGATTGGATATGATACTAATACTTCCGAACATTACTTAACGGCTAATATTGGTGGTAGAGTTAGAAATGCAGTAATGAAAGCTATTGGTACAAAAATTTATAATAAAAATAAAGCCTTTGATAATCCTACTGGTTTAATTACTATAGAAGTTGAAAGAGAAACAATTCCTCCTCAATTACCGAGTGAATTTACTCCAGCTAATTTAATAACTACTGATGTCTTTAAAGAAGGTACAGAACCTACCGAAGTATCAACAAGATTTTCTAAACTTAAAGCTCCAAGTAATGGTAATTATTCATTTGATGGAAAATCAATTAAGTTAACTTGGACAGGTATTGGTATACCAGATGCAATTAATCCAAGCTATTTACAAGATTATTTTAATAAAGCTTATAGTGCCGGAGCATATCGTTATTATGAAGCAAGACTTGCTTATAACAGTTCTTATGTTGGTAACATTGGTTATAATGTCTATCAAAAAAATAGTGATGGTTCCCTAACATTTATAGGAAGAACTGAATCAACCGATTATACTATTTCAAATCCAGCCGGTGGTAAAGTAAGTTATGTTATAAAATCTGCTTATTCATTATTTACAGCTAATGCATCAGATGGTTTAGAAATTAGTACAAATGCTAATATAGACTCAAACGTTAATGAAATAGTAAAACCTACTCCACCAGAAAATAATAACACTGGAAATACATCAGATGAAGATGAATTAGAATAAACTAAAAAATCGCATGTAGCGATTTTTTTTATTTAACCATTTTTAGGTTGTCTTCTTCAATTATAAATTTATTTTGTGTTCTATCTTTAACTAATAAATACTTAGTATTATTATCAGAATCTAATAAATAACCACTTACAGTTATATTAGGTATTATAATAGTTTTATATGTACCTTTAAAACTATTTAAACTATCTAATTTACTTAAATCATAATAATATACCTCTTCTTTATTAGATAATACAAAATAGCCCTCTATATAGCTAATATTATCTATTTTTTTCTTTAATTCAACAGTTTCCTTTGTATCAATATTTTCTAAATATGCATTATTATTATCTTTATATAATCTATAATTCATATTATTATGTATAAAACTAAAATCATTATAGGAATAATAATGTGTTTCATACCTTTTTATTGTTTTTTCTTCATATTCATAGCACTTATAATATTCATCTATGTTATTACCAATAAATAGTGAATAAAATACATTAAATAAAACCCATACCATTATTAATATACCTAATGCAGTATTAATCTTAGTCTTTAACTTAACATCACTTTTC
The DNA here is from genome assembly GCA_934086815.1 of uncultured Bacilli bacterium. Classification (GTDB taxonomy): domain Bacteria; phylum Bacillota_I; class Bacilli_A; order RF39; family UBA660; genus Onthocola_B. The sequence goes on from CAKOIM010000006.1 coordinate 17,487, forward strand.
TTATCTTCTTCACTAACATAATAACCTAAAGCTTTATTAAAATTACTTCTATTTAATAAACTTCTACTATATAAAATGTATATAATACTTAGAATCATAGATGCTACTAAAGAGCTTAATGTAATACTAAATGGTACATTTGCGACATACTCACAATCTTTTATATAATTTACACTACCTAATAAAACAGCATAATCATAAAAGCCATGTATAAATGCTAATGCCCAAATATTTTTAGATAAATAGTATATTGTTCCTAATAAAATGCCTATCGCCGTAGTTTGAATAACTTGCATTATTGTTGTAAGTAAATCTTGACCAACTAATATATTAGTCAAATGTAATGAACCAAATATAATAGCACTTAAAAGTATCGAAAATATTACTTCTTTTTTTGTATGATAAAAATCATCTAATAATTCTTGTAAAATAATTCCCCGAAAAAAGATTTCTTCAAATAAACCAATAAAAATAACATATAATATTAAGCTAAACCAATTTATAAAATTTAGATCTTTACCTATCAATGTTACTGTATTACTAATTAAAAGTAACACAGATATAATTAATATTGGTAAACTCATAAAAATTGTATTTTTAAAACTTAATCTTTTTTCTTTAAATATATAAAATTTCTTTCTAACTACTACAATCACTATGCTTAAGAGTAACACAACTAATTCACTTATATAATATAACCCATATTTACCATATTTTATTGACATTATTATATTTTTAGTTAATAATGCTCCCAGCAATTGAATTATTAGTTCAAAAACTAAAAATAACCCTATTACTTTTAAAATTGTTTTTATAAAACTTTTCTTCATTATAACTCTACATTTGTATAGATTTGTGTAACATCATCTATATCATCTAACATACTATATAATTTATTAAATACTTCTTTATCTTCATCACTCAATATAACTTTTTCCTTCGGATACATACCTACTTCATCTAGCTCATATTCTATAGAATCAATAAACTTTTCTAATTCATCTTTTGTTTTATTAACATCACTCGGATTTAATGTTAAAGTAATTTCTCCATCTTCTGTTTCTATATCTACGACATTAATACCAGCATTCAATAAATTTTCTAACACTTCATCTTCGTTATCATATTTAAAAGAAAGTATTCCTAAGTGATCATAATTGTATGATACAGAATTAGTTACTCCTAGACTTTTATTCACTTTATTAAAAGCTGCTCTTACCATACCTACTGTTCTATTTACATTATCTGTTAAACACTTAATTATTAAAGTAGATGCCCCTGGGCCAAAACCTTCATAAATCACTTCATGGTATTCTTCTTGACCTACTCCTTTAGCTTTATCTAAAGCTCTTGTAATTATATCATTAGGTACTTGATTTTTTTTAGCTTTATCTATAATTCTTTTTAAAGTAACATTAGCCTCCGGATTAGGTCCGCCTTTTTTCGCAGCTAAATATATCTCTTTAGCAAAAGTCGTATATAATTTCCCTTTTGCAGCGCCTGTTTTTTGAATACTTGCTTTTCTTACTTCATATGCTCTTCCCATAATCTTCCTCCTAAAATATTTTTAATTTTCTTATAAATTTATATACCGCATAATCTTTATTTAATTTATTTACCCTTTTAATTACTTTTCTTATATCATAAACTTCATAATATGTAAAATTATTCATTTTCATAACATATTCTAAAGCTTTAATTATAAGTTCTTTACTATTTTTAGAATTAAAATAATTCTCCATTTCCCTTTTTAATCTATTATCTACATTTCTAATTAATAAATTATAATACCAATCTTTTTTAACTTTAAATATATATTTAATGCCATCATACTTCTTAATTACTTTTAAAGTATCATAATACCCTAACTTTATATTATTTCTTATATCAACTTGCCTTATATTTAAAATACTTCCTAAGTTTCTCGAAGGTTTTATTTCAACTATTTTACTTTTATCTTTATACTTTCTTTTTACTCCAATAGCTTCCAAATCTACCACATATACTTTATGATAGCCTTTATCTATTAGACTATTCGCAGGTAAATTATCATAAAAGCCCCCATCTAAGTAATAATTATTATCTATTACTTTTTCCATTTTAAATATTGGCAAATAGCATGAAGCAATTATGTAATCATTTAATAATTTAGGTTCAATATCCTTTTTAAACATATAAGTAGGCTTAAAAGTTTTAAACTTAACTGTTACTAGACCAAAATCACTCTTACTCTCATAAAGATATTTAGATAACTCAAAATCTTCTAAAACTTGTTTTAATCCATCCGTACTAATTCCTTTATTTACTAAAATATTTTTTACATTTATTAATATTTCTTTAATATTTACTTTTTTATTATTTACATCATCTACTAGTTTTTCTGTAAAGCCTAATATTTTTCCTGCATCACAATTATACCAAAAATTATATAATTTATCATACTTTCCTGATGCCAAAGATGCCGCATTAAAAGCTCCGATTGAAGTTCCTACAAATCCATCTATTTTAATATTAGCTTCCCTTAACGCTTTATATACCCCAATTTGATATGCTCCTCTTAAGCCTCCACCAGATAATGCTAATCCAATCATTTTTTCTTTCCTATAAATGGTCGAGCTAAAAATTTACTTATTTTTCTATTTTTAGATCTACTTCTTAATCTACCATAGTATTCATTTAATGAATCACTACGATAATTTATTATTTCTTCTAATTCAAATGTATCACTACATACCGGACTATAATAATTTTTTTCTACGAATAATCTACTCATAATATACTTCCAACTAATACCATTTATTTCTAATACTTTATTTAATAGTTTTTTAAAAATAATACTCTCTTCATTAGCTAAATTATATGTTTTCTTATTAAGTTTATCCACATAATTTATCCCCTTTACAAAAGCATAGGCACAATCTTCTTTTGTAATAAAATTAATTTCGTCATTCTTATTTATATGATATATAAAGTTTTCTTCTAAGGGGTCACATAAAACTAGAGGAACTCTATATATAGTATAATTTTTTAATTTTTCTTTTATTAATTTTTCAGTTTTAAATTTAGCATTATCAAAATAATCAAATTCAGTTAAATTTATTTTACTTTTAACACTTGGATTTTTTATATCTTTATACATACTTGTCGTAGATGCATAAAACAAATGACATTTAGGATTATAATATGTTATTGCCCTAATTATATTTTCACTACCTTCATAATCTATAACATTAGCTAATCCACTTTTCATATCTGCAAGAGGAACACGTGATGAAGCTAAATGAATAATATAATCATGGTCTTTTACTAAAGCTTCCATTAATACTCGATCAGTAACATCTCCATATATAATATTAGCTCTTTTTTTAAATCTCTTTAAACGATTAAAAACTGTTTTATTTTTTAAATCTAACAATGTTACTTCATATTTACCCTCAGCTAATAAATACTTTGCTACATAAACTCCAACAGTACCAGCCGCACCTGTAACTAAAACTTTTTTCACATTTACCATCCCTTCTTAGATTAAATTAATAATTACAACTATTAGTATACCTATTATTATACCATAAATTGTTTCTTTTCTTTTTCTATTTTGCCAAACTTCTTTTAAAAGTTCAAAAATTAATATTTGCAATAACATTCCAAGTGTTAAGGATAATATAACAGTTTCAACAAATTCATTCATAGTTCCATTAATACTAAATAATATTCCCCCTAAAAAACCAGATAATACTAAAAGTAATAATAAAACTATATTTTGTTTATTTTTGTTTAAACTAGCTATTTGAAAGCCAAATGGTAAATTGTGTAGTCCAATTCCCAAAAGCATAATAACTCCATTTTTAAGGTCATTTAAGGCAACACTATAAAGCCCCATTCCCTCGACCATATTATGAAGCAGTAAAGCAATTAAGGTAATTGTATTAATATGAACTAAATGCTCTTGATGTTCTTGTTCTTCTTCATCGTTTTCATGATGATCATGATTATGATGAGGAATTAATTTATCAATAAAAATTAAAGCCCCAAACCCAATAATAGTAAATAGTAAAAATGATATATTTTCTTTTTCTAATATTTCAGGTATTAAATCAAAGCCAATTAGGCCTAGTAAAACAATTGCGGCACAAGCCATAGATATATTAGAAAACTTTGTTTTATTTTCCACTTTTTTATATATTATTATTCCCACCAAAAAAAACAAACCACTCAAAAACGTTAATACTAAAGGCATATTATCATCTCACTTCTTAAATATTTTACCAAATTTTATGATTATAGTCTATAAAAAAAGAAATTATATTTCTATAGTTCCTTCTTTAATTCATTGATGTCTTCGATTGATAGACCAGTTACTTTACTTATAATATCAGTATTGATATTTTCTCTTAGCATATTCAGAGCTACTTCGTTGTTTCTTTTAGCAACGCCAAGTTCATATGCTTCTTGTTTTTTTAATTTTTCTCTATCATAATATAGTAATAAGTCAAAATTATCTGTTAATATTTTAGCTTCATCTATCATCTTTTCCATTAAATCATCTCCATTATAGATTTTTCTCAATTCATCTTCATCATTACATACTAGAAGATATAATAAATACTCTATTTCGTTTTTCTTAAGTTTATTATAATCTTCTTTTTGCAATTTCGCAAGATTAACATCGATTATTTCTAATATGGGATGATATTCTCTACGTGTTTCTATATCAATCAATCTATTTACAACAATAAAACGATTATCACGAGAAATATCATAATTATTTAGATTAATTTGATACACCTTTTTTAATTTGTTTTTATAGGCTTCCATATTTTTTAGTTGTCTTAATACTAATTGACAAACATAAGCATTATTCTTATTTTGAATACTTTTTGATGTACTTGTATTAATCTCAACATTAACAATTGCTTCATTACTTTCAAGTAATATATCCGCATCACTATTTACAATATTTTTATTAGTACCTATATCCGTTGGCATTATTTTAAAACTAACAGACTCAAATGGTAACCCTAATATTTGACATACAGTTTTAGCAAGGCATTTTTGACCTACATTTGTTGAATATAATTTCTTAACAATAGTATCATTCATGAATGTTTCTGAAGTCTTAACTTTAGGCATAATTCCTCCTTTCGCCTTTTTATTATATACTTCAAAAACACCCCGTCAAGACATTCGACGAAACTAGTCAAAAGTAGTCATTTTTCGCTAAAATTAAACAATTAGGTACATTTGTACCCATTTACTAAAAATTAACAAATAAAAAAGGACATTAAGTCGTCCTATTTTATATATTATTGACAATCAGTTTTAGTAAATTTTACTGCTCCAGTAAATTGTTTACCAGCATTAACAGATTGATCAGCATCTAAATTTAATAATGTAACTGTTAATTCCCATTTATCAGAATCTTTTTCTCCAGCTGCAGGCATTAATTTATGAACATATTCAGGTGTTCCTGTTGCTGCTGTTGGAATTTTTACGTCAGTTTTAGTTGTTGTTATATTCATTTTATCAATAACTACAACATCATCTTTTTTAGCTGTAAATTCTAATTCAGTAGTGTCTGCATTTTGAGTTGCTTCAAAAGTATTAGCTGTAATGTTTAATACTGCAGTATAACAGAAACTTCTATCAGCTTCACTTGGAGTTTTGTTACCAGTTGCACCAGGTGCTGTCCATTCAACTGTACCAGTAGATGAACCAGTATGAGCTCTTAAGCCATCACCTTGAGCTGCTGCTTGACTAAATGTAGTTGCATCAGCATAAATATTAATTGGTGTAAATGTTGCCATTGATGAACTACCAGCTGTACCAGTACTAACTGTAACATTAGCTTGTGATGTTGTACCTCCTTGTGCAGTGAAGTATGCGAATGTTGCACCTACTACTGCAACTAATAAAGTCGCTACGGCAATTACTGTTAAAAGAATTGTGTTTTTCTTTTCCATTTTTACTTTTCTCCTCTCTATTTTAATATTAGCATTTTTTATTTTTAAAATCAATACTTATATTTCTATTTTTTTCACATTTTTATCACTTTTATTATTTTACCAAATTTTGATACATTAATTCTTTACATTTTCATTTACAACATAATGTAAAATCATAACGACATAGTATAAGTTTTGTCCGTAGTATTCAAACTTATATTTACCGTTACACTTTCTGTTGGCCCTCCGGTAAATTTATATGTTGGATACAAGTTACCAGATGTAACATTTGCTTCACTACTATATGAGTTTATATTATTTTTCTCTATAATTCGACTAACTGTAGTTCCATAATTTTTAGAAATACTATAAATATTGTTTCCTGAAAAAGTAGTTCCAAAAGATGCTAAAGCATTAGATGACCCCTCTACTATAGTTAAATTTCCTTTATAAAGTTCATTATTATAAGTAATATCAAAATTATATGTTCCTGGATATAAAGCTGGTATACTAAATTTACCACCATCAGCACTACTTACTTTATAAGAACCATTTTGAACATTAATAACCGCACCATCAACATTTGCTGTTCCATTGCTTAGTGTTCCACTAAAAGTATAAGCCATCTTTGCTTGTTCCACTTCTGCTACAACTTCTGTATTTATATAAAAGTACGAATAACTTGCCTTAGGTATAGCTTTATCACTCAGCCACATCTTAATTTTATAAGTTTTTGTTGCACTAGTACTAGAAGTACTTCCAACACTACTAACATTTAGCGTATATCTGTTATATCTATAATCACTACTATTAAGTGAATAAATTGGTAAATCAGTAATAGCAACTGGCTCTCCAATTAAAGTATCTTCTTTTCCTACACCATTATATTGATATACAGCCACCATAACATAATCTAATGGAGTCAACATATCACTATCTGAATATCCACTTCGATTAATAAAGTTATCCATATCATAACCAATATTTAAAGTAAAAGTAGAATCAAGTGAACCCGTATTTTGAATATAAACCACCGTAGTTTCACCTTTTTTTAAGCCATCTTCATTAGACATTGTCTGCATATTATTTTTTAATATAGCACTAGCCTCATTACCATAAGAAACAGATAAAGTTCCCGTTGTAATTGCTTGATTAGTCGTGTTGGTTTTTACAGAAAAAAAGGAAGCATAACTTAAACCAATTGAAAAAATAGTTAAAACAAATACTCCGAAAGCAATAATAAAATTTCTTTTCTTTATAAATTCCGTTATCTTTTTAAAGTTGACTCTATTTTTCATGTTCTCACCTTATGTTTATTTTACCATATTACCCCAATAAAAAAAAGGACAAAATTAACGTCCTTTACGATATCTTTCTTTAGGATCTAAATATTTTTTTCTAAGTCTAATTTCGGTTGGTGTAATTTCAATATATTCATCTTCTTCAATAAATTCTAATGCTTCTTCCAAAGTAAATTTTTTAGCCTTATTTAAAACAATAGCTTCATCAGCATGAGAACTACGCGTATTCGTAAGTTCTTTATTCTTACAAGGATTTACATCTAAATCTCCTTCTTTATTGCAAATACCAATAATCATACCAATATAAACATCTGTTGATGGGTCTACAATCATTGTTCCTCTACTACTTAAATTAAATAGCGAATATCCAAAAGTCGTACCATTTGCCATAGATACTAAAACTCCATTTTTACGTCCGCTAATAGCACCTGCATATGGACCATAAGAATCAAATGAACGGACCATTATACCTTCTCCCTTAGTTTCTGTAATAAATGAACCTCGATAACCTATAAGACCTCTTGTAGGTACTAAATATTCTATTTTTTGGTATCCTACTTCACCTGGAGCAACGCTTTGCATTATTCCTTTTCTTTCATTTAACGAATTAATAACAGTACCAGAATAATCATTAGGAACACTAATAACAACCTTTTCATACGGTTCTTCACGTTTACCATCAATTTCTCTAAAAATTACTTCTGGTTTAGATACGGATAATTCATATCCTTCTCTACGCATATTTTCAAGCAATATTGATAAATGTAATTCGCCACGACCACTAACTTTAAAGCCATCTGACTCCGGTAAAGGTTCAACTTTTAAGCCCACATTAGTTTCTAATTCTTTTTCTAATCTTTCTTTTAGGTGTCTACTCGTTAAAAATTTACCACTTTGACCTGCAAACGGAGAATTATTAACTAAGAAGTTCATTGATAATGTAGGTTCTTCAATAACAATTTTAGGAAGCGGATCAACACAATCTTTTTTACATATAGTATCACCAATAGATACAGTACTACATCCAGCTACAGTAACAATATCACCATAATAAGCCGTTTTTACTTCAAATCTTTTAATACCTTCATTAACAAATAATTTGGCAACTCTAAATGTTTCTACAGAACCATCATTTTTAGCTAACGATACTGTTTCCCCAGCAGATATTTTACCTCGATTAATTCTTCCAATACCAAGTCTTCCAATATAATCATCATAATCAAGTTGACTTATTTGAAGTTGTAAAGAATCATTTTCATTTCCTTCAAACGGCTTAGTTGTATTAATAATAGTTTCAAACAATGGAGTTAAATCCTTACCTTCATCCCCCATATTATAAATAGCATAACCACTTCTAGCACTACCATAAAGAATAGGAAAATCTAATTGTTCATCAGTTGCTCCTAATTCCATAAACAAATTAAATGTCATATCAACTACTTCTTCAGCTCTCTCGTCTTTTTTATCTATTTTATTAATAAACAAAATTGGTTTTAAGTTATTTTGTAAAGCTTCTTTTAAAACAAATCTTGTTTGTGGCATTGGCCCCTCTTTAGAATCAACTAGCAAAATAGCTGTATCAACAGTCTTAATAACTCTTTCAATTTCACTAGAAAAATCAGCATGACCTGGAGTATCTACGATATTAATTTTGTAATCTTTATATTTAATAGCACAATTCTTAGCAGTAATGGTAATACCTCTTTCTTTTTCAATATCACCACTATCCATAACACAATCTACTAATTCTTCATTTTCTCTAAAAACACCACTTTGACGTAAAAGTCCATCAACTAATGTAGATTTACCAGCATCTACGTGGGCAACAACTGCAATATTTATTATTTTATCCATAAACTCACCTCTTCAAAATACCACTAGATAATAATACAAAATGCAATAAAAGTCAAGAAAAAACATAGATTTCTCTATGCTTAACAACCTTCTTCATTTTTACAAACATTTTCTTTTTTTTGTAGTTTTTCAATCATATCTTTAAAAGTATTTGTTAACTCTTCTTTTTGCTTATCATCCAGTTCTACACTAGGATCTGCTTGTGATTCTACAGTACCTGTATGGAAGTCTAAAACTTTACCATTTTTTACTGCTACAAAACTCGGAGCATATAATCTTGTAACCCCAGTATCATACATATTCCCTGAATCATCTTTTACATAGTATTTTTCTAAATTTTTACCTAAAAACTTTAATATTGCATAATAGGCATCTGTTCCTTTTTTAGTTTGTTCAGGTTCTATACTTCCTGTAAATTTGTAAGTATCTCTAATATCATATATATCAACGTAATAAATTGTTTTTAAATTCATTTCTTTTGCAGCATCTAGTAAAGGAGTAACAGCATTTCTACACCAAGGACATGATGCAAAACCAAAATATACAAAAGCATCTTCATTTTTTAAAACATCTAATATTTCTTTTCCAGTTTTATATACTATAGGATTTTCTCTATCAATGTTTACTTCTAAATAATTTTTATCAGTATACTCATTAACCATACCATTATAACTTTCATATTCTTCTTTAAACTTTATAGCATCAGTAACTTTTACATCTTTATGATTTATAATAGCATATGCACATAATCCCATTACTAATAATGCACATACAACTATAATTATTAAATATATTTTATTATTTTTATCCATTTCTACACTTCCTACTTAAAAGAATACCATAATTACTCTATTTATTGCAATATTTTTTGTTTTTAATTTTCAGTTTCTAAAGATTTTTTATCAATATAATCAATAATATAATCAAAATATTCTTTAAGCAATTCTTTATTTTCAATATTATCATACATATTTTCAATTAATTTGTGATCCTTTATATATTTAAAAGAATAAGGAAAATTAATATCATACATAAACATTAAAGTTGTTAAAATATTATCATTATCACACTTAATATCTTTATAGTCCGCGCATTTATGTTCATAAAAATTGTTTACAATAGCATCAGAAAATTTACCATCATCTTCCGGTAAAAGAGATTTATCGATAGTTATATTATATATTATATCAATTTTATCAGCATCCCTTATTAATTTACACATTTTTAAATCTCTACTTTCCAAACCTTCCGGAAGACTTAATTTATTATGATATTTTATAGCATCATGAATAATATTGTAATCTTCTTCCTTAGTATAAAAATTAACTATTTCGTTATTATCAAATAATAATTTGGCTCCCTCATCAGCATGATCAAACGATTTTAAATCACTATATGTTTTATAAGTAGTCCATTGAGTAAATCTTGCGTAATCATGCAATAAACCTATTACACCAGCAACATTATAATCAGTTTCATCAAAATTGTAATGTTTTGCAATATCTAAACATATATCCATTACACGATTGGAATGATAGAATTTTAAAGCAATTTCTTCATCATCCATATCAAATTTATAAGCATAATCTCTAAATGCTTGTTTTAATTCTTCTATTTTCATTTATCCTCCGTATAAGACACAATAATTAATGTGCCTTACAATATTATATCAAATATAAAAATTATTTCAATTCACCTATTTTTTTAAGGGGTAATTTTCTTCTTGTTTATAGGCATATAATAATTTAATGTTTTTTTGTTTTATATATTCTTCAATCTCACATTTTTTTATTAGAACTTCTTCAATTACAATATTTTCTTTATCGTAAGTAATATTCCTTATATAATCGAGAAAAGGAAATCTATCTAGGATATAAATCATATCATCCATATATGGTATATCTTTATCATATAATCTATTTTTTACATATTTTTGTTCTATATCTTCAATATAAATTGAAAAACTTCCTAAATCTAGGGGGTGATTTTCTTTCGTAACTAAAATGGTATCTTTATATTTTAATTCTACTCCTATGTAATAGTTAAAATTATTAAGTACTATTCTTTTTTCTATTGTCATAAATCCTCCTTCTAATGTTATTACTTGAATTGTAAATCAATTTCATTGTTTTATCATACTTACTTTAAATTAATCCATTAATACATCTTTCATCAACTCAATAATAATTATGAATATTTTTATATTTATTTAGCATAATATATACTGTGCCTAGTATCCCGTGCGGAACTAGGACTTTCTTATTTTACTCCAACCATACGGAAATCCCATGGTTTTTTTTATATCCTCTATGCCTATTGATTCTAGTTTATTAGCAATATTATATATTCTACCATTTACTTTATTATAAAAATGGTTAAAATCTTTTTCAGATAGCAATATTCTAAGTATAATTGTTAAAGCAAATAAGTCGTTTTTACCTTGAATATATTGATTACCTTGAATCGGTATATTTAATGCACCATGATATTTTGTATCTGGTAAACTTATCTTTTTAAATGATGTAGAGTCATATAATCTTTCATCGTGAGCACATAGGTTTCTCCAAAATGCTAACATTTTAATATAAACACATAAATCACCTTCATTAACATTAAAATGTTTTGCTATTTTGACTCTTAAAGGTTGTTTCATATATTCGTAGAATTTCGAAATTGTTCCTAATGACAGTGCATTTACTAAAACCCATAAAGGGATATAACCATGTTTCATAATATAATGATTAATATAAGCTTTTTTTTCAATAGAATCCGCTATTTCTTTTTGAATAGAAGAAATCAAATATTGAATACTTTTGATTCTTCTTTCTATAACTTCTTCTTTAATACTACTAGTTTTTAAAGTATCAAAATTATCTATCTTTAAATAATTATCATGTCCATATTCTTCAGAAAAAAAATATGCTACTAATGTTTTTAATCTATTTTCAATTTTTAAAATATTTTCTAAATAAACAGTTCTCATGCTTCTATCAAATTCAGACAAATAAAATAATTCTTCGTACTTTGCATTATTTTTAAAAATCTCGTTACCATTAACATCTATTGCTACAAATAATTTTTTATAGCCATTAATCGTATTATAGTAATTGGTTTCTAATAATTTTTCTTTTGCAAATTTCTCATCATCAAATACTAATCCTTTACCTTTTAGTATCTTAATTTGCTCATCTATTGTTTTAAACTCCTTCAACATTTATAAGATCATCTCCCAAAAAAATCTCTGGTCCACACGGGATCCAGAGCTCATTTACATATTCATTATATCCCCACTAAAAACAAATTGCAAGTTTTTTTGTTTCTACACGTTATTTACAATATATTAATATCAATCTCTCATTAAATTATCTATAAAAATAAAAGCCTTGAAATTCAAGGCTTCAGGCTGTTGACAAAGTCGATTTTTCAAATCGGCTTTGTCACAGCCTTTTATATTTCTCACACTAAAGTATAAAAAAAAGCATTTTTTAGGGATTAAGTACCTAATATTTGCTCTTTTTAGACAATTTAGCCCACTTTGATTTATTAAAAAATCAATTTTTTTTCAAAATAGGTAGTTTGTCAACACTCTGAAGCCTTGAAATTCAAGGCTTTACAATCTAAATGGTCGGGAAGACAGGATTTGAACCTGCAACCTCATGGTCCCAAACCATGCGCACTGCCAAGTTGTGCTACTTCCCGAAAATACAATGGTACGCCCAAAGGGATTCGAACCCCCAACCTCTAGATCCGTAGTCTAGCGCTCTATCCAGTTGAGCTATGGGCGCAATTCCCAAGTGCAATAATATTATATTACACTACTAAGTAAAAATCAACTATTAAATAAAAAAAATTCCAAAATTATGGAATTTTAATTTCTAAATGGTGGCTCGTCTGGGATTCGAACCCAGGACCCTTTGATTAAAAGTCAAATGCTCTACCTACTGAGCTAACGAACCAGATGGCTGCCTCGGCTGGGTTCGAACCAGCGGAATGTCAGAGTCAAAGTCTGATGCCTTACCACTTGGCTACGAGGCAAACATAATATTTTAAAATGGTGGGGAGACATGGATTTGAACCATGGAACCCGAAGGAACAGATTTACAGTCTGCCGCGTTTGACCACTTCGCTATCTCCCCAAAAAAATGGTGCCGACAGAGAGAGTCGAACTCCCAACCTACTGATTACAAGTCAGTTGCGCTGCCAGTTACGCTATGTCGGCAAAATCAAAAAAATAAATGGTGGGCGCTATAGGACTCGAACCTATGACCCCCTGCTTGTAAGGCAGGTGCTCTAACCAACTGAGCTAAGCGCCCAAATATTTCTCGTTTGACAATTAGAATTATACCAAACGAAAATAGTAATTGCAAGACTTTTTTTAATTTTTTGCATAAATTTTATTAAAAAAACAAGAAAACTAAGAAATTCCTAGTCTTCTTGATAAATTCCATCTAAACTAAAACTCTTTGCATCAGTTATTTTAACATCGACAATCTTGCCAATTAAATCTTCATTTCCAACAAAATTTACTAATTTCATTGTTTCCGTATAACCATAAAGTTTTGTTTCATCTTTTTCATTTTTACCGTTAACTAAAACTTTTACTACTTGATTTAATATTTTTTGATTACTTTCTTTTGAATATTTATTTACTAAATTATTTAATCTTTGTAATCTTTCTTCTTTTTCCTCTAAGCTAACTTTATCTTCCATTAAAGCCGCCACAGTACCTTCTCTTTTTGAAAATATAAAAGTATAAGCCCCATCAAACTTACAATAGTCAACTATATCTAAAGTTTTTTGAAAATCTTCTTCAGATTCATTTGGAAAACCAACTATTATATCTGTTGTTACACTAACATTTTTAACTGTATTTTTAATTTTGTTAAACAATTCTTTATATTCTTCGATAGTATACTTACGGTTCATCTTTTTTAGTATTTCATCACTACCTGATTGAATTGGCAAATGAATATAAGGCATAATATTATCATACGCTCCGATAACTTCGATCATTTTATCCGTAAAATTCCAAGGATGTGATGTAACAAATCTAATTCTTGGTATACCAATTTTAGCTACTTCTTCTAGCAAAGTTGCAAAATCATAACCTAAATTTAAATCTTTACCATAAGCATTAACATTTTGACCCAATAACGTTACTTCCATATATCCTTTATCTTTTAAATCTTTAACTTCATTTAAGATTTCTTCCATTTTTCTACTGCGTTCTCTACCCCTTGTGTAAGGAACTATACAATACGTACAAAATTTATCACAACCATAAATAATATTTATCCATGCACTAAATTTTGAATCTCTATTATACTTTACATTTTCAAAAACAATATCACTATTTGAATAAACTTCTATATCTTGTTTTTTAGTTTCAATAACTTTCTTTATCATATCTGGTAATTCACTTAAATTATGCGTACCAATAACTATATCAATATAACTATGTCTTTTTTGAATTTCTTCAATTTCACTCGGTTGTTGCATCAAACATCCAGCAATAGCAATAATTAAATCTGGCTTAATTTTTTTATAATGTTTACATCTTCCTAAATAACCAAAAACTTTATCCTTAGCATTTTCTCGTATAGCACACGTATTTAATACTACTATATCAGCACTTTCAAGTTCGTCTACTTCTTCATAACCTAAGCTTTCTAAATAATATTTTATTTCTTCAGAATCATGAACATTCATTTGACAACCATATGTTCTTAAAAAATATTTCTTTCCTTTATATATTGGTTTTATATCCAAATTCAACTCTTTTACTTTAATGTCTATTTTATTTCTATCTTTTGCTACATTTAAATCTGGTTTTAACATTTTTATAACTTCCCTTCTTAGTCCTTTATTTTATCATATCAAATAATAAAACGAAAGCGTTTTTGATAAAATTCAGTGGATAAGTTTAAGAAAGGTGAGTGTAACTTATTTTAAGCAAAATAAGAAAAATTTTACCAAAACCCGCTTTCAAAAAGTTATTCTAAATTATCTAAATTTTATTGCAACACTTTCGTTTTTTTTCGACAAAAAACAATCTACTTTTTACAAATGTTTACATTTATTTTTGAGGAGTTAATACTTTTTTACCACCCATATAAGGTTGTAAAACTTTAGGTACGTTTATAGAACCATCTTCGTTATAATTATTTTCTATAACTGCAATTAAGCCTCTAGGCGTAGCTAGACAAGTGTTATTTAATGTGTGTAAGAAATAATTTCCCTTTTCATCTTTAACTCTTATACCTAGTCTTCTAGCTTGAGCATCACCTAGATTAGAACATGAACCAACTTCAAAATATTTTTGTTGGCGTGGACTCCATGCTTCAATATCACAAGACTTAACCTTTAAATCCGCCAAGTCTCCACTACAACATTCAAGTTGTCTTACTGGAACGTCTAGATTTCTAAATATTTCAACTGTATATTTCCACATTTGTTCATAATAATTCATAGATTCTTCTGGTTCACACAAAACAATCATTTCTTGTTTTTCAAATTGATGAACACGGTATAAACCTCTTTCTTCTAAACCATGAGATCCCCCTTCTTTTCTAAAACAAGGAGAGTAAGATGTCATTTTAATCGGTAAATCCGCCTTTTTAATCATTTGGTCTTTAAATCTACCAATCATTGAATGTTCACTTGTACCAATTAAATATAAGTCTTCACCTTCAATTTTATACATCATTGCTTCCATTTCCGGAAATGACATTACACCCGTAACAACATCACTATGAATCATAAATGGTGGAATACAATAAGTAAACCCTTGTTCAATCATATAATCACGAGCATAAGCAAGCATAGCTTCATGAAGTCTTGCAACATCACCAAGTAAATAATAAAAACCTTCTCCACTAGTTCTTCCAGCTGATTCTTTGTCTAAACCGTTAAGACTAGCAATAATATCTGCATGATGAGGTATTTCATAAGAAGGTACTACTGGTTCACCAAATTTTTCTACTTCAACATTTTCGCTATCATCTTTACCAATAGGTACACTTTCATCCATAATATTTGGAATTACCATCATACGATCCTTTATTTCTTTAACTAAATTTTCTTCTTTTACTTCAAGTTCATCAATTTCTTCATTAATTTTATTAACTTCATTTTTTAACGCTTCAGCTTCATCTTTTTTACCATCACGCATAAGATTACCAATATTACTACTTATATCATTTCTTTTAGCTCTTAATTCATCAACATTTTGTTTAATTTTACGATAATCTTGATCATATTCATAAACTTCATCTACAAGTCCAAGTTTTTCATCTTGAAATTTCCTTTTAATATTTTCTTTTACTAAATCACTATTTTCCCTGATTAATTTAATATCTATCATATACATCCCTCCATAAACAAAAAAAGAATGTCACCATCAAGGAGTGCTTTTAAGCACGGTGCCATCCTTTATTTAACTTTCTTTTGATAACGGAATAACCCGAAGTATTACTACTTAAACTCAAAAGGTAGATTTCATTATTTCCAATTATTCTTTTTCACCAGCCAAGAACTCTCTATAAATCATTCATAATTACTTATCCTTTTTCTACGTCTTTAAATGAGTATACCACGTTTTATTAAAATTGCAACAATTTTTTTTAAAATCTATTTAACATAACTTATAAATGTTTTAATTGGCATACCTCGATATATATAATATCTGTTAAGTTCATATTTATTTAAGTTATTACTAATTTCTTTTCCACTATTGGTTGATAAGGCAAAATCATAATATTTAGAAGCAATACCCATAACCATTTTATTATGTCCTCCATAAGGATACGCTAGGGTATTTATTTTTTTATTTAAATTTTTTTCAAGTATTTCTTTACTTTCCTTTAGCTCATCTTCTACTTCTCTTTCATTTAATTTACCTAAATTTTTATGAGTTCTAGTGTGAGATCCTATTTCCATAATATTTGATGCATCCAAAGCTTTTATATCATCCCAATTTACGTAAACCTCTCCGCCAACCCAATCAGTTATAATGTATAAATTTGCTTTTAAGTTATATTTTTTTAGTATGGGAAAAGCATTCGTATAAACATCTTTATAACCATCATCAAATGTAATTAAAATTGGCTTATCATATTTAGAAGCATCACCTATTTCACTTAAAAATATCGGGGTATAATTATTTTCTTTTAAATACTTCATCTGCTCTTCAAATTCACTTACTTTAACAAATAACTCCACAGCTCCATATGCTTTATCTAATACACCATGATACATTAAAATTGGAATATTCACAATTGCTTCTTTTTTTATTGTAATATCAGTTTTTACACTTTCTATTTTATTTTTTACATGTTCATCTTTATAAACTAAAGAATTATCTTTTAAATAATATTTATCTTTATTAGTATTTAAATAATTTAATAAATTTATATCACTTTTAGCTTTTTCTTGATATTCTTTTAATTTAGTTTTATATTCTTCCTTTTTTTTAATTATTTCACTTTCATTATATATTTCTTTTATTTCTTCTTTACTCTTTTTATCATAATCGATTAAAACATCATCAATATTAGTATTTAAACAATCTAAATTAATTTTAATATTCTCTTGTAAAACATCTAACTTTTTTTCAATATTTTCTAAATCTTTAATATTTACTTTTTTATATTCAAAACTATCTATATCTTTTTTTAAAATAAGCAAATTATTAAAATACTTTTCAACTTTATCTTGAGGTTCATCTTTAATTTCACCATTTTTAAAAAAAGCAAATTTTTCTTGAATCAAATTTTCTTCTTGCTCAACTTTTTTATCTTTACAAATATTAAAAGCTATAAAACCTATTAAAACTAAAACTATAATTATTATACCAATTTTTTTCATAATAATAGTATACACCAAAACACCAAAAAAAAGAATCCTAAATTGGATTCTAATAGTTATTACTTTTCATTTCAAAGAAACTTTGAGGGTGTTTACATACTGGACATACTTCCGGAGCATATTTACCTACTACTACGTGTCCGCAGTTACGACATACCCAAATACATTCTTCATCTTTACTAAATACTACTTTATCATCAATATTTTTAAGTAATTTACGATATCTTTCTTCATGTTCTTTTTCTATTTTTGCTACACCTTCAAATAAATTTGCAAGTCTTTCAAATCCTTCTTCACGAGCAACTTTAGCAAATTCATCATACATATCTGTCCATTCATAGTTTTCACCATTAGCTGCATCAAGTAAATTTTCTTTAGTATCGGGAATACTTCCTCCATGTAATTCTTTAAACCATAACTTTGCATGTTCTTTTTCGTTATTAGCAGTTTCTTCAAATATAGCTGCTATTTGTTCATATCCATCTTTTTTTGCTTTTGAAGCATAATAAGTATACTTATTACGTGCCTCACTTTCTCCAGCAAATGCTTTCATTAAATTTTGTTCTGTTCTACTTCCTTTTAATTCCATAAATCCTCCTTCTGGCAATTTTTACAAATACCTTTTAGAACTATTTCATAATCAGTTACTACATTATCTTGATATTTTTTTAGATTTATAAAATCTAAATCAAATACATCAATTATTTTGAAACACTTAATACAAACAAAATGGTTATGTAGGATATTTTTATCATAATGTTTTATACCTCCAACATTAAGAGTCCTAATCAAGTTTTCATCTTCTAATATTTTTAGATTCCTATAAACAGTTCCTAAGCTTATATTAGGTATTTGTTTTAAAGCTTCTTCATGTACTTGATAGGCATCTAAATGACTATTGCTCATATTAACTATATTTTGTATAACTATTCTTTGCTTAGTATTTTTCATTTCATCTCCTAAATAGTAATGATTACTATTTAATTATAATATTTTTCCAGCAAAATATCAAGCATAATTTTATTATTTTTTTATATAATTTAATGAAAGGAATGGTAATAATGGAAATTCTAAAGGTTTCATCAAAATCAAATCCAAGCAAAGTTGCTGGAGCAATAGCAAATATCTATAGAGAGAAAAAAGAAGTTGAACTACAAACAGTCGGGGCAGGTTCACTAAATCAAGCAATAAAAGCTATCGCTATATGTCGAGGTTTTGTAGCCCCTTCAGGTGATAATCTTGTTGTTATTCCCGCATTTAATGATATAACTATAAACGGTGAACAAAAAACAGCAATAAAATTAATTGTAACAAATAAATAACGGACTAAAAAGTTCGTTATTTTATTTTTAAAGAGATAATAAGGGGATCAAAAAGTTCAAGTATACCATGAATCAAGAAAAAGTATCCGAGCATTAAAACTTGTATGTCATTTTCATAATATAAATTCATTGTCGTAAGTAAACCCGTTAAAATAAATAAAACTAAACATATTATTTCAAATATCCACATTTTATTCTTACGGTCGTTGTAATAATCTCCTTTTTTTAATTTAATTAAAGAAAGTAAAATTATCCAAATAAGTAAAGATAAAGCTAGATACCATGGAACTTCACTTATATTTAACTTAAGAGCCACAACTAAAACTATAATTGACGCTAAGCATGTGAGTAATCCTTCATAATCTTTTGATTTTCTTGTTAATAAAAATTTAATTAAATTAAGTACTGCGTATACTATTAATACTCCTAAAAATATATTTTTAACTTTAACAAAATGGAAAAGCGGGAATAACAAAAGAACACTTCCACAAATAATTAAAAATACCGCCGTAATTAAGTCTACTATTTGTTTTTTATTCATATTTACCTCCACCTAAATTATAAGATTTTTGCTTTAGATAGTCAATATAGCTTTTAGAGCTTCTACTGTCTTTTCAACACCAAAGACATAACATTTATAGCAATAATTACACAAGATTCTAGAAGAATTTCCAACACTTTTAGAAATACTTTCATTATCTTTTTTTCCAAGTGCTAAATTAAAGAGTACTGACACTCTATCAACAATTAAAAGTACTAATACTAAGGCAATAACCGTAAATGAATAAACAACATTAGTAGCAGCTTTTTTCAAAAAACCAATAAACATTTAATTAACAATAATATATAAAGCTCCGACTAACATGGAAATAATACAAGGAATTGGAGTATTAAGAAGCAATTTACTAATTAGATTTTTTTAAATTGTTAATTTTTTCACTAAAATATTAATCATTATTTAAGATATTATATAAGGATATTCCATACTTCCATTTCCGCTTTCATATATTACAGATGTATCCAAAAAGAAAACTGGACGTGCAGCAATTTTCATGCGATTTTGAGACTTACAACATTGGGCGCCGAAAGTTCCGTCATAAGCTAAATGAATTGCCGCATATGAACTGCTAGAATTTGGAGTGATTGTCCAATCGTATAAGCCCATATACATCCAATTATCATAAGTGTAATTAGAATAAGAACTTATAATTTGTGACCACGCTACTTCTGAAGTTGCATAGCAATAATCACTTATATACATTAATCCTACTTTTGCATCATAAGTTTTTGTTTTATCTATTGCTAGATTTGCCACAATTGAATTTCTAATATTAGTTTCTGAATCACTTCCAGTAATCCATGCATGACTTGTAATTTTATTTGCCCATTTACTACCTATATTATTTAAAAAATTTACATTTAAATTTATAGTATTTAAATTACTTTTGCTCCAATTTAAATTACCAGATCCACTAATCCAATCATAAGCTCCTATTTTATTTTTAGTATTTATGCCTTTACTTGTTCCAGATCCATCAGCTGCCGGAGATGAAAGCAAACTAAAATAAGCTCCATCAGTACCTAGTAATGTTGTTTTTGCATAATCATACTTTATCATTTTGACTTCATTTCCAAACACGCCAATTATTCTATATAAATTATCTGTTGTACAACTTCCATCTGAACTATCATATCCAAAACACACAAAGTTATTAACATGATTTTTTATATAGCCATCATATAAAGCTTTTTTTATTGCCGCTTTATATGTAGAATACTGCGTAAATGTAACATCATATTGTAAAGTATAATAACTAGTATATGAAGAATTACAAGAATAACCAACATATTGTCTAGTTCCATTACAATAAAAATTAATTACTCCATTAGTAGTTGTGTTACTACTTGAATCAAGCGTAGTTAACCCAGATATTGTTGCTTTTTCGGTTAACTGAAAATCACCACCTGAATATCTATATGAATTATCATTAGCATCTAAAACAGTACCATCGTCGCCTTTTATTGTCCCATTATGAAAATATAAATAATTTTCACCTTGAGTTCCTGTATAAAGTGATTTTACGTATTCATATAATTTAAATTTTTTATTAAAATAAACGTAACATTTATCTGCACCATTTCCTTCCATAATAACATTTTTGTTTTCATCATCCCACGACAAAGTTCCACCATTTTCACAACCAGATTTAGCTTCATTAAATACATAACCTTCCGTCGGCCATTCATTTGCCGTTGTTTCTTGGTATTTACCAGATCCCGATTCAGTCTCTAACATCATACTTAATAATTCTTTTTTACTTTCTTTGTTTTCTTGGTTCTCATAACTTTCAATTATTTTATTAGTTTTATAAATATATGACCCCATTCCAAATAACACTACCAAAGCCACAACCACACTCGCAATATATTTTCGCATACAAAAAGACTTTCCCTTTCCGAAGCCTCTTATCCCGAAGCCTCTTATCCCGAAGCCTCTTATATTAAGATTGTAAGATATTCTTAACATTATTGTCAAGCTTTTAATCTTCAATTTTCCAATTTTGCATATTTTTTTCTTGTTCTTTATTATAAATTTTATTATAATGAAACTGTAAGGGTTACCTAAATGGGTAATGCCTACGTTTGTGTAAACACTACACCTAATTTAGGTTAGTGTCTTTTTTATATTAACTGTAAAATTATTATTAGAAGAATACTTTCTTCTTTAATAACAAGCATCCGCCTTTCTGAAGTTCGATTAGCAAATCTCTCTAGTTAAACACTATTTCAATTAATCATAATGATATCTTCCGCGTATATTTTAGCAAACTTAAAAATTATATTCCATTAAAAAAAGAAACTTTATAAATTTCTTTTAATCAATTGATTTAATTCCACGGCATATTCCATTGGTAATTCTTCCTTAAATTTATCAATAAAACCCAATACTATTAATTCTGTTGCTTTTTCTTCGGTCATTCCTCTACTCATAAGATAAAATAAAACATCATCATTAATTTTAGATACTGTTGCTTCATGTTCAATATTACTACTTATATTACTTACGACATTTACAGGTATTGTATCACTCATTGATAAATCATCTAATATTAAGCTATCACATTTAACTAAAGCTTCACTATTTAAAGCATTTTTCTTTATTTCAACTTTACCTCGATAAGTAGCATTTCCTCCAAGACTCGCAATACTCTTAGAAACAATATTACTTTTTGTATTCTTACCTATATGAATCATTCTAGCCCCGCTATCTTGCGTTTGCTTATTTTTAGCAACACTTATAGTAATACATGTTCCATTTGAATTATCACCTTTTAAAACACAACAAGGATACTTCATAGTAACTTTAGAACCAATATTTCCATCAATCCACTCCATAACTCCAAAATCATCTACTAATGCTCTTTTAGTAACTAAATTATATACATTTGTAGCCCAATTTTGCACAGTTGAATAACGACATTTAGCATTTTTGCCAACATAAATTTCTACAATAGCAGCATGCAGACTAGATTCACTATAACTAGGAGCAGTACATCCTTCAACATAATGTAAAGAAGAATTATCATCTACTATTATAAGAGTTCTTTCAAATTGTCCCATATTTTTACTGTTTATACGAAAATAACTTTGTAAAGGTCTATCCAATTTAGTATTTTTAGGTACATATATAAATGAACCTCCACTAAATACAGCAGCATTTAAGGCAGCAAATTTATTTTCAGTATATGAAACAATCTTACCGAAATATTTTTTTACTAAATCTGGATATAATTTAATTGCTTGATCAATAGATGTAAATATGACATTTTTATCTTCTAGTTCTTTAATCATATTATGATAAATTACTTCACTTTCATATTGAACACCCATTCCCCCAAAATGCTTTTCACTTTCAAGTACACCTACACTATCAAGTTCATCAACAACAGGCTTTAAAATATTATTCCAATCACTTTCTAATAATTTATCTTGTTTATCACTTTTATAATATATTACATCATCAAAATTAATATTAATTTCCGGTCCAAAGTCTGGCATTTTTTGCGAAACAAATGATTCATATCCTTTCAATCTATAATCTAAAACCCATTTATCTTCATTTTTTATTTTAGATACTTTTTTAACCTTTTCTTTATTTAAACCTACTATTTCCATTTTACTTCCCTACTTCATCAAGAATTTTTTTAGCACTTTTACTAGATAATAATGCACAATTCTTTCTAGCTGGTTGTAAATATATTTCATCAAATACATTTAATTCCCCAAGTATATTAGCATCATATGGTTCTTCATTAATCATGTTTTGATAATTACTTATTATTTCTTTTGCTTCATTTACACTTTTCCCAATTAAACTCTTAACAATTATACTCGTTGCACTCGTACATATTGCACAAGCTTCGCCATCAAAAACTACATCGACAATTTTATCATCATCTACTTTCATCATTAAATCAATATTATCAATACATGAATCACTTCTTGTATTTGCTTTTATATAACTTTCATCACTCGTTAAACCTTTATTTGTTGGATATTGATAATTATCTAGTATGATAGCTCTTTTAGTTTCTTTATCCATGATTAACCTCCTTTAATAATTTATAAAAATCTTTTACTATTTGCAAATTTTCATTAAAATCCCCTAATAATAAAGTTTCAATAAGCATTTCTTTAGCTTTACTTTTGCTTATACCTCGACTCATTAAATAAAATAAACTACTTTCTTTAAATGTCCCAATATAAGCCGAATGATTTGACACTGTATCATAATTTCTTATAAGTAAGTTAGGCTTTATTACACTTTCACCATCACTTAAATTAATTATTTGATTATCCTGATTACATATACACTTAAAAGATGAATTAGGAACTTTGCCTGTTACATTAAACTCTAATTTTTTATCTAAAACATTTACTCCGTGACATATTACTAAGCTTTCTGTTTTACTTTTATTATGATTTATATTAATTAAACACTTGTTACTATCTTTATTTATAACACTCAAACGATAAACAACTTTGGAAGTTTCATCGTTTAAATTTATATTTACAGAAATACTTTTATTATAAACTAAATGAAAAATCTCTATAGATTCTTTACCAACATCTAAGCTTATATCTTCGTTAAAAACATACATAGATTTATTCATTGTAACCTTCTTGTTCAGTTCTATTTGCTAAAGTTATATCTCCGGTTTCAACAATTTTTCCATTTTTCATAATATGAACATAATTAGGTTTAATTAATTCTAATATTCTTGGATAATGGGTAATAATTAATATAGAAGTTTTAGGATGTTTTTCTTTATAATCATTAATATTTTTACAAACAACTTTTAAAGAATCAATATCTAACCCAGAATCTATTTCATCTAAAATTATAAATTTTGGTTCTAATATTTTTATTTGCAATATTTCATTTTTCTTTTTTTCTCCACCAGAAAAACCAACATTAACATGACGATGTATCATATCGTTAGAAAATTCTAAATCATTTAAAGATGTATTTATACTATTTATAAAGTTAAAGTAATCTATATGCTTATTTGTTATTTCTTCTTTACTTATTTTTAAAAATTCACTATTTGTTACTCCGTTTATAACCGTAGGATCTTGCATAGCTAAAAAGATACCTAATTTAGCTCTTTCATCAACTGATAATTCATTTATTAGTTTGTCATTAAAGTATATGTTTCCTTCATCTATTTTGAATAAAAAATGTCCCATTATAGCTTTAGAAAGAGTTGATTTCCCCGTTCCGTTAGGTCCCATTATAGCATGAATTTCTCCATCATTTATATTTAAATTTAAGCCATTTAAAATTACTTTACCATCTTTTTTTAAACTTACTTTAAGATTTTCTATTTTTAACATAATACCACCTTTATTTATTTAATTTATCAAACAAATTGATAACATCATCTATAACTTCTAATTTCCCATCATTTATGTTTTTTAACATACAAGTTTGCATATGATTTTTTAATATATTATTACCTAAACTTTTTAAAGAATGCATAGACGCTGATAATTGCATGAGTACTTCATCGCAATATCTATCATCTTCGACCATTTGTTTAATACCTCTTATTTGGCCTTCAATGACATTTAATCTTTTTATTATTTTTACTTTTTCTTCCAAAGTTCTATGTTTTGCTTTTTTACAATTTTGACAATCTACTTGCACTTTAACCACCGGGTTTATTATACACCCCCTTAGGGTATAATGTAAAGTTTAATTATTGCTTTTTTTACTTATCTTTATTATAATCTAAGTATGCCGCAATAGTATAATGGCTATTACAAATCCATGGTAAGGATTAAATCAGTGTTCGATTCACTGTTGTGGCACCAGAGTGATTGTTACTAAAATAAAAATAAAGAAATGATTGCAAAAAATAAATACTCAATATCTAGGAGTATTTATTTTTTGTATTGCTTTTTTAATTGACGAACCGATATATTCTTTTCTTTTTCTTTAAAATATGGTTTTAAAGATTCTTTATCTACATATAAACAATTAACACTATGAGGAATTGTTGACATAATTAAACCTCCTAACCGATAACCATTCTTTGTTACATCATGAGAAATTTTAATTAAATCTAAAATTGAATTTAGTCTTTCTATGTCAATATAGCCCCCATTTTTATTTTTTATTAAAATAGCATTTTCTTTATAAAGTTCCGATTTTTCTTCTACATAACCAAAACGATCGTACCCTATACTACAATCATCTATAACAGTATTAACTCCTAGCATTGTATGTTCTTCATATTTTATGCACTTTTTTATATTTCCTATAAATATTTGATTCGATTTCATTTTTATTTTCCTTTCTTTTTAAATTATATTATCTCATTAATTCATAATTTTTTCAAATCTTCTTCAACAACACTAATTAATTCTTGTTCTGTTGGTAAATGTAGTTTATACTCTGATGAAAATATTGTTTTATTATCCTTCGGCAAAATTTTTTTTACAATCGTTTCATTTTTATTCGTAGATAGTAATATACCTATTGTTTAATTTTCATCTTCTTGCTCTATTTTCATAATAATTTTACCAATATTCCAATATAAATTGAGCATTTATGTATTAACAGCACTCTACTATTATATTTGATTTTTTCTAATTAGTTCTTCTAAATTTAAAATACTTTATTTAATAAACTTTTTAGCTCTGACTAATCTATTTTTATCGTAGTTTTCTTGATAATTTTTAAAATACTGTCTTAAAAAATATATTTTATCTAAATTATTATCAAATACTAAATCCACAAATTCTAAAGCTCCATTTAAATCAATAAAATCATAATTAATATATTCATCTTTTGATGCCTTAATCTTATAATCTAAAAATTCTTCATCTATTAATTTATCCTTTGCTGTTAAAAGCATTTTGGCAAAAGCATTAATATTATTTTGCCATACAATCTCACTAGAACTAGCGTTTGGAAACCTAAATTCAATTGTATTTATAAACTTTTTTTGAGTTTCAAACATTATAAAATGAACATTACTCAAATTAAGAGCTTGATACCTAGAATGATTAGGAATAGCATAATAAATATCACTTAAATCTATGGCATCATCTAAAAATAATAAAGCCATATTTAAGTTTTCTTTAGATGGAAATGCATAATTTTTAATTCCTTTTCGAGCATTTAATTTATCACCATATGCGAATCTAAAAAGCACATGTTCATATATTGTATATAACTTTAAAAATATTTTCCAAGATTCAATGTCTTCGCCTAAAATATTTGCTCCAATATGTATATGACCCCCGGCATTATGAAATGTATCAGCATTATATTTAGCAAGAAATTGGCATATTTTTTGAAGCTGGTCCCAAGTTGAAATATCATCATTTAAAATCGGAGACACTACTTCACCACCCAAAGTAAGTGATCCATCATTAATTGATTTCCAACTATATAAAAAATTCACATCTAAAAATTCGTCAGTTAATATTTTAAATAATTTTTCATATTCTAATTCTACACCAAAGGTAAGTTCTTGAGGCAAATTTAAAGTATCTCTATATGTTAAAAAATAGTTTTCTACATCAACTAATACCTCTTGTAAATCACTTCCACGAAGATAAGAAAAATAATTGTTTTTTAAATCACTTATATAATTATTCATAAATTTCTCCTTCTTAAAATAGGAACATCTTTTTTTTCTTCTAAGTTACTTTCATTAAGCAATAAATTTATATTTTTTCTTCGACTTTCCAATAATTTATTTATCAATTCTAATTCTTCATCAGTTATAGGCTTAAAATAAGTCTCTTTCTCCTCAAGTAAATCTTTTAACTTTCCTTTTAATATTAACTTTTGTAACATTTTATAAATCCAACAAAGAGCCCAAAACATAGCATTAAGACGTAAGATATTATTTAAATTGCTATCAGTTAATTTTAATACTTTATATTTTTCATTTACAAACTTATGATTAACTACTTTTACAATATCATCTGCATAATCACTTTTTTCTATTTTAATCGAAGACTTTAAATTTAATTTATCTAACAATTTAGTTAATTCATCATTATCCATCGATAATATATTATCTAAACTATTTAAATCAATTTCATCATTTACTTCGTAAGTTATAGTTTTTCTTTCATAATTATTTTTATCACTTTTAAAAACATAAGAACATTCAATAAAATTTTTATCATAAATATTTGAATTAATATTTTCTATATGACTACCATCAGATGTATCAATTGTTTCAATATTTTTGCGAGACACTTTATCTTCATATGTAATTAAATCTTTTGTATTAACAAACTTAGTATTAGCTACGACCATAAAAGTCATTATAAAAGGAACACTAAAATCTAGCACTATTCCAAATCTTAAAAGTAAATTTATAAGACAATTTCTTATATTATATAATTTAGTATATTGAATTTTTCTTTCCAAAGACCTAATATCTTTATTTAATTTATTCATTAACTTAGTTTTATTCATAAATCCCCCTAAAGCTATTATATACTAACACATTTACTACAAAAATAAAAGAATCTATTTCTTTATTTGTAAATAAAATTCTCAAATACCAACAAAAAAGGCATGAACTTAAATTCATTGCCATTTTATCTTTTATACATTTCCTTAGCTTTTTCTTGATTTTCTTTTGAATAACCATGTAAAGCATTAGGAGTTCTATTCATTAATTCTTGATAAACTTCTTCGAACGCTATTTTATTTTTCTTACTTAAAGTATTTATACTTACAAAAATATTACTTTTGCCCTCGTTTGTAATTACATAAATAGTTTTATTTGTTACAATACCATTTTGACGTATTTCAAAGGGATATAACCAAATTATATTTTTAATATCTATTATTTTTATTTCATTATGGTAACTTACAATATAATTATTATTCATAAATATTTTACATCTTTTATTATGAGTACCAGAATTCATTTCTAAATCTTGAGAAATTTTATCTATTATTTCTCGATCTTTTACTAATGTTTTCTTTAATTTCGCAATTCTTATAAAATAACTTATTACTAAAACTAACCCAAAGAAAATAAATATAGACCAAAATACCATAACAAACATTATATCTTCATGAGGATTATAGTAAGTATTTAAATAATATTTACCCACAGCATTTTTCATATCCTCCATTGAAACGTCTTCATCTTCCCCAGTATTTATAAATTCATGTAAATATTGATATGCTTCATCTGGTATACTTTGTGAATCTCCATAAATTATTACTGGTGTTGGTGCATCCTTTTCTTCATCACTTAAACTATAATCTTGAATTTCTTTTAATAAATTATAGTTTTCTTCATTTAACACTACGACATATGGACGATTATGTTTATCATAGGCTAAATAATATTTTTTTTCTACACTATCTGTTTTTTCACTTGCAAAATATCTATCTAGTAAAGCTACTTCTACTTTCGCATATTCATAATCTCCTTCGACTTTATCTAAAAATATTGCTTCTGGATTTCTAACAACAAAGTATGATACTACTCCTAAAAGTACACTTAGTATAATTATTACTACCCCTATTATCAAATTCTTTTTAGAACTTATTTCTTTAACAAAATAATTAGTATCTTTCATAAAACATCCTCCATGAACATTATACTTATTAAAATCTAAATTGTAAACACTTACTTATAGTATTTAATTATAAAGCTTGAACCTTTTATTTCATTATTTAAAGCTTCTATTTTACCATTATCTTTATTTATTATTTCTGATGCTAAAGATAACCCAATTCCAAAGTTATTTGTACTATTATTACTCTTATAAAATCTATCAAATATATGTTTTAAATCTTTTTCTTTTATACCAGTACCCTCATCAATTATCGAAATTTTCACATAAATATTATTATCTTCAAAAATAACATAAACATTACCATTTTCACTATGTTCTATAGCATTTTTTATTATATTAGTTAAAGCTTCGACTTCCCATTTAAAATCTCCGATAAAACTAACATTATTACTACCCTTTAAATGTATATTTACTCCATTAATCTCTCTTAACGCATCAACATTTTTAATACACTCCATTAGCAATTTTTTAACATTTATTGCCTCTTTTTTAAACTCAACAACATTAGCATCAAATCTCGATAACTTTAATAAAACAATTATTAAAAAGTTTATATTTTCTATTTGATCTCGTGAATCTCTTAGAAATTCTTTTTGTTTATATATAGGAACATCTTCTTCTAAAAGGGTATCAAGCATTATCATTATTGATGTAAGCGGAGTCTTTAACTGATGTGATATATTTGCTAAATTTTCTTTAATTATCAGCTTTTCCCTTTTTAAATTTTCAACACTTTCTTTTAAACATATAGTAGTTTTATATATTTCATTTTTTAAAATTGATAATTCCCCTTCCGTATTATCAAGTATTTCTAAGTCATATATTCCTTCATTAATTTTTTTTAAATAATTAGTTAATTTCAATATTTCTTTATTTCGTTTTCTTTTTTTATAAATAGCAAACAATATTATCAAAGCACTTAATAATAAAAACATACCTATACCTATAAATAGTATTTTATAATAAGTATCTTGCATATCTTTTAAATAACTTATATCACTTTTTACAAAACCAAACTTTTCTAAAACATCAGTTTTCTTACCATTACTATTATTAATGATATTAATTAATTCTGCACTATCTACATTTTCATAATTATCTAATACTAAAGCTACGACACTATTTACAAAATCATTAGTTACTTTACTATACCAATAATAATTAAAAATTATAAATATTATTAAACATATTAAACCAGTTAAAAACCAAATACCTATCTTTTTCATAAATCAATCCTATATCCTATCCCTTTTATTGTTTTAATAAGATTATCATTACCTATTTTTTCTCTTATTCTTTTTATATAAACACTTAAAGTATTATCATTAACAAATTTACCCGATGCATCCCAAATTCTATCTATAATTAGATCTCTAGTAACAAGCATTCCGCTATTTTCTAAAAGCAAAAATAATATTTTTAACTCTAAACCAGTTAATTCAACCTCTCTATTATTAACATAAACTTTATAAGCATCCATATCAAAAGTTACATTCTCAAATTTCTTTATATTATTTTTCTTATTTCTTTTAATAATATTATTAATCCTTGATAAAAGTTCCTTAGACCTGAAAGGTTTTATTATATAATCTTGTACACCTAAATCAATTGCTTTAACAACATCATCCTCTTCATCTTTAGCGCTTAAAACTAATGTGGGAACATCTATATAAGATGCAAAAAAATCTAGTCCATTTCCATCTGGTAAACAAACATCAAGTATAACTAAATCAAAAGCATCATTAATTAATTCTTTTGCTTCTTTAATACATCTAGCAACATGAACAATATATCCATGTTCTTCCAGCAAAAAACTAATTGCTTTTATAATCATTTCATTATCTTCCACTAAAAGTATTTTCATCTAAAACACCTCACATATATGATATCATACTTAAGAAAAATTAGGTCAATCAAACCTAATTTTTATATATTTTCATCTTTTATTACTTCGATAATATTTTCATTTTTTGTTTTTCTTAAAGCTAAATACATAATTAAATTAACGAGAAGATAAACTACTAAAGTTGCTATTAAAATAGCTTGCCATGGAAATATAAAGCCATAATCATTACCACTTGCAAAAGCTTTATAAATAGCAAATGAACCTAATAAGCCTAAAGGAATACCAATAATTAATGCTTTCGTAGAATACATAATTGACTCTAAGTTAATCATTTTATTAAATTCATTTTTAGTCATACCAATAGACTTAAGCATAGCAAACTCTCTTCTTCTTAAATTCATATTAGTATTTATTGTATTAATAATATTAGTAACACCAATTAAACTGATAACAATAATAAAACCATACAAGAAAATTGCTACTAAAATAATTAAACTTCTTTGTGCTTTAGCTTCTGTTTCAATATTAAACAAACTATAATTAGTAATATCATTATCAAGTAAATATTCTTTAATTACACTTTCTAGTTTTTCACAATCAGTAGATTTAATATATAAATTTCTTGAATCAGTAGCATTTACATTATAATTAGATACAATATAATCATAAAACTTATCACTTACTATAATTGTTGGAGTTTCACTATATACCTTTTGAAATCCCATTAGTATATTATCAATTCTCTTTAAAATTTCTATATTTAAATCTTTACTATTAATAGAACCTGTTACTGTTTTAAATTTATTTAAATCTAATAAATTTACTTCTTTATAATTTTTACTACCTTCTTGATAAAAAATATTTTTATCAATTAATAAACCCTTATAATCAAAATTAGTATCACTTATTTTATTTTCTTTAAGTATTCTTTCAAACTCATCTTCACCTACAGACATAATTCTAAGAGGTAAATCTTCAACTCCATCAAAGTATTTTAATACATCTTCATTATAATATTTTTTATAATCAAATGTCATACTCATACTTCTAACTATACTATATCTGCTAATATTATCCATTTTTATTATATCATTAATTATTTTTTTAGATTCTTCTTCATTAGTATCTCTAAGATAAAGCTGAATATCATAATTAGCATCTTGATAATACTGATTTGTTAATTTAAAGCCATAGCTTAAAAATGATGATAAAGAAATAAATACAGCAACACTTATTACAATTGATATAATCGTAGTTCTATTTCTTTTTTTATTTCTCTTTAAATTCTTATAGGCAATATCTCCCCCAACACCAAATAATTTATCAACTATTTTAGATGACTTAATTTTTTTACTATTAATTTTTATTTCATTATTATTTCTAATGGCTTCAATCGGTGCGATTTTACTACTCTTTTTAGCTGCTCTAACAACAGATAAATAAATTGTAACTGCTCCAAGTATAATGCTTAAAATTATTGGCCAAATAGATATACTAAATACAAATTTAACATCATTAAACTTACCAATATAATTTATTATAATAACAAGTACATAATCCGCAAATATTCCACACAAAACACCTAAAGGAATACCAATTAGACCTAGGATAAAACCTTCATGTAAAACATTTTTCTTAATTTGTTTACTTGTTGCCCCAATACTTGAAAGCATACCATACATCTTTTTCTTCTCTTGGTTAGCAATATCAAAACTATTCTTTATTACAAATACACTTGTAAGTATTATAATACTTATAACAACACCCGCAACAGCATATAACATATTCATTGTTCTATCGCTTAAACTAACGCCACTCCACCTTAAAAGTTCATCATTTAAAGTAATATTATATTTATTTAAATCTTTATCATTTGCTATATTATTTATATATTCTTTATAATATCCAGCATCTTTAAATAATAATGAGACATTTATATTATCACTTACATTATCTATTTTAGTAATTACTGTATAACCTGGAGCACTATACTCTTCAATATTATAATTTAATCTTTCGGTAATACCTACAATTTTATATTCATGTTTACTTGTATCAGTTATATATTCATGGCAAAGATCATTTTCTTCGCCTTCCACATAATATGGATTACTTTGATTAAGAATTGTTCCATCAGCACATACTCTTTTACCAATATCTAAACTAATTATATCACCTATTTTTACTTTAGCACTATTTTTAAAAGGTACACTTACTATTATTTCTTTATTATTCTCCGGAAGTCTTCCAGAAACTAGTTTTAATGTTGTATTATCAAAAGCTGATTTTGTATATCCCACAACATAAGCATAAGGTTTATATTTATTTATATTATCCACTTTAGCATAACCAAAAGACTCACTTAAATACATACTCTTTACATGACTATTATTTGTAAAATATTTCAAATCTTTTTTACTTACATTTTCAATTGTTAAATGTCTATTTCCTCCATCTGTAATAGCTATATTTACTAAAGTTGCTTGAAATGATGTAACCATACCAGCTACTGCACAAATTAAAGCAACAGACAAAACTATACCTACTATTGTTACTATTGTTCTTTTTTTATTAAGCTTTAAATTCTTAATAGTTAATTCATTTAATATATTCATAATTAATTCCTTACATCACTAACTATTTTTCCATCTTCAATAGTAATAACTCTATTTGCTTCCTGAGCAATTGAAACATCATGAGTAATAACAATAATAGTTTGATTATATTTTTTATTAGATTCTTTTAACAAAGCAACAATTTCATCACTAGTTTTTGAATCTAAATTACCCGTAGGTTCATCTGCTAAAACTAAAGCTGGATTATTAATTATAGCTCTTCCAATAGATACTCTTTGTTGTTGTCCACCAGAAAGTTCATTTGGTAAATGACTTCTTCTTTTAGATAAACCTAAAATATCAATAATTTCATTAAGTCTATCACGTCTTACATTTTTACCATCTAATTTACATGGAAGCACAATATTTTCTTCCACATTCAAAATAGGTATTAAATTATAAAATTGATAAATTAATCCTACTTGTCTTCTTCTAAATATTGCAAGTGCATCATTATTCATATTATAAATATCTACCCCATCAATAAATACTTTACCAGATGTAGGTCTATCAACACCCCCAAGTAAATGTAAAAGTGTAGATTTACCACTACCACTGGCTCCAACAATAGCAACAAAATCCCCTTTTTCCACACTAAAACTTACATTATCAACAGCATTAATAGTTGTATTACCATTTTTATAAGTTTTAATCAAATTTTCAACTTTTAATATTTCCATATATAATCTTCCCTTCAAAATAAATATATGACATATTTATGACTCTAAAGTGACTATTTATATATTTTGTCCATTTTCTTCTATTTTACCTATTTTTTCAATTAATTCATTATACTTATCTAAATATTCATCATTTTCAAAAACAATAGTATCATCTTCAATATTCCATTTATCTTTATTCTTACTTAAAAATTTAAATATATTTTTCATATCATTTATCAAGCTTACATAAATATCTCTTGCCTCACTAATATCTTTTTTCAAAATATCATAAGTTTCACTATCAATCATCAATTCCTTATAATAATCTTTATAGTAGCTATCAGCACTATCTATATAAGTCATTATTTTATCATAACTAAATAACTTTTCTAAAGTTTCATTAATTGTATCCACTTTATTTTCTAAAGTTCTTAAAGTCACTAAAGTTTCTACAAAATCTTTACCATCTTCTTTAAAATTATCAATGCTAAATAGATTTTCTACACTCTCATCACTATAAATATTAATTAATTTTCTAGTTTCATCAACAAAATCTTTAAAATAATTTTTAACAGCTTTTTCAACTACTACAAAATCACCAGAAGTAACATTATTTTTAAGTTTTTTATCAATATTATTACTAAATATACCTTCATTTTCTATAATATTATCTATACTATCAATTTCATTTTTTAATTGTTTTAAACTTTTTTCATCTTGATTTACTAAAAATATACCCATAATAAATAAAGAAAATAATAAACAAACAATTATAGTTATACCAATAACTAGTTTCTTCTTCATAAAAATACACCTCTATCCTAGTCTACCATTTTAACCAAAAATTAACAATATATTTTTAAAAAAAGTATCCACAATATAAATGGAAGGTGATAAAAAATGAACAATGTGCCAAATATGATATCCACTAAAGATGCATCTTATTTAAAAGACATGTTTAACTGGAATATTATTGCACTAAAAAAATTTAATGTTTATAACGAATATATAAACGATAAAGAAATAACAAACATAGTAAAAAAACTCATAACAATGCATGAAGCTAATTGTGAAGAAATATTAAATATTTTAGGAAGTGATATAAATGAATAATAAAGAATTTATGATGGATATACTTGAAACAGAAAAAAGTATGTCAGTAAATATGACTTATGCTTTAAATGAAGCCAGTTCAAAACATCTTTATGACAAATACTTTAAAATGTTTAAAGAAATTAACAAAGTAACTAAAGATGTATTTTCTTTAGCTTATAGTAAAGGTTTCTACAAATTAGAAAAAGAAACTCCTAAAAAGATAAATGATGCTTACAAAGAATTATCTAAAGAATTAAATTAATATATTTTCAAAAAATAGGAAGTACATAAAACACTAAAATATCTTAATTGAATATTTAGTGTTTTTTTTAATAATTGATAAAAATTTTATTTAATTTTGTTAGAAAAAAATGCCCATAAATCCTAGATAAAACCAGCAATTTTAAAATATTTGTCAAGCCATGTCGACCGATTTTTCTTGACTTTTTTGATGTTTCAAACTTAGAATAGAGTCTTATACAAAGGAGGAAAATTTTATGTTAAATGAAACCAAAGAAAAAGTATTTTATGGATTTAATTATGATAAGATGTTTAAGGCTATATTCGTCGGAGAGGATAAGAAAAAAACAGATTTGCTATGTGAACTTCTAGGTGAATGTTTAGAAACTAAAATTGATAGAATAATAAAATTTATTCCAGTTGAACTTAATGCCAGAAGAAAAAAAGAAAGGTATAAAAGAGTTGATTTACTTCTTGAAGCCGGGAAAAGAAAAATTAATTTAGAACTTAATTCTACCTATAGTGAAGCAGATAAAATAAGAAATATGAATTATTACTTTTCTTTCTGTAGTCAGCATACCATCGCCGGAGAAAAATATGATATTGAGTCAGAATTCATACATATTTCTCTAAATTATAATGTAAAGAAGGATACGCCATTAATAAAATGTTATACCATTTATGATAAAAGCCACGATGAAGAACTTGACTCAAGGTTTAAATATTATGAAATTAATGTTGAAAAGTTTGCTAAACTCTGGTATGATAATGACATAGAAAGCGTTAAGAAAGCACCTATTTTAACTATGATAGGTATAAAAGATGAGGAAGAATTAGAAAAGTATTCTAAGAAAATGAATAACGCTATCATTAAGGAGAGTGTTGATAATTTGAAAAGATTAAATAGTGATGCTACTTTTGTTTATGGTCTTACACCAGAAGAAGATGAATTGTTAGTTAGAAATACTAGGGATGAATTTGTTCGTAGGGAAGCTTTGGCTGAAGGGCTTGCTGAAGGAGAGGCTAAGGGAAAAGCTGAAGGGCTTGCTGAAGGACAAGCTAAGGGTAAAGCTGAAGGGCTTGCTGAAGGAAAAACTGAAATTGCAACAAATCTACTAAAAAAAGATTATTCTATCGAAGAAATAGTTGAAATTACCGGATTAACTAAAGAAGAAATAGAAAAACTATAAATTTATTATAATTTCAAAAGAGTCAACTAGATAAAGTTGACTCTTTTACATTAATAATTAATTAAAATAAATTCTTGCTTTAGATAAATTTTTAAGTCTATTAATTTTAACATAACTTTGAGTGGATGAAAAAATAAGACCATAAACAGAACCACAAATAGAGATCCACCCTATCATTAAAATAACTTCTTTTAAAATACTAGCAAATCCCGTATAATAAAGAATAAGTAAAGCTATACCAATAACTAAAAGAATAGCTTTTTTATCTTGTTCTTTTTCATAAGAATAAAGTAAATCTTGAACCATTATTCCATAATTTTTTCTTATAATATCAATCATATCTTGTTTTTCATCATCACTTATTTTAACTTTACTATCAATATTTATAATTATTTTATCTTTACAACTTCCTTCTAAGCTTTCATTATAAATATAATCACTTAATTTCTCATTAATTTTATGATTATTAAACTTATTATAAAAATCACTTTTCTTATTTAAATTTACTAGTATCTCAGTAGCCATTTTTACCTCTTTCTTTCTAATTTCATAAAATGATACTTTTGATTATCTATAAGCTCATCTATTGCTTCAATAACTTTATGATTATAGACAAAATACAAATCACAATCAACCCCATGTCTATTCATTATAATCGGGTCTACACCCAAAGTATCTTCAACTAATGCTATTTTATCAAAATTTAAACTTTCTTTATAATTATCCAAAAACCAAATTATTCTTTCTCCTAGAGTTGTAAAATATAATTCTTCTCTAGTTTCCAATTTATTTTCTATAACAAATCCATCTTCTAAAAATTGAGGTCCCATCGAAACAGGTATATTTTTAATTCTAATTTTATCTAATATATCATAAAGAATAATAAATGTTTCATTAAAACCAAATGAAGAATTTAAAGTAATTGTTATCTTTTCTCTATACTTTTGATAAAGCATTTCTATATACTCTACTATTTTATCTTTATTACCATTGCTTAATGTAACTGCAATCCACATAAAACCACCCATACCTAAATTATACTATTATATTATTTATTTTTCAATATATCTTATATTAATATCCACATCTCCACTTATACCATCTACTCTACCATTACTACAAATTTGCCAAAAAGAATAATCACCAGTATAGTTAGTATTCTTAGTATAATGTGCAAGCCAAATTGGATAAGAAGTTGGCAACCATATATTTTCTAAATACGTTTTGCTACTATAAAGCATTGCATCATATCCTGCATCTTTAATGGTATCCATAAAGCCTTTAGCAATATTAGTAAGGCCAAAGAAACTTACATCAAATTTATTAAAACTACCCCAGTTTTCCCAGTCAAAAGCAATAGGTAAATCAACTTTGTAATCTTTAATTTGCTCTACAATCCATTTAGCATCACTTATAGCTCTATCTATTGTACTTGCATATGAATAAAAATATATCCCAACTGGAATACCTACAGCATTAGCATTTTTAATGTTTTGAATAAACTTACTATCAACAAAATTTTCACCATTTAAACCATTTGATGAACCAACTCTTATAATAACAAATTCTACACCAGAAGTCTTTAATTTACTAAAATCAATATCTCCTTGCCATTTAGAAACATCAATTCCAATTTGTGTATCATCATTTTTATAATCTTTAACTATTTGACTAAAATCAGTAGTTACTTTTTCTGTATTACTATTACTTCCACCCTTTTTAGGCTCATTTACATTTAAAGTAAATTTTTTTTCTGCTTTATTACCATTACTATCCTCAGCTTTAAATACTAATTTATAACTACCTACTTTATCTAAATCATATTCTCCTTCGATATAACACTTAGGATTACTATCATAATTATCTCCACACATAATTTTATCAAGTAAATAATCTTCACTTCCTTTAGTAACATTATAACTTTTACCAAGCCATATTAAAGGTGCTTCTTTATCAACAACATCAATTACATAACTATACTTTATTTTAATGCCATCTTCATTTACAAATTCAAAATTAATGGTCTTCTTACCTAACTTATCAGTATCTAATACATAATCATCTACTATCTTACCATTAATACTTTCGATAAAAGATGAAACTCTTAAAGTATCAACAAACTCAGCTTCTAAATTTTCAACTAATTTAATTTCTACTTTAGCAGTCTTAACTCTAATATATCTATATAAAAAGTATCCCCCAATACTAAGTAACAATATTCCAACTACTACACTTATTATAATAATTATTTTTTTCTTATCCATTTATATTTCACCTAACTAAAGTATACGAATTATTCACTAATAAATCAAGGAATAATTGACAAAAAAATAATAATTTTTCAAAAAAATATAGAATATAAATATACAATTTATATCCTATATTAAGTACAAAACATATTTAACCACTAGTTTATGCAAATTGGTGAATTTTTAGTTCCATTACCTTCGACATAAGTTACAGAAGATGTGAGATAGAAGACTGGCCGCAACGCATACGCACTGCCCGCGTAACATTTGTTCAGGCTGCCAGTGTCGCTCACACAGAACACAATAAAGACTTCGTCCGCAAAACGGGAAATAGTCCATTCTACTAACCCCATA
>CAKOIM010000007.1 GCA_934086815.1 uncultured Bacilli bacterium
AAGTCAAGACAAATAAATGGTTTAGTTAATGAGTGGTATTTAGAAGATGTTTCAAATAATATAAGAAGTGCTTTTAACTCCAAGATGAAACAAGGAGAATTTATCTCCCCTTTTGCCTCATTTGGTTATGAAGTATCAAGTGATGATAATAATAAATTAGTAATAGATCCAGTGGCCTCAGAAATAGTTAAAAATATCTATAATTTATATCTAACTGGATTAGGGTTTACTAATATAGCAAAACACTTAAATAGTAAAAATATACCTTGTCCTTCTTTATATAAATATCAAAAAGGAATTAAATTAAATATAGTTAGTGATAGACCACGGGAAGAAATAAAATGGTCAGCAAGTGCTATTAAAACAATTTTAACAAATGAAATTTATTTAGGACATTTAATACAAGGAAAAAGAACCACGATTAGTTATAAAAACCATAAAATTAAAACTAAAGATAAAAGTGAATGGATAAGAATAGAAAATACTCATGAAGCAATAATTGATGAAGAAACATT
Source organism: uncultured Bacilli bacterium (assembly GCA_934086815.1). Taxonomy (GTDB): domain Bacteria; phylum Bacillota_I; class Bacilli_A; order RF39; family UBA660; genus Onthocola_B. Next base: position 516 of record CAKOIM010000007.1, read on the forward strand.
TAAAAAAGTACAAAACGTTATGAAAGAAAGAACTAAACCATTAAAGAGTACTGGTAGTGTTCATATTTTCTCTGGTAAAGTATATTGTCTTAAATGCAATCGTTATATGCGAAAGAAGAATTCTTCTAAACACGAATACTTAGTATGTTCTAATAATCGTGATGGATATAAAGACTGTGAAAATAAAACAGGAATTAGATACGACATACTAGAAAATTTAATACTAACTGAAATAAACAAAAAGATAAGCAAGTTTTATGATGAGAAAGAATTAGATAAAATAGATTCCAAGAAAGATAATAATAGATTTAAGAAAAAAATTAAAGATTTAGAAAAAGGATTAAATGATACACAAAATAAGATTTCTAAAACAGGAAATTATTTAAAAAATATTTACGAAGATAAAGTTAATGGTGTTATTACTAAAGAACAATTTAAAGATTTAATTACACACTATAATAAAGATAATGATGCTTATAAAAATCAAATAAAGTCCATTAATAAAAAAATAGCTTACTATAAAATGAGAGATAAAAACACAAAAAATAATAAAGAAATATTTCTAAAATACCAAGAAATTAAAGAATTAAACAGAATTATTATAGAAGAATTTATAGATAAAATCTATATTGGAAAATTTAATAATGAAAGCAAAAGTAGAGACATTCAAATTAAATGGAATTTTTCCAAAACATATGATTACAAATAAAAGATATTACATTAATTATCTTGGCTATTTAAACAAGTATCAATTAAATAACCTTTTACATTATTTTCTTAGTATTCTTTTATTCCCCTTATATAAAAATCCTTATTTTGCAATAATTTTTATAAAAACTATTGCAAAATAAAAAGTATTTGATATTATAGATTTAGTTTATAGAAAACAAACCTACTGATATTCAAAATAAGTTAATGGTGTATTACGAGAGAACAATATAGAGATATTCAAATTAAATGGAATTTTAAATAGAGAGATTTATTCTCTATTCTGATTCCAAATGCATAATAAAGGAGGAAAAATATATGAAAAATGAAATTGTATTATTTGAAAATCAAAATGTAAAATTAGAAGTTAATATGAAGGATGAAACTGTATGGCTATCACAACAACAAATGGCTGAATTATTTGATTCATCAAGAACAAATATAATTGAGCATATAAACAATATATATTCAGATGGTGAACTTGATAAAATTTCAACCTGTCAGGATTTCCGACAAGTTCGAAAAGAAGGAAAAAGAGAAGTAGCCAGAAATATGCCATTTTACAATCTTGATATGATTATTTCAGTGGGATATCGAGTTAATAGTAAACGAGGTGTTATTTTTCGTAAATGGGCAAATAAAGTATTAAAAGACTATCTATTAAAAGGATATGTAGTTAATCAAAAAAGATTAGAATATCTTGAAAAGACAATTAAATTAATAGATATTGCAGGAAGAATTGATACTGAATTAAAAGGTAACGAATCTCAAAAAATAATTAAAGTAATAAATAACTATTCAAATGCTTTAAATCTACTTGACGATTATGACCATAAAAGAATAACTAAACCTAGTGGAACTAAAAATAATAAACAAGTTACTTATGAAGATTGTATGAATATAGTTGGTAAACTTAAATTCAATAGTGATAGCGATTTATTTGCATTAGAAAGAAACGAAGGTTTAAAAGCAATTATAGGCACTATATATCAATCTTTTGATGGTAATGACTTATATCCTACTATAGAAGAAAAAGCAGCCAATTTCTTATATTTAATTACGAAGAATCATACTTTCATTGATGGTAATAAAAGAATAGCTGCTACACTATTTATATATTTCCTAGATTTTTATAATATTCTTTATAATGATAATAGACAAGTTATAGATAATAATACGCTTGTTGCAATAACACTACTTATAGCAGAGTCTAATCCTAAAGAAAAGGAAATACTAATTGATTTAGTAATGAACTTCCTAAATAATAAATAATTAATTAGATAAACAATAATTAAAAATGTCTTCACTACATTCAAAGAGTTGCCTTAATTAGGACACTAGCATTAAAACCAGATATTTTAATGCTTGATGAACCTTTTTCTGCTTTAGATTATGTATCAAGATTAAGTGTAAGTGATGATGTTGCTAATATTATTAAAAATGAAAATAAAACTGTTATAATGATAACACATGATATAGCCGAGGCAATAAGTCTTGCTGATAGAGTCATAGTATTATCAAAAAGACCTGCTAGTATTAAAAATATTTATGAAATTAATTTATCTACTAAAAGCAATCCTATAGAAAACAGAAAAGCAAAAGAATTTTCAAAATATTATGACATCTTATGGAAGGACTTAGATAAAAATGTCTAACGAACAAAAAAAGTACCTAAAAAAAATCAAAACAAGAAAATGGGGAATTATTTTTAGTCAAATTATAATTGTTATTTTATTTTTAGGAATATGGGAATATTTAGCTCAAAAAAATATTATAAATAGTTTTGTCTTTTCAAGTCCAAGTAAAATATATGAAACAATTATTAACTTAGCTTTACAAAACAATTTATTTCATCACATATTTGTAACACTTTATGAAGTTTTAATTGCTTTCATACTAGGTATTTTCTTAGGCTTTATTGTAGCTATTATTCTTTATGAAATTCCTTTACTAGCAGAAATTATTGATCCATTTTTAACAATGCTTAATTCTTTACCTAAAGTAGCATTAGGTCCATTAATCATAATTTTAGCCGGAGCTAACATAAAAAGTATAATTATTATGGCTCTACTAATAAATTTAATAATTAGTATTATTACTATTTATAATGGATTTTTATCCGTAGACTATATTAAAATAAAATTAGCAAAAACATTTAACGCAACAAGAACACAAATATTAAAATATGTTATAATACCAAGTTCTTATAATACTATAATTTCTAGTTTAAAGCTTAACATATCAATGAGTCTTATTGGTGTTGTTATGGGTGAATTTTTAGTTAGCCAAGCTGGTTTGGGATATTTAATTATTTATGGAACACAAGTATTTAATTTAAATCTTGTTATGTCAGGAATATTAATTCTTATAATTATTTCATTTCTACTTTACAAATTAGTTACATATTTAGAGAACAAATTAATTAAAAATAGTTAATTAAAAGACTGGTAATATCTATTTATTATCAGTCTTTTAATTTATATAAACTATGTTACATTCTTCATTTTTATTCATTATCTTCTAAAAAATAATTAACAAGTTTTTCATAATTATCTTGACTATTTAAACAAGTATCAATTAAATAGCCTTTTTCGTTATTCATTTGATATTCTTTTATTCCTCTTATGTAAAAGCTTTTATTTCTATCCTCTATATAAAATGGCATTATATCATTAAATAAACACTCTCTAAACAAAATCATTCTACCTACTCGGCCATTTCCATCTTGAAATGGATGAATATGCTCGAATCTAACATGAAATTCAATTAAATCTTCAAATGTTTTACAAGGAATATTATCATACCATTCTAATAAATTTTTCATATCTCTAGCAACATTAATTGGTAAAGAAGTTGTAATATCACCGACAAAGTTCTTCTTTTTTTTATACTCTCCTACATTAAACCATTCTTTTTCGCTATCAGTTAAAGTTCCATCTTTTAAAATAAAATGAAATTTTTTAATCATATCTTCGGATAGTTTACTTTCAATAGTATCTAACATATATTTAAATAAAGTAAAATGATTTTTAGTTTCTATAGCATCCTTTAAAACTATGACTTTATCATTACTAGTTAATATAGTTCCAGTATCATAAATACTTGCAGTTTCATCTTTATTTATAGTTGATCCCTCTAAATGGTTTGAATTATAAGCAAATTCTAATTGTGTTTTATGATAAAGATTACCAGACAAGTTCATTTTTCTTTGTTCAATTAAAGCTTTTTTTACATCTCTTATTTTCACTAATACCACCTTTTGTGTAAATATTATATCATAAATAAAATATAAATTATATAAATAAAAGGCGGCATAAATATTCAAAAATAGCCAAATAAAAGATAATTTTATTAATAAAAAAAACTGATAATTTCTTATTCACTATCAGTCTTTTTTATTAAACCATAAAGGAGAAAAAATAATAATATTTAACTTCTAATACATTTATGAAAGATACAATTGTAAAGATATTGTATTCATCAAAAGTAAGACAAAAATGTCTTGCTAAAACTGAATGTCAAATATTTGGTTTACCTTTTGAGTTTGTTAGTTTTAAAATAATGCCAACGGATATAAGTACTAATAAAAAAAAAATTTTCATTAATTCTTTTTTTAATTATTTTAAACATCAGTTTTTTTCTTCTTTTCTCCTTTTGCAATTTAGTATAGCATTATTATTATAAAAAAACAACAACAAATCATAAAAAAATGAAAAAATTGTAACTATTCTTTTTTTCATTATTTATCTGTGTAAACCATATTGTTATTGTAATATATTAATTGAAAAATATTGTAAACTTTGCTATACTCTTTAAAGTAAAGGAAGTAGTATTTATGAAGTTTTTTTTATTATTAATATTTATTTTATTATCTATATTAACAATTATATATATGCATGAATTAAACAATACAAAGAAAACATTTAAATATAAAAATTATACGATAAAATATGATACGGAACTTGATAAAAATGAAAAAATAATAACTATTCAAAATAAAATAATATTTACAAAAAGAATTAAGTATTTACTATTAAAAATGAAAGCAGGTAACTAATGATAATTATATTTTTTATGCTTGCAATAATATCTATTGCATTTATTTTTTACGTAGTAATTACAGATAAATACGAAATAGACTATGATAATTACTGTAATACTTATAAAAATGAATTAACTAAGACCGAAGAAATTATTAAGAAAAATGAAAAAATAATCAAAAATTTAGACAAGAAAATTTCTAAACTTAAGTGATTATTTTTTTATTTGTTTGACATTTTTATTTTTACCACTTAATAAAGCTAAATATCCATGCAAAGAATGCATATCTTTTCTTAAAGCTACAATTTTATCAGCCTTAGACATAATTCTACCTTCGATAAAAAAAGATCTTCGTAAAGACAAATGACCAATTTTGCCTATATCCGTGGATACCTTTATCATTTTTTTGTATTTTTCATCTAATGCTTCGTATTTGTCTTGATTATTTAAATCTAAAAACTTATCATCGATGCTACGTACCGGCAAAGGAAACATATGATGAATAATACCATCGATTATTATTATGGCTTTTTCTTTATTTTTAAAATAACTAGGAAACCATGTAATTGCATTTACGACAGCCTCTATGGGATGAGAAAAACCATGTTTATTTACCAAATCTTTTTTAATAAATGTGTTTTGCCAAGGACACTCATATAAATCGTGAAACATAGCAATTAATATAGCTAATTCTAATCTTATTTTATCATACTTTCCTTGTTTTAATTTATGAACTAACTTATATGTTAATATAGCATCACATAAAATATGATCCCCGAGCATTTTCATGTCATGATGAAAAAAAGGGGCTTCACATCTTTTTTGAAACTCTTCATGTTCACAAATTGGCTTTATAATTTGCCATAATTTTTTTATATCACTATTAGAGAAATTATACTCTAATGCTAAAATTTTATAATTATCATACATTTTATTTTCCATTTTGCATCTCTTAAATTATAATACAATTTATTTCATATAACAACTAATACTTTTTTTCATATATTATAATGGAGGTTAATACTTATGAATAACTATGAAAAAGCTAAAAGAACTATAAAAAACTACTGCCCAAGTCATAATTACTGTTACTACCCTATTACAGGGCCAACGGGACCTCAAGGACCTGTTTCAATAAAAATTGGTAATACCAAAACATTAAATCCAGGCGTTAATGCAAAAGTACTTAACTCAGGAACAAAAGAAAATGTTATATTAGATTTTGAAATACCATCAGGAAGTCCAGGTATAGCAGAAAAAATAATTATAAATTCGACCACAACAGGAAACGCAGGAACTAATGCTTTAATAAAGGACAATTACATTGATAACACACACTATCTAGATTTTATAATACCAAAAGGGTTTGATGGAGCTTCTGGTGATATTGGGCCAACCGGGCCTGAGGGACCACAAACAATTAAAGCAAGTTATGTTGTGAGTTTTGAAGATAATTATCCAAGTGAAGGTTTAGAAATAAAAGAAAATGCTATATTACCTTTATCTAGAATTGAAATTAACCAAGGAAATATTATTAACATACAAGATAACACACTAAAGTTTTTAATTCCTGGGCATTACAAAATAAACTTTATTGTAAATGCAGCAATAAAAAAAGATAATACAGTATTTGATGAAAATAAAGATTTAATAAGTATAGGTTTTCGGAAAAAAAATAGTGATGATATTTATATTGGTAATAGCTTATGGTTTAATGATTCAATTTCCAAAAGTATTGTAGCTCAAGGAATACTTGCTGTAACAAACATAAACGATGAATATGAACTAGTAAATGTTACTAAAAGACCAATTTATTTAAAAGTACCAAAAATAGAAAATATTAATACTCGTTCTTTCTTTGTAACCTTACCAGTTAACTTAGTAATAGAATATTTAGGTTATTAAATGTATATATTTTAAAGAAAGAAGGTTTAAAAGATAAAAAAAATAGCGGTTTATGCAATATGTAAAAATGAAGAAAAATTTGTTACTAAATGGTACAATTCAATAAAGGATGCTGATGGTATATTTGTTCTAGATACGGGATCAACTGATAATACTTTAAAACAATTTCAAGATTTAAATGTAACAATTAAAAGTGAAAATATAACCCCATGGCGTTTTGATGTAGCTAGAAATAAGGCTTTGGAAATGATACCCGAAGATTTTGATATATGTGTTTCTCTAGATTTAGATGAAGTAATGCGCCCAGGTTGGAAAGAAAACATTTTAAAGGTATGGAATGATAATACGACTAGACTACATTATACTTACAATTGGTTAATTGAAAACAATGTTGCCAAAATATCATTTTATAGTGATAAAATTCATAAAAGAAAAGGGGCTTTTTGGGTAAATCCTGTCCATGAAATAGTAAAATTTCATGAACCAGAAACTATTGTTACCACGGATGATGTAATAATTGATCACTATCCAGATAAAAATAAATCTCGAAAAAGTTATTTACCCTTACTAGAATTATCTATTAAAGAGGATCCTCAAAATGATAGAAACATGCATTACTTAGGAAGAGAATACATGTACTATGGAAAATGGAATGATGCAATAGATACTTTAATAAAACATTTAAAAATGAAAAGTGCTACCTGGAGCGATGAAAGATGTGCTTCAATGCGTTTCATTGCAAGGTGTTATAAAAATTTACAAAGATATGATGAAGCATTAATGTGGTTAGAAAAAGCTATCAAAGAGGCTCCCTACCTAAGAGATCCCTATGCAGAAATAGCTTTACTATATTATTCTTTAGAAGATTATAAAATGGTCATTTATTATGCAAATAAAGCATTAGAAATTAATTATAATCCTAAAACTTATATAAATGAAATATTTAGTTATGATGAAACATTAAATGATATATTATCTATATCATACTATTATGAAAATGATTTAAACAATGCTATTAAAAATGCTAATATTGCATTAGAAATAAATCCTAATAATGAAAGAATAAAAGAAAACTTAACAATATTTAAAAATCAAAAAAACACTGAAAATTAAGTCAGTGTTTTAATATTTTGTAACTTGATATACTTCAACATCTACATTAGTTTCTTGTCCAAATAAATCAATTATAATATTTAAACGATTATTTTCTAAGTCAATATTATCAACTTTTCCACTCATTCCATTAAATGGCCCATCGATAATACCAACTGTATCGCCAACTTTTAATTCCGATTCAACATCTACTCTACTCATACCCATATTAGCAAGTATTCTATCTATATCTTGTGGTAATAATGGCGTAGGTTTTGCTCCTTTACCACTTGAACCTAAAAAGCCTGTAACACCTGGAGTATTACGAACAACATACCAAGCTTCATCAGTCATTATCATTTCAACTAATACATAACCAGGAAACATTTTTTTAATCTTTTCTTTTCTTACACCATCTTTTATTTCGACTTCTGTTGTTTCTGGTACTATTACTCTAAAGATATAATCTTGCATATCCATTGATTCTGTACGAGCTTCTAATTTTTCTTTAACTTTATTTTCATGTCCTGAATAAGTATTAACAACATACCATAATTTTTCCATTATACTAACCACCCCTTAACTAATGATAATATTAGATTTAATAGCATAAATAAACCACAAAGAATAACACAAAATACTATCGTTGATATAGTGTATTTCAATACTTCTTTTGCAGTGGGCCATTTTACTAATTTAAGTTCTTTTTTAATTTTTTTAAAATAACTTTCTTTAACTTTCTTTTCTTTTTTCTTATCTTTCTTCTTTTCTGTTACTTTTTTTGCCATAAACAAAAAACCTCCATTTAAAAAAACACTATCTCGTGTTCATTTATAATATATCACATTGAATTTAGTAATTCAAGTTTTTTTGCAAATATTTTTTTCCTAATATTTTTTATCATATAATATATTTTATAATAGTGTTCATTTAATAAATTTGCTGCCTCTTTATAAGAGTATCCTTGAGATAATAAAACTACTACATCGAGTTCATTAGATGTAAGATTCGTAAGTAAACATCTAATTATATCTTTCTTTTTTTCGCTATCACATAATAATTTTAATGGATTATCATTTTTAGAATATAATTCTATATCTTTTGATTCATCATTTTGTATTTCTTTTTTAATTATTATTTTCTTTATCTTTCTTTCTAATAATAATTTTATATAAGTATTAAAACTTGATTCTTTATATTCATTAAAACTATCTAAGGCTTTATGTAATACTTCTAAACACTCATTATATATATCATCTAAGTCACAATTTTTACTTAGTAAAGAACTTTTATATTTTTTTATTATATACTTTATAACTATGTTGTATTCTTCTAATAATATTTTTTCTGCATCTTCATTTTTTTCATGATACAACATTAAAAGTTCATAATCATTAAAATTATTCATCAATACCTAAGTGATAAATTAATATAGAAGCTGCTACAGAGGCATTTAAGCTTTCAACATGCTTTTTCATAGGAATACTTATTATTTCATCCGTATTATCTTTAACTAAGCGACTAACACCATTTCCCTCGTTTCCAATTACTAATACTTTTTTTGTAGCATAATCAATTTTTCGAAAATCTTTTCCTTCCATTGATGCAGAATAAACAAAAAAACCTTGTTTTTGTAATTTTTTTATTGTCGCAACTAAATTATTAACCATAACTATTTTAACATTTTTTATTGTTCCAACACTAGTCTTAACTACAACATCAGTTACTTTTACACTTCTATCTTTTGGAATAATTATTGTTGTTACGCCAACCGCAGCACAAGTTCTAATAATAGCTCCAAAGTTATGAGGATCTTCTAAGTGATCTAGCATAACAATAAAATTACCAGAAAGATCATCCATAGTATAATAATTATAGTCAAAAGTTTCAATTACTACGCCTTGATGATTTTCTTTAGTTAACTTATTTAAAAATTGATTATCAACAAGTTCAAATTTAATTTTATTATCTTTACAATATTTACTTACTTCACTCCTACTTGTAAATACTTTTTTTATTTTTTTTGTATCTAATTCCCTCAAGACATTTTTTCCATATACTCTCATATCCTTGTCTCCTTCTTTTCTTACTCATTATACTTTATATATACTAAGTATGCAAGTAATTTTCAAAAAAATAACACGTTAAGTGTTATTTTACAGAAGTATATTTTAATTCCCCTAGTTCGCATGTTGGCACAAAGCCAGGTTTAGCATTTATTACATCAGGAATTCTATTTATCGCAGTTGCACATGTAAGTTCTACAGTATTTGGTCTATCAATAACTAAGTTTGTATTAGGTTCACCATAAACAGTCCAATTATTTGAATCAAATTCATCTTTACCATAAACCTTTCCAATACATTCAGTTTCAATAATAATACCTTCTTTAGTTTCTGTAGTTACAACCGCACTCATTCCTGTAGCCATACCTTTTTTTACTGTCATTCCTAATGTTTCTGAAACGATATCTTCTTTATAGGTTTGTGGAACACATTTTTGTGTTTGACTTACAACAGTTAAATTTAATTTTTCACATAGCCATCCATTAACATTCCACATGTAACTTGGTTGATATTCACCAGAATTAATAAGTTTATTTCTTTCTTCTTCACTTATACGATCAACACTTGCCACTTCTTCATCAAATTGTTCTAGTGTTAAACCTGCTCCATGAGCTTTAGCTAAGGCAATTCCATAATCTTCAACATTATATGATGAAGAACCTTTTATCATCTTTATATTATGAGTTGCTCCAGCTAAAGTAGTTATTAAATTACCCCAAAAAGCATCTTGGTAACCCGTCCCAGTTATTGTACAATTATTTTTCTTTGCTAACTCATCTATTTCTTTCGTTAATATAGGTGATGAATTAAAAGAATAAAATGCTTCTTCACATATTGTAATGGCATTGATACCAAGACTTGCACATAACAATAAGGCATCCTTTACATCTTTTAACAGACTCATAGTTGTAACTACTACTATATCTGGTTTAACTTTCATTAATAATTCATTAGCTTCACCTACACTAGTTACTACTACTCCAGTTTTATTAACTCCCATTATATCCCCGATATCTTTACCTATAATACTCGGATTAATATCAATAGCACCTACTACATCATAACCATTTTCAATGGCATAGCGCATAGTATAAGCACTCATTTTTCCACAACCGTATTGTACTACTTTTGTATTCATTTTTTCCTATCCTCCATATATTTATTATAACCTAAAAAGCTATTTAAATAAATAAAAAAATTCAAAAAAAAGAGTGCTATACACAAGCCCTCTAATTAACTATTAGTTTTAACGCCACTGCATACACTTCCATTTGGATTACTAATACATGCAGCACATATATCATATTGATCTCTTACTTCAGTAAATGAACCAACCATTTTAAATAATACACCTACTATTGTTGGAACAAAGAATATTACTATACCAGCAATTACACGATTTAATAATGATTTTGCAGCCTTAGAAACAGCTTTATCATCACTAGACATAACAGCTTTTCCTAAATCAATCATCCCAAATATAATTAATATTAGCGGAATAACTACTTTAAATACTAATAAGAACATACCAATCGTATAAAAAACAGAACCGGCATCTCTACAAAAAGTCATAAACAACGCTCCTCCCTTTATATACTATATATTTTACATTAATGCTAAATAAATGTCAATCTATTTAGTAAAAATTTCGCCTTTATAAGACGTATCACATTTTCCATATGGATCAGTTAAACATGTAAAACAATTTCCATAATCTTTTTTTATCTCATCATTAAAGCCCGCTACTAAATCAAAAGCTACTTTCACTAAAGTGGGAATAAAAAATATAATTATTCCTGCAACTAACTTTTTAACCAAAACTCCGACACTTTTACTTATTTTACTAGAGTCTCCGCCCATTATTGATTTACTTAATTCAAATATTGCTAAAATAATAATTAACAAAGGAATAATTATTTTTAATATAAAGAAAAACTTTCCAATCAATGACCACACATTTGCTGTTTTATTACAAAAATCCATATAAACACCCACTATCTAAATATACTAAATATACTTGAACCATCCCCAGATTCAACACGACTAAACCCTAAAGCTACTAAAAAAGCATTAACAATAGATTGATTATCTAACTTGTCATCTAAGCATGGTAAATTGTAAAATACTTTACTACCACTTTCTTTTTCAAAATCTTCTACATCTTTATCAGATAATACACTTCTATTTAAAACGATTTTTTTATCACTTAACTTTTCAAATATCATACTATCTTTTCTAATTAATTTATTTAGTTGAATTAATCCTGGTTCAATCAAATATACAACATCATGACAAAATTGTAATACATCACTATCATTTAAGTCAACTAATATTACATCTAAATTACTATTTCTAACAACAAAATCATTAAATGTAATACTTGATATACTTTCAAGACTAGAATCATTAAAATATGTAAAATCATTTTTATCAATTTCTATAGCTTTTACTTTGTAATACTTTTCTAAATGCAATTTAAGTAAATATATTAAAGTCGTAGCTCCGGCATGATCAGTTACATTTTTAAAGCCTATTATTTTTTGCCCCATTTTCCCCTTAGAATTATCCACGGCCTTTTCATTTAAAACAGGCTTTTTAAATCCTGATATATTATGATAATTGGCAACATCCTTATAAGTATTTGGATTATCAATTAAAAATTTAACTGTATTTATATCACTTGTAAAATTATAGATTCCCATAGATATTAATTGAGATATATACATAGGTGAATTAACTTTAATAGAATCATCAAGTAATAATATAACTTTAGACATATCAAAACTAATAGATAAACCTTGAATTATATTAATATTTTCATAATCTTTAATAGCTGTTATATCTATTATCATTTTGTTAAAATAAAAATTAGAAAACTGCATTTTTAACTCTTCAACTGTAAACTCACCATTAATACTTTTAATTACATCAATATTTAAACTAGCAAGTAATGATTGATATTTATTTGAAATTATTACATTCATTTTTCCCACCCTATTCTATCATTTGAACCTATAAAAGTTTTAGTTTGTCCTTTTATTCTATATGTTGCAACATCACCTATAACAGGTAAATTAAACTTATAAAATACTTCTATATCATAGTAAATATAATTATTTTTAGCTTTATTTTCTTTAAAGCAATAATAATATCTCGTTTTACCCTTAGCAACTTCATAATTTCCTTCTAAATCGATAGCTCCATACCAATCTTCTTGACAGGTACTTTTCGTTCTATAACTATATTCAGAAACAAAACTATTAACTATCCCAATTGAATCAGGTGTAAATCCCTCATATTTTTCAATTATTGTTAACATTCTATTCTTTATTGTATATGCTTTAGAATAACTTAAAACTAGTGTTAAAAAACAGGCAAAAATCAAAATAAAAAATATCATTATTTGAAATGTCCATGTCGTAGAACTTACCTCTTTCATTTTTTAATCACCTCTAGTTTTGATATATTATTTTTGTTTCACCTTTAGATTGAAAATTATATATTTGTTTAACAACTGGTAAATCTAATTGAAAAAACACTGTTATTTGATAATATGTACCTTTAACAAAATCATCTGTTGCAACCATATGATCTAATTCTTCGGATAAAAAATTATCTACTTCATCCGTAGCTTTTATTTTTTTAATACAAATAGATGCATTTTCATTAGAAGTTAATTCTTCCCCAGTTCTAGAATATCCTTTTGTATCTTCACCATCTTCACATTTACCTGTTGTTCTATATGATGCATTAGCTAATTTTTCAACAAGTTCTTCATTTAATCCACTTTTATCTTCATTTAAATAATTTCCATTATTAGCTTCAATATAACTAATAATTTCATCTTTCATACCAAAAGCATTTGAATTATTTATTGTAAGGGCCATTATAGCTGTAAAAAGTAAAATAAATAATATTACAATTTGAAATATAGTCGTTACACTTAATGCTTCTTTCACTTTATCACCTAACCTTTAAATGGACAATAAAAAGTATCCGTTCCATAATAATTTGTATTATCATCCGTATCATTAGCACTTGGCATATGACACGTACATTTATAACCATTATTTTTGGCATCTTTACAATCGCATATAGCTTTGCTACATTGCGCATTTCTTTGAAAATTTTGGTTTATCATTGGCCACATAACACCGAAAAAAAAGGCTGCCAAGATCCCAACTGATATAGCCACTATAACAGCTAAATTTAATTCTCCTGTAGCCTCTTTCATTTATTCACCTTCTTATATTATTTAGTTTTATTCAGCATCATCCTTAAATGTTACAACTGAACCATCTGCACAAGTACAAGTTCCTTCTTTAACATTTACTTCAGTTGCTTTTCCATCTGGACAAATATTATTACATGTATTTTGAGCTAAACCTCTTTGAATACCAGGCCATACAAATGCATAAAAGAACGCTCCAACTGCTGCAATTGCTACAACAGTAACTACAGTCATATTTAATTCTCCCGTTGCTTCTTTCATTTAATAAAATCCTCCTTTATCTTATATAAGATATTATAACTTAAATGCTATAAAATATCAATTTTTTTTATTTATTTTTTATAATCATACGTAAATATTAAATGTTCATAAGTTGAATAACTGCTAAAATAAGAAGTATCATTAAGCCTATACCAGTTGTTATTAACATAGACATTGTTTTATTTTCCATTTTTTCAAGTCTATTTTTATATCTTGTTTCCCTTGCTTTTTGTTGTAATGATGAAATTGATCTTGAAAAAGTTAAGATTTGTTCTTGTTTTCTTTCTTGACGACCTAGGCTTAAACGATATAAAAGTCTCATCATACGCATAGAATCCCTTACCGGATATTTTCTAGCAAATGCCATATATGGTTCAATTGTATCATCACCAGAGTTAATAGAATCAATCATTTCTTGCAATCCATCTCTAAATATCTCCGGAGCTTCGGCCATTGATTTACCAATAGCAACAGGTACTGTATAATGTTGAATTAAAATTTCTAAGTTCTTTAAATAATGAGGTAACATTGCATCTATATCAGCCATATGTCTTTGATAAAATTTCTTTATATCATTATAGGCCATTTTAAATACAAAATAACCTACCACTACTATTAAAAGTAATTTAACAGCATTTAACTCTTTAATCATAAAGAATAGCAAAAGTACCATAACAATCAAAGCATTTTTAATTCTTTTATTAAATAAAATATCTGGATTAATATTATTGCCATATTTTGCTCTAACATAAAAATCCCAATCACTTTCTTTTAACTTTAAGAAAAGCATTTGATTATCACTAATAAGTTGATTTAAACTAATTTGACCTGTCACAGTCATAATAACAAATACTATAACCGCTACTATAATTATTTCTATTTGCATTATTCTACCCCCACATCTTCATTATAATACTTTTCACCACTTATTAAGAAAAAAGCATTAATAACAACTATTCCATGTAGAATAATTTGTACATACCATAAATCTAACATTTTAATATAGTTTTCTTCCCCTAGCATAAATCTTAAAACAATAACTAATAAATATAGTATTAAGCCAAATCTTAAGAATCTGCCATGGAAATTACTTCTATCCATTTGATCTCTATATACACCTTCAACAAGAGAGTCTATATCCATAGACATATTTTCTAATGCTTGACCTGAATCTTTAGCACCTTCCTTAGTAATTTGTAAAAATAATTGGTGCATATTCTTTACCATATAAAATGGATATTTAGAATTAAAGTATTGTATTGATTCATCTATTGTTCCATTTTGATAAGACATTTCAATCATCTTTTTTAAATCACTTAAAACAGGATCTTCTAGTATTCCAGAATCTCTAACACCTTCTAGAGATTTTACAAAACTCTGTGTTGTATTAAATTCCATTATAACATTAGTTGTATAAGTTTGTATTTGTTCAAATATATATTCACTATATACTCTTTGTAATCTTAGATAAGCTAAATATGGAATAAAAGCTATTGCCGAAACTGCATATATAACAGCTACGATAATACTATAAAAGTAAAAATATCCTATAACCGCAGCAATACCACCTAATATACCTGCTTGAGTTAAATACTCACGTGGTGTATATTCTTGTCCTAATTCTTTAGCTTTTTCTCTTACTATTTTAAAAGAATAAGGGGCATATTTATCATACATTTGAGTTGCATTATTAACAACAAATTTATAAGCATTAGCTCCTGGATTTCTCCGAACAATTAAGACAATAGCTGCAATGATTAAAAGAATTACTAACTCTGGTAAATAATTCATAAAAACTCCTTTCTATAGACTTTCTATTGATTCAATATTTTCATTTTTACTTTCTTTAGACTTAATAAAATAATCTTCTTTTATATCTACTCCTTGAACCCCTAAATAATCAATTAAATATTTACTTGGATTGTTAAAGCTGAATTTTCCATCTAAGGCTTTTTTAAATATTATATTAGAACCAGCTTCATTGTTATCATCAACAAAAAATTCAACGACTTCAATAATTTCTCTTTGAAATCTTCCTAATTCTTTTGACATATAACCTTTAACGTGAACTCCAATTTGAACATATCTATGGATTGATTTTAAAAATTGATCAATATCTTGACTATTTTCAAGCAAACTATATAAACGCATAGGTATATTTAATGCTCTATCAGAGTGGATAGTTGAAATAATGTTATGCCCAGAAGATATTGAGTTACGAACTGCTGTAACGGCTTCGGCACTACGAACTTCGGAAAGTAAAATCCATCTTGGGTTTTGTCGCATACATGTTACTAACACATCACTATAAGATGCAATATTATTTGTTTTCATAGCTACTATATCACGATGAGGAAATATTTTATCTAGGTGAAGTTCTAGTGTATCTTCAATAGTTATAATTTTTTCATTTTCTTTTGTATGACTAGCTAAGTATTTTACAAGTTCAGTTTTACCAGAACCAGTTTCTCCACTTACTATTATATTACAGTGTCCTTCTACACAAGTCATTAAAAAATCGTGTAAATCTTCTGTAACATATTGTTCATTAATAAGCTTTTCTTTATTAAGACGGATTTTGGCAGGCGTCTTTCTTATAACACAACATATACCATTTGTAGCAATAGATTCATGAACAAAGTTTAAACGTAACTCTGCAGATTCTGCATCCAAAAATGGATGTGCCATATTAAATGTTTTTCCCATTACATTGGAACATTGAAAAGCTAGCTTTTCCATTAAAGCATTATTAATTTCTGGTCTTTCGACTCTATAAACACCTTTATCAAGAGTTTTTAGCCACACTTGACCTCCGTTTGAATACGAAACGTCAGTTACATTATCTTCCTCTAAAAACTCTTTTAAAGGCCCAAAATCTATTTGTGAAAATATAGCATCATTCACAAGTATCACCTCTTTTATTCATTTGTTTCATTATTTTGTGTTGTATTATCCGTATTAGTTTTTGTATCTTTATTATCTACATCATAATCAACAGTTACTTGTCTTGCTAAACTATCTATTACAGTTACAAGTCTTGTGTTAGTAATTTCAGTTTTAGCATTTTCTTCTTCATTATTTTTATTTATAGGAACTGGATATAAAACCATTCCACTTAAATATTCAATTTTCTTTAAATATTCATACATTGTTGTATCTACGGCAAAAGATAACCAAGCCGGATTTTTACCTTCCGTTCCATCAAACACATTAGAACCCTTAGAATCTTTTACACTTATAACTTCAATATTTGAAATAAATTCTTCATAAACATATTTATTATTAACTTCTGTTTTAAGCCATAAATCTATTTTATCACCTGGATAAATTGAATTAGCATAAGTTGTTGCATTGTCAACTTGTAACCAATATTGTCTATAACCTTCAGGTATAATTTCTAAGTCACGATTAACCAATTTACTTTTTTCTACAACTTGATCTTTATAAAACATAGCACCTTTTGTAATTGATGTATTATTATTTACATAATAACCAACTAGTTGAGCTGGATTTACAACAACACTAGCTTTTTTTAAAACATCACTATTAACTTCCACATATTCAATATCATCTTTAGTAATTATTGTACCTGCAATAATTGTTTTTGCCGCAACAGGTACTCTTTGAGGTTTTACAGCTTTATCTAAAGTCATACTATAAACAAACCATAAAGCTATGACTCCGGCTATAACAGCAAGTATTGTAACAGTATTTCGATTTAAAAATAATGTTTTAATCTTAGCAACTAAATTATTCATTATCCTTCCATCCTTTCTGATTCATTCATAATTATATTTAATAATTCTTGACTAGAATATTGTGTCGAACCAGTGTCCGGATTTACTAAATTATTTTTAGGAACAGGAATAACGGATACTCCGGAAATAAATTCTGTCATTTTTA
The DNA here is from genome assembly GCA_934086815.1 of uncultured Bacilli bacterium. Classification (GTDB taxonomy): domain Bacteria; phylum Bacillota_I; class Bacilli_A; order RF39; family UBA660; genus Onthocola_B. The sequence continues at coordinate 18,723 of CAKOIM010000007.1, forward strand.
AATATCTATACATTTCTGTTGGAACTGCAAACAATAACCAAGCCGGTGTTCTACCACTTGTAACATCAAATACATTTTCTCCAGCACTATCTCTTACAGCAAGAACTTCAACATTAGAAATAAATTCCCCAAATACTAATAAACTATTTTCTGTTGTTTTCATCCATAAGTCAATTATATCGCCTGGAAAAATTGAATTAGCATAAGTACTAGTATTATCAACTTTCAATTGATAAATTGTGTAACCTTCAGGTATTTCATCAAATATCGCGTTAGGAAGTTCTTTTTTTTCAACAACTTGAGTAGTATAAAACATTCCTCCCTTAGGAATTGATGTACCAGTAGTAACAAATTTACCAATTAAATTGTTAATATCTGTCTTTTTATAAACATCAGCACTTTTTAAAAACTTATTACTTACCTTTACATATTCAATATCATCTTTAGTAATTTCATTCGTAGCTAAAAGTTCCTTTTTAGCTACTGGAACAACGACAGGATTAACTTGATTGTTAACCCTATATAAGTAAAATCCTACAAGTACTGCTAGTCCAGCAACTACACCAACTATTGTAACAGTAGTTTTATTTGTAAAAAATCTTTGAAATGTTTTAACTAAACCACTCATCATTTCCTCCTTTATTATTCTTCTTCAAGTACATTACCCTCAACAATTGCATCTATTTTTTCAACCATATCAACGCTTGTTGCATCTCCCATAACATTAAAGCTATTTGATTTACTCTTAATTTCTACACTAGCTTTAGGAGGGGCTTCGTAAACCCCGTAAAAGCTAATTGTATATGTTGTTGATAATGAAGCTGTTTCAGCAAATCTTCGCATAAAGCTTTCATAAAATTTTTCTTTATTTATTTTTACTTCACCATAGGTTCTATAATAAGAATAGTCAACAGCATCTATCAAAGCTGCATCAGTAATTTCTTTTATAACATAATAATCTTGTGTACTAGTTGTTGTAACATTTTGAACTAATAACATTATTACGACTATAACTATTCCTAATAAGATTAACCAATATGCCCAGAAAGCATTTTTCATCTAATCACCCCTATTTCCATGAAGGACCACCTAATACTTGATAAGTTTCTCCAGTATCAGCATCACTCTTAACCGCACTACCAACTTCATTTTTATTAAGTGTTAGGAATCCATCCCAAAGTGTCCAATATCCTTTATCTGATTCTTTATACTTTGTATAATTTTTTCTTTCAGCATCTGTTTTTGGACGTTTATTTACAGTTACTTCATCACTGAATTTTTCAACTAATGTATCTATATTTTTACTATAACAGTAAATATTTTTATATGTTTGTCCATCTATTTTAGCATCATAACATGTAAGAGATGAATCTAAGTAACCACCTTTACCTTTGGCCGCTTCATTCCATTTAAGAATTTCACGTGTTACTTCAGGTGTCATTTTTACACTAAATGCTAAAGAAGAATCTTCACTAGTTTTATCATCTTGATAAATCATTTCATTTGTTTCTTTAATTTCTGAAATTGTTTTTGATGCTTTACTATTTAATAATTCCAATGCTTTCATACTACTTGAAGTAATCCAGTTATAACCAAATGTTCTTCCAACACTATCAAAGTTTGTTGTTGATACTGTCTTTACATTTAATTTTAATTCATCAAGATTAAACACACAGTTAACACATGTAAATTTACAGTCTGGACATTCTTTCCATTCACAAACATCATCATCACAAATAAATTCGCAGTTCGGACATTCCTTAGGTCGGCAAGAAGATTTATAATAACACTTATAGTTTCCGTCAAATGTTGTTTCTATACCATTTTGATTTTGAGCATAAGCAACACTTCCTTCTGTTAGTCCTTCTTCAAGTGTATAATCAATTAATCTGCCATATTTATCTTTAGCATCGTAAAATTCTCCAAGACCTTGTAACATTAATCTAAATTTACCTCCACCAACTGTACTAGTTGATACTGGTAACGCATTTTCTAATGCCGCTAATTGTAATTTATCTCCATCATAACCACTATTAACAGTTATCTTACCATTTGCAGCGATTTGATAGAATGATGTAGGTGAAATATAATCTTGTTCTTTTTCTACCGTTCTCTTAATATAAGTAGCAGTTGATATTTTTCTCGTATTTCCTGTACATCCCTTTTCATCACATACAGTATATTGTTTAGTTGTAAACACTTTGTCAAATTCTGAACTATAATTATATTCATCTCTTTTATATTTATCTTTATCATCTAATTTTCCATCATAATTTACAGCTTCAACTTGACATTCATATTTTTCATTAATATCACCTGTACACACTGTAATTGATGACGTTTCTTTTAATGTATCTTCTTTAGCTACTAAATATTTTGCTTGATCATCTAGCAATTCATAATATGGTGTTAAATACACATCTTCATATCTATTTTCATCATAATAGAATTCCAATTTTTGTGCAAATTTATAATTATTTGTCCACCCAGTAGTACAAGCATTTAAATTGGCAATAGCTTTTTTATATGCAACCATTCCCTCTTTCATCATATTTTCGCCTTTTTTTCTTTCATCTGCTATTTCACTTTTAATATACGATTTACTTGATCCCTTTGAACATGATCCCCTACAATGACAAGATCTTTTTCCATCAGAACTTGTTGAACAACTTCTTCTTTTACAACTTCCACTATATCCATAATGATATGAAAACTCTGTAGCCTTTACGGCAACTACACCATCAGCATTTACTTCACCAGGTTCTATTCCATCATAATTTCCTGATTTTTCATACCATGATTGCGAACACCCATTACATCCAGAACAACTTTTGTCTTCATAATCAGCAGCTTCAGCTGCTTTAGCTTTCAATACTAGATTATATCCCTCAATCATATTCTTTTGAGCAGCTGTTATGTCTTCAATATATTTTTCCTTATTTATACTTTGATCAACTTTTGTAGAAGCTGTATAACAATCTTTAGATCCCTTTATACTACTCTTTAATTGGAAATATCCTCCACAAACAACATCTTCAATAATAGGATTTAATTTAATTGCAGCATAATCTTCTTTGCAAAATATTTTACAATAAGAATTATCTTCACTAACGCCTTTTTCTCCATTACCTTTATTATTTTCTTCAATTGATTGATAACTATTTCCAGCTTCATCTTTATTATTTAAAATACATTTTTTAATATCTTCAGGAGCTTTTATTTTTGCCGTAGTTTTTTCAGAATCTTCTGAACAAATTGGAACTTGTAATTCAGTTTCACAAACAACTCCACCATTACAATTTATCATACCACTAGCACTACCAGTAGTCGGAGCGTTACCTTCATCAAGTGATTTTGCTATTGCAAAAAATCTTTGCTTATTATTACCTTGAGGATCTTTTAAAATAACCCCCTTTAAATCATTCCCTGTATTATAATAATCATATTTCAATTCAAATTCAGTATTTTTACAATCATCAGTTATTTTTCTTTCATACATGAATCTTAAATTAATTTTACCCGTTTTTAAGCCATTTTCATTTTTAAGTACAGAAGATATGTCAGAATCAGATTTCAATTCTTGCCAATTATTTGAATCTCCAGAGTACTCTATAGCCCCAAGGGTTATTCCATCAGCGCTACAAGTAGGACATTCAACCCTAACATTTTTTATATAGCCTGTTTGCCCATCCATATTTTTCACATCAAGAGTTGCATACATATATTGTTTTTGTACTGTATCATCTTCATCTATTGTAACAATTGAGGCATATTTTTTGGCTGTACTTGAAGTTTCTTTTTTACCCACTACTTCGCTTCCATTAATTTTACCAACAATTGAAAAATTCGAAGTATTTTTATTTGCATAATCGCTTTGTGCTTTAACAGCCATTTTAAACAATTTTTGTGCTGCTAATATAACATTATATGAAGGGCTTCCTTCACCAGCTGGCACCAAATTTGTTTTCCCATCATACCAACTGTAAAAACTAGCAATTGTTTTTTCTACACAACTTTTATTTTTACAATTTCTTATATAATAATTTGATGAATAACTTCCTTCTGAACCATAATACATTCCAGACCATCTTATCGCTAAAGTTACTAAAGATGAAGCCTTTGCTTTATATTGTGCAGTTAGCTGTGTAACCTGTTTTCCATTATGGTTTGCAAATGTAAACGCTCTTGATGCAATACTTGTTGCTAAATATAGTTCATCGCCACTAACAACAGTTCCATTATCTAATTTTAAACTACTGTTAAATTGATTATACCCGTTACTTAAAATAGCTAAAATACCATTATCATAAGCATTTATATGATCTTGTTGAGAATTAGACCCCAATACTCTACCAACTTCATAATTACCTCCACCGTAGTTAGCCGGATCTTCACAATATGCTGTATATTGTTTACCATTATATGTAGTATAATATTTTAATTCTCCATTATATGTATATCCGCCATAAGAGAATCCTTGAGTATTAGCCGTACCATTTTTTACAACATTAAATTTACTTCCTTTAGAAAAGTCAACAGCACTAACGCTATTAACACCAAATAACATTAACGCACTAAATAAACAAACTAAATTCCTCTTTTTCATATTATACTTCTCCTTCTCTTTCTTATGATTACAACCGTTGTAATTGCACCACCAGCAACTACAATTACTCCCCCTGTAATAAATGCTACTTTATGTTTAACAATAAAGTTTCCTGCCTTTTCATACCATTTCAATTTTTCTTCAATTTCTTTAGTTTCTTTTTTTTCAATTTCTTTATTCACTTTACCAACAAAATATTCAAATTCCACCTCGTCAAATGTTACATATCTTTGACACATATAATACTCTTCTAATCCTTCACACAAACTATATTCCGAATAATCATTATATCTCGGTAAAGTTAAGTACAAAGTTTTAAAACTTTCACCTGCACAACCTGTTACATCACTCGATTTCACAACAATTGAAAACTTTGTTACTTGTGATTTATCTTCATATTCTATTGTCAACTTCCCATTATCAGTATTGGCATATGTATAAGTCGAAGTCTCTCCTGTTACTTCATTTTTCATTTCAATATAAAAATTTTCTGTTAAATTTAAAACATTAATTTGAAAATAATCTGTTGTTGGAACCCAGTTAGCTTCCTCTTCCGTACCAATAATTGCATCCGGCGGACCATACAAACTTGGATCCAATTTTTTTTGTAATATTTCATAATTTACCTTAACATTAGCCACTTCATTATTTAGCTTTGCCTTTTGTTCATAATTACAACTTTCTGCTAAAACATTTCCGCTAAAAATTAAGAATAAAAACATAAATAATGCTAATTCACGTAATCTTCCCATCTCGACACCTACCTAGATTAAGTCTACCATAAATACACGCGTATTTCAAGAATAATATAAGAGGGTAAAACAAATAATTAACAAGCAATTAACAGATAAATTGTTAAATAATTTTTTAAGAATTGTCATTCATATTAAATTATGTTATGATTAAAAAAAATAAGAAAATGGTGTATATAATGAAGAAAGTAATAGTAATTTTTATAGTAATAATAAGTATTTTTTTTATAAATGGATATTTAATTAATACCCACACTTTTAAAGTAACTAATAAAAATATAACTATTACCAATTTACCTGAATCATATAAAGGTTTTAAAATTATGCAAATAAGTGATTTACTAATATCCTCTAGTAAAGATATTGAAATGCTTGAAAGTATTGTCAAGAAAGTAAATGATAACAAAGTAAATATTATTGTTTTTACCGGAGATTTATTTAATAGTAAATTTACTCCGAGTAATGAAGAAATAAATAATATAACAAAGATTTTAAATGAACTAGATTGTAAACTATATAAATATGCAGTTATTGGAGACAACGATAATAATGAAACATATAAAAATATAATGAATAATATAAATTTTCAAGTGCTTGATAATGCTTCGACATATGTGTTTTACAAAGATATAAAGCCAATTAAAATAAGTGGAGTTACAAATACTGAAAATATTGATAATACCCTAGCTACTGAAGATAACTACGAAACTGCCTTTAATCTTGTTATAACTCATTATCCAGATTATATGGATGAATTAAAAGACAAAAATATTGATGTAATTTTAGCGGGACATACTCTTAACGGACAAATAAAAATACCCTTTTATGGGGGTATAATTAAACAAAAACTTGGTAAAAATTATTTAAATAATGAATACGAAATAAATAATACAAAAATGTTTATTTCAAGTGGAATAGGTACAAACAATCTTAAATTCAGATTATTTAATAAACCCGAAATAAATTTATTTACTTTTTATTAATTCTTTTTTCTAGAGACAATCTTAAAACTTTAGTAAATTTTACTTGTTCAATGTTTTTTTCTAAATTATTTTCATCAGAATATCTTTTCAATTGAAAAGCTTTAATATTTGCTTTTTGATTAATAGTCATTTTAGATAGGAGTGAAGCAGTGAATAGTTTATCGTTAAATGTCCACTCAGAGTTTAAAACAATTTTAAAAAAATCATTTAAACTCATAGTGTACTTTTGAGGATTAGAATAATATTGATTCTTTCTTACATTATAAAGAACTTCTAACAATAAATTTGCTTGTAATGGTTTATCGAAATATTTTACAAGTCTTTTCAATTCTTTAAAAATTTTATTTATATCATTTTTTAAATCTGGTATAAAAATTGCTATTAGTCCCAAACTATTTATTAAAGACTTATCTCGTATTAACCAAGACATATGATTTATTGACCTTATCATTTCTTTTGGTACATATTCAATACCTCTTTCTTCGACTATTTTTTGAAATTCATTTGCCAAATTATCTTGAAAATATGGGAAATTTAAATCAACTATTCTCCCTTTATCAATTAAATCCATTTCCTTTTTTGTCATACAAAAAAATCTATAAGATAACAAATATTTAGTATCATTTATATTTCTTTTACTATCCCATGTTGGATCAAAATAATAAACTCCATCCACGCCATATTTTTCATCTTTAATATAAACCTCATTTCTAGCATGACCTCCGACTTTCCTAGAGCAATATAAGTATACCTCTCGAGAATGAATTCCTAATTTTTCTAATAATGTTTTAAATATTTTAGCATAACCTACGCAAACTATTTTATCTCCTAATAAGACTGATGATAAGGTTCTGGAAATTAGTTTATCTTCATTTTCTTCAACTTCTAAATAAACTTTATTTCTTACTAAATCATACACATACATTATTTTCTCAAGTGGTGAAAAATTAAACTTTTCTACTTCCTTTATCATATTATCAATAATATCAATAGTTTGCTTATATTCTTCGAAATCAATAAAAGTGGTATTTCCTGCTACATCAAAGTATATATTATCTGTTTCATTACCAAAAGCATCCTCTAGTAGTTTTATGACTTTTGGATTTAAATCATACACATCCGTAAATAATATTTTCCGAGTTTTAAGAATAGGATTATTTTTAATATAGTTTATAACTTCTTCTATATCATAATCAAAAGAAATATACTCTACTTCATTTAAAAGTTTAAATAAATGATCTCTACATTGTTTATAGAACTCTACAGATTTTAAATCATCTGTTATTTCTATCAAAACATCGATACTTTCTGCTAAATCACCAGTAGTCGATACTAAACTCAAAAAATCTTTAGATAGATCAGTTCCTATGGATATCTCATAATCAAAGGGATAAATGCCATAATTTAAGTTATAAACATATAATTCCATTTCATCCTTAGGTTCTATTCTTAACTTACCTTTCATAACAATCCCCCTAAAAATTAATACTATCCTAACATAATATTTTATATTTATCAAATTTATTTCTTTTTACCAATCGCAACATAATACAAATACATTATGGGTGTAAGTAAATATAGTTTTCTTATTGTATAATCAGTTTTAATAGCATAATTTTCAGGAAATTCAAAATTATACATTTCAAATGCCCATCCGTTTTTATAAATTTGTTATAAAACAAATCCAATGATTTGTAATTATAAAATGTCTCAAAAGCAAAAGAATATAATTGAATATAAAAATTTCCATATATTTTTGCATAATCTTTAGCATTTACACACATCTTTCCATAAATCAACCTATTAAATTAATAAGCCTGTACTAGCGCCTCTTTTTTAATTCTCTTTATTAAATAATTCCTCTACAATTACATCTTTTGAATGTAAATTATTATTTTTACCTAATAATAAATTTTCATAAAATTTAATTAAAAAGCTATTATCCTCTTTTATATTTAAATAATTATTAAAATAATTACTTCTTACTAATGCATTTCTAAAATATACTGATTTATCTTTAAATAAAGTATTATCCACATTATATCTTAGTGATACTAGATACTTTTCTATAAATAGTGCAGTAGTTCTAGTATTGCCTTCTCTAAATGGATGTATTTGCCATATTCTACTAGAAAAATATGTTATATTATTAATTACATCAACTATATTCATTTCTTTATAGTTTTTATTTTTTTCAAGTGTTATATCGTAATCTAGTGATTGTTCTAATAACTTATGATCTCCATAAGCTACTGAATCATTATTTAAGATTCTTTCATGTTTAGAAAAATCTACTTTTCTAAATTCTCCTGCAAATTCATAGACATCTTGAAATAAGTATTTATGGACATATTTTAAATAATCCACAGATAATTCAAAGTTATCTTCTTGTAACAATTCCACTATTCTAGTAGATACTAAATCGCATTCTAATTCATTATGATTAACTTCATTATTCTTTTCTTTTTCTAGATAATACTCTTTTAATTCATTTTCTACTTCATAAATAGTTTTTTCACCTGTTACATTTTCTTGTAGTAGTTTTTCTAAATATTTAGATGGTTTTAAGTTATCTACTTCTTGAAGTCCAATAGCCATATCCCATTCTAATTGTTTTACGTAGTTTTTAGGTGTTTCTGTTTCAATATAATCATTTATACTTGAATCCAATTCTCTTTCAGACATTTTAGCACCTCCACTAATAAAATTATAACATAAAAGTTCCTTTTTATCAGTATTATCCACATTAAAAATGAATAAATTATAACTCTGACAAGACTAATGAAAATATAAAAAATTTCATTAGATTTGTCGGGATAATAATGTCTTTTTCTAAATTTGTGTACCTAAAAGTGTACCTAAAATTACCAAGTAGGCTCCAAACTCTTAAAATAAACAAAAATGAGAGCTTTCGCTCTCTTCAGGAGGAAATATTATTATCAGTTCGTAACAATTTATTAATTGATTAAAGTCTTACAAAATAAAGCTTTTTCTTTTATCAAAATTTATTAAAGTTTATAAAAATAACTTTATTTTAACCATTTAGTATCTGATTTTGGTATCTAGAAAAATAATAATAAATCATATTAATATAATTTTTATTTATCACATATTAAAATTAAAGCACTAATTTTCTTCAACTATTTCATATCCCAATTTTTCGTATGTTTTTTTTCTTTTCAGAAACATATTACGAGTTTTTGAAAAATTATCATCTATATAATCATAAATTAATATTTCTTTTTTATTACTATCTTGCCTATGTAATCTTCCAGCATACTGTGTTACTCTAGTTTGACCAGAAATAGGCATTGTTAAAAATAATACATCATGAGGATATACATCATTTCTCCCTTTAAAATAATCCATAAATATTTTAACTGAATCTTCACGACCTGAAATATCTTCTGATGAATTTGTTGTTATTTCGTTAAATTGTTTCTTCAATTTATCTACTTCTAATTGTAATTTTTTTATTTCTAATTCTTTATTAATTTTAATATTTCACTATTATTCATAGTATTATACCTCGACTAATTCCAACGAAGATATGAATTCTAAAATTGAATTAACCGTATCATCTATAGACAATTCAAGCCAATTGTTTTTTGCCATATTAACCATGGTTTTAAATCTCTTATTTGATAATGTATATTTTAAATTATTTTGTAAATCTATTATATTACTTTCTTCAATTAATTCGTTTCTAAAAATTAATTTATCTAAATAATTTAAAAAACGTCGCTTATCAAAATCACTTTTATTTATCAAATAATAAATATCAAAAATGTCTTTGTATCTTGTTGATGTAATACCAAATTTTAATAATGACTTTATTTTTTCTATACATATTTGTTCTTTTGAATTAGCAAGTAAAGTAACACTATTAGAATCTATACCTAAATCAAAACATAATTCATCTTGGTCTATATCAATATCTTTATGTACACCAACATCTAACTTGGTAGAAAATACATTACCAAAATTATCAAATATATCTATAAAAACTCTTTTACCATCATAATCTTGATGATGAAGTCTTTTTATTGATGAAGTAATTTTTATTTTAATATCTTTATCATTTAATTTTTCTATAAATGCTTCTATTGCTAAATCATCTAAAGAATATCTTATAAAATCTATATCTAAATCTTGTGTTGCTCTTCTTATATCTTTAGAAATAGCCATCATTACAACTCCACCCTTAATTGTTACATTTTTATTTAAGCTAGAATTGCTTATTTGCGCTAAAATAATATCTTGGCAAGTTTTCGAAATAGCATTTAAATTTGAATATCCATTTGCTAAATAATTATTAAATATTGTATTTATATTCATTAAAATACCTCTTTCATAATAACATCATATAAGTGATTTTCTATTGCAAAATTACTTATATATTCGGCTATCTTTTTGGTATTAAGTGTTTCTTTAATTTCTCTATAATTCTCAATTATCTCTTTGTAATAATCGAAACCTATTGAATTTCTGTTTCTTATTAGTTCTATTAGCATTCTTTCTTTATCATACACTTTAACTTCAACACCATTTATATTTAAAGTCGATATACCAATATCAAAAAATTTATCTTGGTAATATACAACTTTAATCCTACTATCACTAATTTTAGTGCTATCTCTTTTTAATGCAAGATATTCTTTTTCAGGAATGACATCTGTTAAATTATGGTAATAAAATGCACTATCCATAGTAAATATTGCATTAGGATATTTTTTTGATATTATTTCTAAATAATTCACATTCTTTTTATCACTGTAAATTCCTTTTTCAATTTTAAATATTTTTCCTTCTTGGATTAACTTTTTTATTTTATAATCACTTTCATATTTTTGAATAAGTTCTTTATATAGAAATACCATTTTAATCACCTCTTGACATAATTTTAAAGCAATTTACCACAGAAGTCAATTGATTGTGGTATTTTAATTAAAAAGTACAACTTAGATACCAACTTAATAAGTTTTATCAAACTTATACAAATTCATTTAATTATTTATGCTCATATTCTAAATTTTTTTAAACTCAAGAAAACAAAATGGACCTCTTTCGAGGTCCTTCAGGGGGTTTTGGTTGATCTCTTCACATTGAATTTCGTAAGAGAGATCAGGTTATTAGCATGACATCTATCATGCTAGTATAAGCATAATATTTTTTTTAATTTTTGTCAATCACTTTTCTTTATTTTTAATTTAAAAAATTTTGTTCATCGATTAAATTAGTATAATATGTATATTCCTTGTATAATTTTTGGTTTATAAATTCTTGACTATCAATATTAGCCTGCAATAAAATTTTTATATCACGTTTTATATTAGCAATTTTAAAAGTTATTTCTCCACTTTGTTTTGTTCCAAATAAATCTCCTTCGCCCCTTTGTTTAAAATCCATTTCAGAAATATAAAATCCATCATCACTACTCTCCATAACTTTTAATCGAGCGTTATTTTTATTTCCAATTAAATAGCAATAACTTTGTAAATCAGATCTACCCACTCGACCTCTTAATTGATGAAGCGTTGCTAAACCAAATCTTTCCGCATCAAATATTATCATCATGGTGGCATTAGCAACATCAACTCCAACTTCAATAACTGTAGTAGATAACAATATATTTATTTTATTTGCAATAAATTCTTCCATTAACTTATCTTTTTTTTCATTACTTAATTTACCATGTAAAATTTCAATTCTTACATTTTCTTTAAAAGCTTTCGACAGTTTTTCTTTTAATTTCATCACACTATTTATTTCATTTTCTTCATTTGTTTCTATTAAAGGTGATACCACAAAAATTTGATGATTATCTTTTAATTCTTTTAGCATTTGCATTAACACTATTTTTATTTCTTTTTCTTCATAAACTTTTGTAATTACTTTTTTTCTTATACTAGGTTTGCTTTTAATTTGTGATATATCTAAATCTCCATATAATGTAAGAGCATATGTTCTAGGAATTGGAGTTGCCGATAAATATAATACATCCGTATTATTATAACTGCCTTTATCCTGTATTTTTTTTCGTTGCATAACTCCAAAGCGATGTTGTTCATCTGTAATGATTAAACCAAGATTATTAAACTCTATATTTTCATTTAATAAAGCATGAGTACCAATTATAACATTGATTTTCCCTTCTTTTAATTCAAGATACTTTTTTTCTTTTTCCTTTTTAGATAAAGCCCCAGTTATAATATCAACATTAATATTATATAGTTTAAAATATTCTTTTATAGTATTAAAATGTTGTTTAGCTAAAATTTCAGTCGGAACCATATATGCTGATTGATAATTACTAAAAAAACTCGCCAACATAGCAATTATAGCAACAATAGTCTTACCACTTCCAACATCACCTATAATAATTCTATTCATTCGCTTCTCTGATTTCATTTCATCTAATATTTCATTAATAGCATTTTCTTGGTCTTCCGTTAACTTAAAATTTAAATTTGCCATAAAATCATTTATTAAATTAATATCAAATTCTTTTCTTATTTTTGTAGTTACTTTATTTTGTTTTTTTAAATAATTAACTTTAAACATATATTCAAATAATTCTTCATATATTAGTCTTAATTTACTATCCTTTATATCTTTAATACTTTCTGGAAAATGAATTTTTTGTAACGAAGACTTTTTATCAATAAAATTATATTTTCCACTTAAATACAGTGGAATATTATCATTAATATTAGCTATTTCTAAACCACTTTTAATAAAGTCAGTTAATACTTTATTTTTTAAGCCTTCTGTTAAATGGTATACAGGCTCAATTTTTTCTGTAAAATCAAAACTAATATCATTAGCAACAAAAATTTTTCTTCTCTTATCATATTTTCCCATCACTAAAATATCTTTTGAAACTTGTAAATTCTTTTTCAAAAAAAATCTATTAAATATTACCACTTTAAAAATACAGTTGTTACTTTCCACCATAAATTCTAATTTATTTAAATTTCGTTTATAATATACAATTTTAGGTTCACTTATAATTTTTACTTTTACATAACATAATTCATTTTCTTTAATATCATTTATGTTACTTATTTTTATCAAGTTATATCTAAATGGATAAAAAGTTACTAAGTCTTCAACAGTATTTATATTAATTTTTTTTAATAAATTTATTGTTTTAGGCCCTAGTTTTGGTATTAATTCTAACTTCATAAAACACCTCTTTATAATTATAACATTTTTTTGTTTTTTTTATTGACAAATAAATGAAAATCGGTTAGTATAGTAATCACCAATTCACTTAAAGAAGGCGAATTGGTGCTAGTATCACACTAGTCAACCCCTTTTTATTCTTTTGGAGATCATATGATCTCCTATTTTTTTTAAAACAAAATCCAGAACGCTATGTTTCTGGATTTATTTCGCTTATTTTTTTATAATAATTATATCTTTTAACAGCATTTTCTTTTTGATAACTTAATAATTCTTTTGCTAAATTTTCATCTTTTATTTTTAAAGCATTATATCTTATTTCATTATTTAAAAAGTCATTATACTTATCAAACTCTGGTTCTTTTGAATCAATTACTAAATTATTATCATAACGCATTAATAAAGTGTAACCACAAGAAACTGCTAATTTTTGTTCATCTATACTACTCGCCATTCCACTTTTTATTCCTTGTTCAATGCAAGGGGCATACGCAATTATAATTGCTGGTCCTTCATGTTTATTAGCCTCATTAAAAGCCTTTATCGTTTGATTCATATTTGCACCAATTGCTACACTTGCAACATAACAATTAGGAATAGACATAGCTAATCTAAATAAATCTTTTTTTACAGTTCTTTTTCCACTATTAGCAAATTCTGCTACAGCTCCATATTTACTAGCTTTACTTGCTTGACCACCAGTATTTGAATATACTTCGGTATCTAAAACTAATATTTTTACATTTTCATTAGAGTGAAGAACATGATCTAATCCACCATATCCGATGTCATATGCCCATCCATCACCACCAATAGCCCAAATAGTCCTAGCTATAATATAATCACTTAGTTCTTTTAATTCTTGAGGAATATTCTTATTTAATAAAGCATATTTTATTTTTTTAGTAATTTGATAATCTTCCTTATTGTTTAACCATATATCAAACAATTCTCTAACATCATCACTAACACTTTTATAATATTTTCTCATTATATTTTCAATTTCTTTTCGTTTATGTTTGAAAGTCATATGAATACCTAAGGCAAACTCAGCATTATCTTCAAACAAAGAATTAGCCCATGGGATTTCATATGGAGATGAAGGAAAAGATCCTCCATAAATACTTGAACAACCAGTTGCATTTGCAATAATTAATTCTTCTTGAAACATTTGTGTTAACAATTTAATATATGAAGTTTCTCCGCATCCAGCACACGCCCCACTAAAAGAAAATAAAGGTTTTTGTAATTGTGTTCCTTTTACAGAATTACACTCTAACGGATTTTCATAATTATATTTATCAAAATCTATTTCATTTTTAATTGGCTTTTCAATTAACTCTAAAGCTTTATTTCCAATTTTGCCCGGACAAACATTAACACATAAACCACACCCAGTGCAATCTTTCTCACTAATTTTAATAGAATATTTTAAATCATTACTTTTAATTAAATTAATACCATCATCACTTATTACACTTCTAATTACAGCATGAGGACATACTAATGAGCACATACCACATTGAATACAATTATCTTTATTCCACACAGGTACTATATTAGATATGTTTCTTTTTTCATTTTTAGTTGTTCCCCATGGAAAAGTCCCGTTTGCAAAAGGCATTAATTTACTTACTGGTATTTCATAACCTTTTCGAGCATTTACTAAACTAATTACATCCGTATCAATAATTTCTAGGGAATCCTTTGGTTCATAATCAATATTCAATTTATTCAAATTACCATATGCTTCATCCAAAGAATTTATATTACTGTTAATAACTTCTTCCCCTTTAGTTTTATATAAAATCTTAATATTATCTTTTAAAACATCTAAACACTCAAAATTTAATAACTGTAAAATTAAACTTTCCATAATTTTACTTATTTTCCCTTTAAGATTATGTTTATAAGCTATATTATCCGCATCTATATAGTAAACATTAATATTTTTTTCCTTAAGAATTTTCTTTACTTTACTAGGAATTAATTTATTTAGTTCTTCTTCATTTTTTATAGTATTAATTAAAAGTATCCCATTATCCTTTATATCATTTACAATATCAAACAATCTGAAATAAACATCTTTTGTAACAACAATAAGTTTAGGATTTGTTACATAATAAGGTTTATTTATTGATTCACTTGAATATCTTAGATGTGAAATAGTTACTCCGCCACTTTTCTTAGAATCATACTCAAAATAGCCTTCGACATAATTATCAGTAACTTTATTAATAACTTTAAGTAAATCTTTACTAGCACTTACCATACCATCACTACCAAAGCCAAATACTTTTATTTCATTTGAATTATTGTCTACATTAAAATTATATTTCTTAATACTTAAGTTAGTAACATCATCATTTATGCCCACGGTAAAATTATGTCTAGGATTTTCATCGAGCATTTTAAATACACTATAAATATCACTAGGACTAGTGTTTTTACTAGATAAACCATAACGTCCACCATAAACTTTAATATTGTGGTTTCTTAAAACACTAGCAACATCTAAAAATAAAGGTTCACCAAAAGATCCAGCTTCTTTGGTTTTATCTAATACAGCTACCTTTTCAACAGTTTTAGGAAGAACATCTAAAAAATATTTTTCACTAAATGGTCTATATAAATGAACTTCGATAAGACCTACATCTTCTAAATTATCTACGACTTCTTTAATAGTATCATTAACACTACCCATAGCAACAATAATTTTCTTAGCATTCTTTTTTCCATAATATACAAAAGGTTTATAAGTAGTATGCATAATATCATTTATTTTTTGCATATATTCATTTACAATATCAGGAATTTTGTCATAAAAACTATTTCTAGCTTCCGTTATTTGAAAATATACATCTTCATTTTGGGCCATGCCATAAACATGTTTATTATTAGGATGTAATGCTCTATTTTTAAAACTTTTTAATGCATCCATATCAATCAAACTCATTATATCTTCTTTTGTTAAATCTTCTATAGTGTTTATTTCATGACTAGTTCTAAAGCCATCGAAAAAATGTAAAAAAGGTAAACTTCCTTTTATTGCAGATAAATGAGCTACTGCGGCTAAGTTTTGTGCATCAAAAACATTAGATGATGCAAGTATACAAAAACCTGTTTGTCGTGTTGCATAAATATCTTGATGATCACCAAAAATTGATAAAGCATGAGTCGCTATACTTCTTGCTGCTACATGTATTACCCCCGGTAACATCTCTCCGGCTATTTTATACATATTTGGAAGCATTAATAATAAGCCTTGACTTGCTGTAAATGTTGTTGATAAACTCCCTGATAATAACGATCCATGTAACGCCCCAGCGGCTCCTACTTCTGATTGCATTTCTATAAGTTCTGGAACAGAACCAAATATATTAGTCTTTGTAGTATTTCTTAAATTATCAATATTAGAAGCCATAGGGCTTGAAGGTGTAATCGGATAAATACTACTAACTTCACTAAAATAATAAGCAATATTACTACACGCCGTATTTCCATCTACTATTTTTTTCATTTCTCCTCCTTGTAAATTATATACTTTAAAAAAAGCTAAATAACTATCTTTTATTTAACTTTTCTTCAATACGAATTAATTGATTATATTTAGCAATTCTTTCTCCTCGACACATTGAACCAGTTTTAATAAAAGGTATTGCTAATCCTACAGCTAGATCCGCAATAAAGGTATCTTCTGTTTCTCCACTTCTATGTGATATTATTGTTTTATAATTATTTTTCTTAGCTAACATAATTGTCTTTGTCATTTCTGTAACTGTACCAATTTGATTGGCTTTAAGTAATATAGCATTGCCAGCTTTCATATTTATACCTTTACGCAAATACTTTTCATTAGTTACAAAATAATCATCTCCGACAACCATTATTCTTTTACCTACAAGACTTGTAAACTTACTCAATGATTCAAAATCATCTTCATAAAAAGGGTCTTCAATACTCAATATAGGATAACGATCAACTAAAAACACATAATATTTCATAAGTTCTTCTACAGTTAATTCTTTATTATCAATTTTATATTTCTTTGTTTCTTTATTATATAGTTCACTTGCAGCAACATCCAAAGCAATAAAAACATCTTCCCCTGGTTTATAACCAGCTTTTTTTATAGCTTCCATTATAAATTCTAGAGCCATGCAAGTATTATCTAAATTCGGCGCAAATCCACCTTCATCTCCTACTCCAACAGCATATTTATTTATTGTTAATAATTTTTTTAATTCATGAAATATTTCTGCCCCAGCTCTAATTCTTTCTTTCATTCCTTTTACCACAGGCATAATCATAAACTCTTGAATATCAAGATTATTTACCGCATGTACACCACCATTTATTATATTAATCATAGGTATTGGTAATGTCACTTTATTGCTTGCTACATATTCATATAATTCTTTATTATTCATTTTAGCTAGGCATTTTAAACATGCAAGAGATACTGCTAACATTGCATTAGCTCCTAAATTACTCTTAGTTTCGGTATTATCTAATTCTATTAAAGTATTATCAACAAAACCTTGATCTATTTTTTTTCCTATTAGATATGGTCTAATAACATTATTAACATTATTAACTGCTTTTAAAACTCCTAAGCCTCCAAATCTTTTATCTTTATCTCTTAATTCTAAGGCTTCTCTACTACCTGTCGAAGCTCCACTTGGAACACTTGCAATACAAGATATATTATTTTCTAAAGTCATTTCTACTTCAACTGTAGGATTTCCTCTACTATCTAATATTTCTCTTGCGTGTATATCCTTTATTAACATAAAATGTCCCCTTTCTTATCTACCAAAATATTTCCATTATTTCCTTACTTCTATTTTTAAATAACACAATGTCCATAATATCTAAGGCCCCAGTTATAATTAAAAACACACCTACAAGTTTTGTTAAAGTTAAACTAGCAAAAGGATTAAAAATAACTAATAAACCAATGATTGCAATTAGTATTCCTGTTGCTAAAGTTATTAACCAAGAATCTTCATTTCCCCTTTTTAGCCATAAAGCATAATTAGCTTTACTAACACCATTAATGATCATAAATATTCCCAAACAAACAGTGACAAACTCCACTACTGTATATGGATATATTATAAGTAGAATACCTAATAAAGCATAAAGAATACCAAATATTAAATTCATTGAATAAAGCTTAGCTCCATCGCGATTAAAATATTTATATACAGAACTTAGCCCAGATAATAAAAATATTACACCAATAACTATACCTATAATTTTATTAGTTAAGTTAGGCATGAACATTAAAATACCACCTACAACAATTGTACTTATTGCTGTTAAAAATGAACAAAGCAACATTCTTTTATACATATTTTCAACACTATTTTTTAAACTACTAGCCATAATTATCACCTATTAACATTATAACGAATTAATATAATTCAAGTCAATAAATTTATAGATTTTAGTGTAAATTTATGTTATAATAATTACCTACAAAAAGGAGATGGTTTCATGTTTATAAGAGAAATGTCTTTAGCAGAATTTAAAAAATTTTCTGAGACTCATTTTATAGGAAACTGTCATCAAACTATTAATTATGCTATTTTAAAAGCCGAAGAAGGATATGAATATGAATTTATTTGTTACGAAGGAGATGAAATAAAAGCCGCAGCATTAATTTTATATAAAAAAATTGGTAATATTTATTATGGCTATTCACCTCGAGGTTTTTTAATAGATTACTCTAACCTTTATTTACTTAAAGATTTTACACAAAAATTAAAAGAGTTTTATTCTAAAAGAAATTTTGCTTTTATTAAAATTAACCCTGAAATAGCAATATCAAAATTAGACACAAAAACAAAAACGTTTGTAAAAAATAATAATGTTAATATTATTGATAATTTAAAAAATGCCGGATATATAAAATTAAAAGATAATATGCAATTTGAAGCATTACTACCAAGAATAAATGCAATAGTAAATTTATCTAATTTTGATGCAAACGTATTAAGCAAAAATACTCGCAATAAAGTTAAAAAAGGATTTAGAAAAGGATTAGTTCTTGAAAAAGCAAGCCTAGAAAAAATTAATATATTATACGATTTTATTAAAAATAAAATAAATAAAGATACTTATTATTATAATGATTTATATAATGTTTTTAATAAAACCGGCGATGTTGATTTATTACTTGTTAAAGTTGATTATAAAAAGTTTTTAATTAATTCACAATATATTTATAATTTAGAATTACAAAGAAATGCTCAACTAAACAACAGATTGATTGTAAATAGTAATCCCAATATTATAAATGCTAAGATGAATTCAGATAAAGCACTTCTTTCATACAAAAATGATATTGCTGAGGCTGCTAAAAATTTAAATCAAAATATTGAAACGTATGTAGCCGGCGCTATAATTTTAAAACATCAAAACAGAATAACAATTCAAATAAGCGGTTATGATAAATCATTATCTAGATTTTCTCCGAATTATTTTCTTTACTATTCTTTATTAAAATATTACAAAAAAGAATTTAAATATGCAGACTTAAATGGAATAACCGCAGACTTATCAAAAGAAGCTCCATACTACGGTTTAAATCGATTTAAACTCGGATTTAACCCTGATGTATATGAATACCTTGGAGAATTTGATTTGCCTATTAATGAAGATGCTTACAATCATTTGTTAAAAAGTGGTTTATTAGCAAAAGAATTTAACAAATAAAACTACAAAGTTAATACAATGTAGTTTTTTTCATATCTATATAATTAATTCCAATTGATAAGTTATTTATTTAAGTAACTTCTTGTATGCCTTTTCCAGTATGTTTTCTTTTCTAAATAATATTGATTTTTTTAAGAATTCTTTTCTGATATTGCTCATGTATGGAGTATCATCTATTATTGAATTTATTTTTTCCATATTAATTTTAGGATAAATTCTAAGTAATGCATTGTTTAAATCTTCTATATTTTTTAGATAAAACTCATTATATGTAAGTTTTTTTAAATCATATTTATAAACTGGATAAATGCTAAATACTGTATTTTTAAAATCTGCTTTTGATTTCAAAATTTCTTTCATTTTTTCATCACTTAAAAGTGGATGAAGTGTTGATCCACAATCATATATTGGAGCATAATCAACATTATTATTATTGATTATGAAACCAAAATTTGATAAGTGTCTGTCAACATTACCAATAAGGGTATCAACAACAAACATGTCCCAAAACTTATTTATCATTTTCTCTTTATTACAGTTTAATCTGTTCATAACTTCATAAATATCAACTATATCAGTTGTAAATTTTTTATCTATTTCTGTGATACTATTTGCAAGTGATGAAAACTCTACTAATTTTTCATTATTATTAGTGAAATCCCTACATGCAACAACCACTTTTTTCTTAATTTGCATTATTGTACTTTCTTCATTATAAGTGCCTATAATTACTTTTTGAGTAGGAATACCCACGCTTGAAAATATTTTACATCCAATATATTCAGAAAAAACATTGTTCATATATGATAGTGGTAAATCCTTTTCGCAAATAGGATCTGGAAATTTCAAAAGATATAAATCATTATTATATTCTATTTTTTTCTTTTTTTCACTGCCACCATATTCACAAATCAATTCTTTGCAATTCGTAAAATTAATTTCATCCATGGTAATCACTCCTTCTTTAAGAAATATTTTATCATTTTTTTACTTATGTCATTAATTATCTATTTTTTGAAAAAGAAAAATCTTAAGACCAAAAGTCCTAAGATTGTTTTAAATTATATCAAATTATTTAATAATTTCAGATACAACTCCGGCACCAACAGTTCTACCACCTTCACGGATAGAGAATTTAGTACCATTTTCTAATGCTACTGGAGCAATTAATTCAACAGTCATATCTACATTATCACCAGGCATAACCATTTCAACACCTTCTGGTAATTCAATAACACCAGTTACGTCAGTAGTTCTGAAATAGAATTGTGGACGATAATTTGAGAAGAATGGAGTATGACGTCCTCCTTCATCTTTAGATAATACGTATACACTTGCTTTAAATTTAGTATGAGGTGTAACGCTTCCTGGTTTAGCTAAAACTTGTCCACGTTCAACATCATCACGAGCAATACCACGTAGTAAGCATCCAGCATTGTCACCAGCTTGAGCAAAGTCTAGAGATTTTCTAAACATTTCAATTCCAGTAACAACTGTTTTTTTAGTAGGTTTTAAACCAACAATTTCAACTTCATCATTTAATTTTAATTGTCCACGTTCAACACGTCCAGTAACAACTGTTCCACGTCCTGAAATAGTAAACACGTCTTCAATACTCATTAAGAATGGTTTGTCAGTATCACGTACTGGAGAGTCAATATATTCATCAACAGCAGCCATTAAGTCACGAATACTTTGAACAGCTTTTTCGTCACCTTCTAATGCTTTTAATGCACTACCACGAATGATAGGACAATCAGCATCATAATCATATTCTCCTAATAATTCTCTAATTTCCATTTCTACTAAATCTAGTAATTCTGGATCATCTACTTGATCACATTTATTCATGTAAACAACGATTTTAGGCACACCAACTTGACGAGATAATAAGATATGTTCTCTAGTTTGCGCCATAGGTCCGTCAGTAGCAGCGATAACAAGGATTGCTCCATCCATTTGTGCAGCACCAGTGATCATGTTTTTAACATAGTCAGCATGGCCTGGACAGTCAACGTGTGCATAGTGACGTTTGTCAGTTTCATATTCAACATGCGCAGTGTTGATTGTTATACCTCTTTCTCTTTCTTCTGGAGCTTTGTCGATATCAGCATAATCAACAAAATTTCCAAAGTATTTTGTAATTGCAGCAGTTAATGTTGTTTTACCATGGTCAACGTGTCCAATAGTACCAATATTAACGTGTTCTTTAGCACGGTCAAATTTTTCTTTTGCCATAATTTTTTCCTCCTTCATTTATATTACTATTATATTTTATCTAATGCTTGAAAATTTTTCAAGTATTATTCTTAATTAATGCTGTTTTTCTTAATTATTTCTTCAGCAATATTTTTTGGAACTTCTTCATAATGATCTAATGTCATTGTAAAGTTTCCTCGTCCTTGTGAATTAGAACGTAATGTTGTAGCATAACCAAACATTTCAGCAAGTGGAACCATAGCATTTATAGATAATGCATTACCACGTGATTCATTACCAAGTGGTTTACCACGACGAGATGTTAAATCTCCCATAACGTTACCCATATACTCTTCAGGAACTACTACTTCAACTTTCATAATTGGTTCTAGAAGTACAGGTTTACATTTATTTTTAGCTTCTTTTAAAGCCATTGATGCAGCTATTTTAAATGCCATTTCTGATGAGTCTACATCATGGTATGATCCATCAAATAATGTAGCCTTTACATCTACCATCGGATAACCAGCAAGGATACCACCAGCCATAGCTTCTTGTAATCCTTTGTCAGTTACAGGTATATATTCACGAGGAACTACACCACCAACAATAGCATCCACAAATTCATATCCTTTTTCAGGATTTGGTTCAAACTTAACCCAAACATGTCCGTATTGTCCACGTCCACCTGATTGTTTAATATATTTACCTTCACATTCAGCTGTTTGTGTTAATGTTTCACGATAAGCAACTTGTGGTTTACCCTTATTACATTCAACATTAAATTCACGACGCATACGATCAACTATAATGTCTAGGTGCAATTCACCCATTCCAGATAGTACTGTTTGACCAGTTTCAGTATCTGTTTTAACTCTAAGAGTTGGATCTTCTTCAACTAACTTTTGAATAGCAATTGCCATTTTATCTTGATCATTTTTACTCTTCGGTTCAATAGCTATATCAATAACTGGAGCTGGGAATTCCATACCCTTCATGATACATGGATTTTTTTCATCACATAATGTATCTGCAGTTGTTGTATTTTTTAACCCAACAGCAGCAGCTATTTCACCAGCAAATACTTCAGTAATTTCTTTTCTTTGATTAGCATGCATTTGTAAAATACGACCAATTCTTTCTTTAGAATCTTTTGTTGAATTAAGTACATAAGAACCACTTTTTAAAACACCAGAATAAACTCTAAAGAATGATAATCTACCAACATATGGATCAGTCATTATTTTAAAAGCTAATGCTGTAAATGGTTCAGAATCACTTGGATGTCTTAAAACATCATTTCCTTTAGCATCAGTACATTCTATAGCTTCAATGTCAGTTGGTGATGGTAAATAATCAATTACCGCATTAAGTAATGTACGTGTTCCCTTATCACCTAAAGCATCAGAACATAACACTGGGAAAAATTCTACTGATAAAGTTGCTTTTCTAATAGCAGCCTTTAATTCTTCAACAGAAATTTCTTTTCCATCAAGATAATTCATCATTAATTCTTCATCAAAATCTGCTACTGCTTCAATTAATTTTGTTCTATATTCAGCAGTTTTTGCGACCATATCTTCAGGAATTTCAATTTCAATAATTTCTTGATTTTCTGTACCATCATATTTATAAGCTTTATTTTCAACTAAATCTACATAACCTGTAAATTCTTGTTCAGCTCCAATAGGTAATATAATAGGTGCTGCATTAGCTCCTAATCTACTCTTAATTGTTTCTAAAGAATAATAGAAATCCGCACCCATTTTTTCCATTTTATTAGCACAAATCATTCTAGGAACTTTGTATTCATTAGCTTGGCGCCATACAGTTTCAGTTTGTGGTTCAACACCAGCTTGAGCATCAATTAATGCAATAGCACCATCTAAAACCCTTAAACTTCTTTGAACTTCGATAGTAAAGTCTACGTGACCAGGAGTGTCTATAATATTTAATCTATAACCATTCCAATGACAAGTAGTAGCAGCAGAAGTAATTGTAATACCTCTTTCTTTTTCTTGTTCCATCCAGTCCATTTGTGATTCACCTTCGTGAGTTTCACCAATTTTATGTGTAATACCAGTTAAGAATAAAATTCTTTCTGTTGTTGTTGTTTTACCAGCATCAATATGAGCCATGATACCAATATTTCTTAATTTATCAATTGAAACATCTCTAGCCATAAGCAATTACCATCTGTAATGAGCAAATGCTTTATTTGCTTCTGCCATTCTATGTGTATCTTCACGTTTCTTGCAAGCTCCACCTGTTCCATTTGAAGCATCAATAATTTCGTTTGCAAGATTAATGGCCATACCCTTTCCATTTCTTAATTTAGCATAATTAACTAACCATCTTAAAGCTAGTGTTTGAGCTCTATCATCTTTAACTTCCATTGGAACTTGATAATTAGAACCTCCAACTCTACGAGATTTAACTTCTAGAGCTGGTTTAATATTTTCTAAAGCTTGATTGTAAACTTCTAAAGCTGGTTTACCAGTTTGTTTTTCTACAATTTCAAACGCTTCATATAATATTTTTTGAGCTGTACCTTTTTTACCATCCAACATAATTTGGTTAACTAGCTTAGTCACTACCTTTGAATTATATATAGGATCTGGTAAAACATCTCTTTTAACTGCACGTCTTTTACGCATTTTAAATCCTCCTATTTATTATTTTTTATCTTTTTTTGTTCCGTATTTACTACGACCTTGTTTACGATCTTGTACTCCATGAGTATCAAGTGTACCTCTAACGATATGATAACGAACACCGATTAAATCCTTAACACGACCACCTCTTACTAAAACAACACTATGTTCTTGTAAGTTATGACCAATACCAGGAATATAAGCATCGATTTCTTTTCCATTAGAAAGTCTAACACGAGCATATTTTCTTAATGCTGAGTTTGGTTTTTTAGGTGTTCTAGTTGCAACTTTTGTACAAACACCTCTTTTTTGTGGACTCTTAGCATCAGTTTGTTTCTTTTCAAGTGTATTATATCCAACATTTAATACTGGACTTTTACTCTTTCTTTTCTTGTCTTTTCGATTATTCTTTACTAATTGATTAATCGTTGGCATTATATCTCTCCTTTCATTAACACACAACCTGGTGTATCAAACTTTGCTATAAAGTAAGTTCTACCAAGGCAGAACCGTTCTTTTTATGCAGTATTACTATATCATTAAATTTATATGATTGTCAAGCTTTTTAAATACCTAAATTACTATAAAGTTTATATATAAAATAAACTGCAACTAGT
Organism: uncultured Bacilli bacterium; assembly: GCA_934086815.1. GTDB lineage: Bacteria > Bacillota_I > Bacilli_A > RF39 > UBA660 > Onthocola_B. Next base: position 44,445 of record CAKOIM010000007.1, read on the forward strand.
AATGCAATTAGTAATAAGGAACTTAAAAATAGCATTTCTGCTAAACCCCAACCGTTTTTATTATTAATATAGTCTTTCAATTTATATTTCATTTATTTCACCTGTTACTTAATTATATTAAATCTATATATTAAAGTCAATAAGTCAAAAAAAAGAACGATTCAATCGTTCTAATTAAGCTAATTCTACTTCAGCACCAGCTTCAGTTAATTGATTTTTAATGTTTTCAGCTTCTTCAGCAGGAATGTTTTCTTTAATATTTCCGCCTTTGTCAGCTAATCCTTTAGCTTCAACTAATCCTAAACCAGTAATTTCTTTAATGATTTTGATAACTGCAATTTTATTTGCACCAGCTGATTTTAATACAACTGTTCTAGTTTTTGGTCCTTCTTCTTCAGCAGCAGCTGGAGCAGCAGCAACAGCAACAGCCATTGGATCAACACCAAATTCTTCTTTCATTGCATCAACTAATTCTTTTACTTCAAGAATAGTCATTTCTTTTAATGCACTTATAAAATCTTCTTTGTTTAATTTTGCCATAAATTATTCCTTCCCTTCTAATTGTTCAGCATATAAATTTAAACCTATTGCTAAATCTTTTACATATTGCATCATTCCACCAGCTAACATTGTTAGTAATCCTTCTCTTGATGGAATTTCTGCGTATTCTTTAATTGTAGCTAAATCTGCCACATCACCGCTAATAACACCAACACGAATATCAAGTTTATTATGTTTTTTAGCAAATTCACTAACTATTTTAATTGGTTCTAATAATTCTTTACCAAATAATATTGCGTTAGGGCCTTCTAAAAATTCATCTAAATTGATATTAGTTTGATCAGCAGCTCTCTTAAGTAAAGTGTTTTTGTATACTTTTACTTCAGAATCAACTTCTTTTAGTTGTCTTCTTAAATCACTTAATTCTTCAACTGTCATTCCTTGATATTGAAAAATTATAACACTTTCACTTGATTTTAGTTTTCCAACTATTTCATCAACAACTTGCTTCTTTTGTTCAAGAATTTTTGTGCTTGCCATTTTCTCCTCCTTTAGTACTAGAAAAGCTTCCTAGAGGGAAGCTTAAAAAAGTATTTTTAAGTATCCCCTCGGTAGGTCTTACGTATGCCTACTGTCTTCGGTTTTGCTTTTTCTTTTTACTATTATATTATAAGTTTAATTAATTGTCAAAACTATTTTTATCTACTTTAATACCAGGACCCATTGTTGTAGAAATTGCAATATTTTGAACGAATGTTCCTTTAACAGCACTTGGTTTTAATTTAGAAATTGAATTAACAACATATACTAAATTTTCTTTTAATTTATCTTCATCAAATGACACCTTACCAATAACAGTATGAATGTTACCAAATTTATCATTTTTGAAAGTAACCATACCTTTTTTCAAATCTTCAACAACAGCACCAACTTTAGTTGTAACTGTATTAGTCTTTGGATTTGGCATTAAGTTACGTGGTCCTAAAATGTTACCAATTTTCCCTACTTCTGGCATCATATCTGGTGTTGCAACTACAACATCAAAATCAAACCAATTTTCTGTTTTAATTTTATCAATTAAATCTTTTTCTCCAACATAGTCAGCTCCGGCATTCTTTGCTTCTTCAGCTGCAGCGCCTTTAGCAATAACTAATACTTTTTTTGATTTACCAGTTCCGTTTGGAAGTGATAATGCACCTTTAAGTTGTTGGTCAGCCTTTTTAGGATCAATATTTAACTTAATTGCAACATCAATAGTACTATCAAATTTAGTAACAGATGTTTCTTTTACTAATTTAATTGCATCATCTAAATTATATGCTTTATTTTTATCAACATTTTTAGATGCTTCCACATATTTTTTTCCATATTTTTTCATATTTTACCTCCTAACTGTGGTTAATTAAGCGGACATTTTTTTCTTTAATTATTCTTCTTCTTTATTTTCACCGTGAACAGGAACTTCAACATTACCTTCAGCCAATTCTTTTGCTTCAGATTCCATTTCTGCTAATTCTTCTTCACGTTTTACTTGTTCTTTTTCTTCTATTTGTGCTTCTTTTTCTTGTTCAGCTAATTCAGCATCATTTACACCTTCGATAGCAATTCCCATATTACGAGCAGTTCCCGCAATTGTTTTCATTGCAGCTTCAACATCATATGCATTTAAATCTGGCATTTTTGTTTCAGCAATTTCTCTTAATTCTTTTTGCGTAATTGTTGCAACAATTTCATTAGCACCCTTTTTACTTCCGCTTTTAACTTTAGCTATTTTCTTTAATAAAAACGGAGCTGGAGCAGTTTTTAAAACAAAATCAAATGAACGATCATCATAAATAGTAATTTCGCAAGGAACTACATCACCCATTTTATCACGACTTGCTTCATTAAATTTTGTACAAAATTCTCCAAGGTTAATTCCAGCAGGCCCAAGTACTGTACCAACTGGTGGTGCAGGTGTAGCTTTACCAGCTTCAATTTGTAATTTAATTTTTCTTACGACTTCTTTAGCCACGAAAAACACCTCCTATAACTTTTCTCGCGTAAGTGGTTAAAGGGCAAGTCCGCATATCCCCTCCACTTAACAAAATTTATAAAATATATAAACTTGCAATTAAGATATTAACATATTTTTTTATATTTTACAAGAAAATTTTATGAAATTTATTGGAAGATTATTAAAAATATGATAATATTATAAATAATGATAAGGAGGTTAAATTAGTGGCGAAAAAATTTTTTAACCAAAAAGTAAAAAAGAAAAACAATTTTTCATCGGCAACAATAGTAATCGGAGGTATAGTCGGAGTTTTAATAGTTATATCCATTGCCGTGTTAATAAGCATCAAAGGATCAGGGTCTCATAAAGATGCTGTGATAGAAATAGGTGATTCTGTAGCAGTAGAAATAAATTCTGATTATCCCGATAAAACATTATTTTTTAAAGAACTTGAAAATGTAAAAGAAAGTGATATAAAAGTCGACTACGATAAAGTTAAGTTAGACGAAATTGGGTCTTATGGAGCAACAATCAAAGTTTATGGAAAATCATATGAAGGAATTGTTAATGTTGTTGATACCGAAAGTCCCACTTTAACAGTAAAAGATGTAACAATCGGCAAAGGCGAGACTTATAGTCCAGATGATTTTGTAGAAAAATGTAATGACAATAGTAAAAAGAAATGTAACATCGAATATTACTCAATGGGAATAACTGAAGATGCTGATAATATAGATTACAGTAGTTATACAAAAGAAGGAAGTTACACAATCCAAATTGTAGCATCTGATGAATCAGGTAATTATACTTCTCCACAGACAACTACACTTACAATTGGAAAGAAAAGTAATACAACAACTAAACCGACTAATTGTAAATATGGCACTTCTGATTATGATTCAAGTAAATATAATTTAGCCGTAGATATAACAAATGGTAGTTGTGCAGTTGACTTAAATCTTTATCAAAATGAAAATACTTTAAAACCAGTAAAAACTTTAATAAGCACTGAAGAAGCTAAACTTAAAAAAGAATTTAGTAAGATTAAATTAAATACTAAAGATATTTATTTACAAAATGAATATGCAGCCATTTTAAATACGACTGGAAATGGTATAGTTGGTTATAGTCTTTATATCGAAGTATCTATTATGGTTAATAATAAAAAAGAAGTGATTGAATCATACTATGTTAACAAAGATGGCTCAAGAAAATATATTGTTAATAAATACTTATAACGAAGTTTGATTACTTCGTTTTTTTATTGAAGTAAGAACTTAAAATATGCAAAAAAAAAGTACTAAGTACTTCAGACTGTTGACAAACAAATTTTGTTAATGGTCTTTTTATTTTTAAAAAAATATTGTATAATGAATATGTAAGGC